>DASXCV010000389.1:0-6358 GCA_036491015.1 Thermoleophilaceae bacterium | reverse complement strand
ACCTACCAGGAGAACCTGACCGCGTCCGAGTCACAGATCAAGGACGTGGACATGGCCTCCGAGATGGTCGAGTTCACGAAAGACCAGATTCTCCAGCAGGCCGGCACGAGCATGCTCTCGCAGGCCAACCAGCTGCCGAACAGCGTTCTTTCGCTGCTTCGCTAGTCAGTAGGCAGTAAGGGGTAGGGAGTTGGGCGAGCCGGAGGATCCCGGCAAGCCCAACTCCCTCAACTCCCTAAAGATCCCCACCGTCCATCCGAGTACCCGGTGGTGAGTCTCGAATCCATCCTGACTCGGATACAGGCGCTCGACACCGCCTTCGTGCCGGCGCAGTCCACCAGCACCACCAGCACGCCGGCTTCCACGAGCGGCGCCAGCTTCGCCTCCGCGCTTCAGGGCGCGATGGGCACCACCGCCACCGCCACGGCTGCCACCACTCCGGTCACCCCGGTGTCCGGCAACAGCGTCGGCGCCCGCATCGTGGCCGCGGCCGCGGGCGAGGTCGGCCAGGCGGAGCAGCCGCCCGGCTCCAACAACTCGCCGCGGATCGCCCAGTACCGCTCAGCCACCGCCGGCGCTCCCGGCCCCGGCCCGTGGTGCGCCTACTTCGTGTCCTGGGCCGCCCGCCAGGCCGGAGCCCCGCTCGGCAACCAGGGGCAGGGCTTCGGTTCGGTCGACCAGCTCTATTCCTGGGCGCAGCAGACCGGCCGCGCCTACACCGCCGGCTCGGGCCAGACGCCCAAGCCGGGCGACCTGATCGTCTTCCACGAGCACATCGGCATCGTCGAAGGTGTGGACGCAAACGGCGACATCCATACCATCGAGGGCAACTCCGGTGACCAGGTTGCGCGCCGCGTACACCCGCCGGGGGACGCCGTCGGTTTCGTCCACGTCGGGTAGCGGACAGGCACACTGCGGAGCGCCGATTCGCTCGCTATGTTGTGACCAGTGCAGGGCGCAAGTAACCGGTCTATGTCCGGCGGTGCGCGAGCGGAGCGCAGAGCACGGGGCGGCGGTGATGGACGTAGTGACGTCCAGGCTGGCGGACGTACTGAAGCACTCTCCAGCCGCGAGCTCGGCGTGCTCGAGGAGCTGGCGATGGGCACGTCCACCGAGGACATCGCGGGGAAGTTCCACGTGAGCCCGCACACGGTGCGCACCCACATCAAGAACATCCTGCGCAAGCTCGACGCGCACACACGCGCACACGCAGTGGCGATCGCCTACTCAGAGGACGCGATCGACCCCGACGTGAGCACGGACTAGCTCCGCCAGCTCTGTCGGATCCTCGTCGAGCCACGCGCCGGTCACGCGTATCACCGTGTACCCGCGCGCCTTCAGCCGCGCGTCCCTGCGGCGGTCGTTCTCGAACTCCACCGGCGTGCGGTGGTACTCGTAGTCGTCGAGCTCGGCGATCAGCTTGCTCCCCGGCCAGTGCATGTCGACCTCGTAGCCCTCGATCCTCCCGTTCACGACTGGGGTTTCGACTCCGCGTCGCCGGCAGAACGCGAGGAATGCCACTTCTAGGTCGGAGCGAGTGCGGCCGGTCTGCGGGTCTACCGCCGCGAGTACGGCGCGGAGCGCCTTCGTTCCCTTCCGGCGTGGATGCCGCTCGATCACATCCCATGCCGCACCGGCATCGAGCCGCTTGCGCCGCACCGCCTCATTCACCGCGCGCCTGAGGATCCGCTCGTCAGCCACCCCGGCCAGGTCCAGCAGCGTCCGGGGCACACTGGTCACGGGGATCCCGTCCCGTTGCGCTTGGTCGCTCGCGTGGAACGGCCGCACGTGGTGCGTTTCGATCCGCCTCACTCGCCGGTCGAGCGATGTGCTCACATGTGGCCACCCACCGGTCGGACGCAGTAGCTCCCAGCGCGCCGTCGCGCTCCAGTGGCTAAGCAGCGCTCCCGGCCCACAAGCAAGCACCGCGGCTATGTCCCTCGCCTCGCGGCTCAGCGCGGCATGCCCGACCGCATACACCCCTCGATAGAGGCGATGGAGCCGCCCCCGCTCCGCCCGCACCGAGATCTGCCGGCGGCTGAATCCGAGCGCAACGAGCTGCCACGCGGCCACAACCCCATGCTGCTCGTTCGCCAAAAGGGCGAGCTCAACCTCATGCGCCGGGACTTTTGCACCCATACGGTCATAAAGGCCCCACGCATCGAAAGTTCGCCCCCCGGCTAAGACGACTGCTCGTCGAGCACGGTGAGCAGCTCGGCCACGCCGAGGCCGTCCCCCTGCCGCTGCAGCAGGCGCTCCGCCTCGCGGCGGCCGCCCAGTCCGCGCAGTCGCACCTCACCGTGTTCCGCGACGAACTCGGAGAGCGCGGCCAGCCGGCGCGCGCGTGTGCGCGTGGCCGGCAGATCGAGGGAGCGGCGGTGCGCGTCGAGCGCCTCCACCAGCTCGTCGATTCCGGTCGTCGGCGACAGGGAGGACACCGCCAGCACCGGCACCTCACGGCGCCCGAGCGAGCGCAGCGCCGCCGCCAGGTCGCGGCGCGCGGCCAGCGCGACGTCGCCGAGGTCAGCCTTCGTCACCACCAGGATGTCGGGCACCTCCATGATCCCCGCCTTGAGGAACTGGAGCGTGTCCCCGGACGCCGGCTGCACGATCACGGCGAGGGTGTCGCACACTTGCTCCACGTCGGTCTCGGACTGGCCGACGCCCACCGTCTCGACCACCACCACGTCGAACGCGGCCGCCAGCGCCTCGGCCGCCTCGCGCGTGGGGGGAGCGAGCCCGCCCAGGCGGGTGCCCGCGGCGGTCGAGCGGATCAGCACGCCGTCGTCGCCCGGGTCGTGGTCGATGCGGGCGCGGTCGCCGAGCAGCGAGCCACCGCTCCGCTTCGAGGATGGGTCCACTGCGAGGACTGCCACGGTTCGCCCAGCCGCGCGCCAAGCCGACACCAGGGCAGACAACAAGGAGGACTTGCCGGCCCCGGGCGGCCCCGTCACACCAACCAGATGCGCCGGGGCCTCACCCTCCATCGCTGCCGGTGACACCTCGGCAAGCAGCTCGAAGGCGGCAGACCGACCACCAACCGACCGGTCCTCAATCAGATTCAACGCAGCCGGTGCCGCGGAGCGATCTCCGGACCGCAGCCGCCGGCCTAGCGATGCGCCGTCGGACACTACGCCGCGGCCGGCGCGGCGGCTACGCCGTTGCGCTCGGCTACGAGGTCCACGATGTCGCCCATGATGCGGCTGATCTCGAAGTCCTTGGGCGTGTACACCCTGTCCACTCCCGCCTCCCGCAGCTTGGCGGCATCGGCCTCGGGAATGATCCCGCCGACCACCACCGGCACGTCCGCCCCCGCCTCGCGCAGCTCTGCCAGCACGCTGGGGATCAGCTCGAGGTGCGACCCAGAGAGGATCGACAGCCCCACCACGTGCACGCCCTCCTGCACCGCCGCCTGGGCGATCCGGGCCGGCGTCAGGCGGATCCCCTCGTACACAACGTCCATGCCGGCGTCGCGCGCGCGAACGGCGATCTGCTCGGCGCCGTTCGAGTGCCCGTCGAGCCCTGGCTTGCCCACGAGGATCTTCACCCGCCGGCCGAGCGCCTCGGACACCTGCTCCACCCTGTCGCGCAACGCGCTCAGCGCGTCGTCGTCCGGCGCCATGGCGGCGTCCGCCACGCCCGTGGGCGCCCGGTACTCGCCGAACACCTCGCGCAGCGCCTCGGCCCACTCGCCGGTGGTCGCGCCCGTGGCCGCGCAGGCAAGTGTGGCCGGCATCAGGTTCACGGAGTCATCCCGGGCCGCCTCACCCAACGCGGACAAAGCAGCCTCGACGGCGGATTGGTCACGAGAGGAGCGCCATTCCCTCACTGCTGCTTTCTGCCCCTCTTCCACGCCAGGATCCACGGTGAGAATGCCCCCGTCCGCGCCCTCCTGCAGCGGCGACGGCTCGGTGGACGTGTAGACGTTCTGCCCGATCACCTTGTGCTCGCCGCTCTCGATCGCGGCCACCCGCGCGCGGTGCGACTCCACGAGCTGCGTCTTCATGTACGGCACAGCCTCGACGGCGCCGCCGTACTCGGCCACCGTCGCCATCTCCTCGCGGGAGGCCGACACGAGCTCGGACACGAGCCCTTCCATCACCTTCGACCCCTCGAAGATGTCGGGGTACTCGAGGAGGTCGGTCTCGAAGGCGAGGATCTGCTGGATCCGCAGCGACCACTGCTGGTCCCACGGCCGCGGCAGCCCGAGCGCCTCGTTCCACGCCGGCAGCTGGAGGGCCCGCGCCCGCGCGTCGCGACCCATCGTCACGGCCAGCGCCTCGAGCACGATCCGGATCACGTTGTTCTCGGGCTGCGCCTCCGTCAGCCCCAGGGAGTTCACCTGCACGCCATAGCGGAAGCGGAGGTAGCGGTCGTCGTCCACGCCGTAGCGCTCGCGCCCGATCTCCTCCCACAGCTGCCCCATGGCCCGCAGCTTCGCGTGCTCCTCGACGAAGCGGATGCCCGCGTTGACGAAGAACGAGATCCGCCCGAACACGCGCGGGAAGGTGTCCTCATCCACACGCGCCCGCGCCGCGTCGAGCACCGCGATCGCGGTGGACAGCGCGTAGGCGATCTCCTGCGCCGGCGTGGCCCCGGCCTCCTGCAGGTGGTACGAGCAGATGTTGATCGGGTTCCACTTGGGCACCTCGTCGACGGTGAACGCGATCATGTCCGCGATCAGCCGCATCGACGGCCCGGGCGGGAACGCGTAGGTCCCCCGCGAGAGGTACTCCTTGAGGATGTCGTTCTGCGTGGTGCCCTGCAGCGCCGACTGGTCGACGCCCTGCTCCTCGGCCACGACCATGTAGAGCGCGAGCAGCCAGGCGGCGGTGGCGTTGATGGTCATCGACGTGTTCATCACGTCGAGCGGGATGTCGTGGAGCAGGAACCCCATGTCGCCCCGGTGGGCGATGGGCACGCCCACCTTGCCGACCTCGCCCTTGGCCAGCTCGTGGTCGGCGTCGTAGCCGGTCTGGGTGGGCAGGTCGAACGCGATCGACAGCCCGGTCTGGCCCTTGGCAAGGTTGCCGCGGTAGAGCTCGTTGGACCGCTTGGCGGTCGAATGACCGGCGTAGGTCCGCATCATCCACGGACGGTCGGGCTCTGGCAGGCGGGGCGACGCCATGCCGGGAAGTCTATTTGGCCGCGTTGCGGCGCTCGTAGGCGCGGAACTGCCGCTGCACGAGCGCCACTTCGGTGCCCTGGGCGATGTTCGCGTCGGTCAGGTGCAGGCCCCAGGTGGCGTCGGGCACCGGGTTGAGCAGCGGCGCGCCGTTCTGCGCGCTCACCTGCATGACGTCGGACCCGTCGGTGTCCACGCACGAGCTGTCGTAGGCCCCCGAGGTGGCGATGTAGGTGGTGGGCACGCTGACCTGGGGAATGCCGACCAGCGGCGTCGCCGCGCCGAGCGTCGTCCCTGGCGCGAAGGGCGCGCTCGGGTAGATCGAGTTCAGCGGCGCGTTGCCGGCGCCCAGCGCCGCCGGGTCGGTGCACAGCACCTCGTCGGCGGGGTTGGTCGACCGCCCGAACAGCGAGTTGGGCGGTACTGGCCCGTCGAAGGTCGAGTAGGCGACGATGCACCCGAACTGGTTCGGCGAGCGACAGCCCGGGATGTGCTTGAAGTCGCCGCCGACGCTCTGGCCCTGGGGCACGAGCACGTTGCCGCCCATGAGCAGCCCGGAGACCAGCAGCGACCGCACCGACGCCTTGGGGTCGATCTCCTGCGCGATGAGCTGGCGCAGCACGAAGGTGCCCTGCGAGTGGCCGATGAGCACCACCGGCCGGCCGTCGTTGAAGTTCTTGAGGTAGTCGCGCCAGGCGTCGCGCACGTCGGTATAGACGTAGGACGGAGGCGCGGTGTTGGTGGAGCTGCCGCCTCCGGCGTTGATGCCCTGCAGCGTGAGCTGGCGGTAGACCGGCGCGAACAGGCGGCAGTGCTGCGTGTAGCGCGAGGCCTGGTAGAGGACGATCGACTTTTCCTCGGGGTCGATGGCGAAGGTCGCCGTCTGCGTCGTCTGGTCCGAGACCGTCGGGTAGACGTAGAAGCAGTCGTACTTCGGGTTCTTGTCGCGCTTGATCGTCTGCGTCCCGAGGATGTCGCCGGTGGGCGACACGTTCGTGGTGGTCAGCGGCGGAGCGCAGAACGAGGCGTTCGTGCCCGGCTTGCACAGCCAGTGCGTCTTCGCGCTCGCCGAGGCGGCAAACGCCGCCCCGATCGCCGTCGTGAGAAGGAGCAAAGCGACCCCACGTCCTCGCATCGCGCGGACCCTACACAACTATTCACAGTTCGATTGCAAAAACCGGCGCGTACAGGCGGCAGTGCTGCGTGTAGCGCGAGGCCTGATAGAGGACGATC
>DASXCV010000388.1:0-10230 GCA_036491015.1 Thermoleophilaceae bacterium | reverse complement strand
GCCGCCCATGGAGCTTGTGCTGGCCATCTTCACGCTCGGCCTGGTCGTGGCGTTCGTCGTGCTCGGCCCGCTGCGCCGCGGGGCCGAGATCGACCGCCGCGGCGACGACACCCGCGCCGCCCTCGAGGCCGCCAAGGAGGCGAAGTACCGCGAGATCAAGGACGCCGAGCTCGACCACCAGATGGGGAAGCTCTCGGATGAGGATTACCAGGCGATCGACAAGGAGCTGAGGGCGCAGGCGATCGAGATCCTCAGGCAGATGGACAGGCTCGTAGGGAGTAGGGAGTAGGGAGTAGGGAGTAGGGGGTAGGTGCCAGAGCCCAAGCCCTACCCCTTACCCCATACCCGTTACCCCGTACCCCATACCACCCCGGGCACGCCGCTAGTCTTAGCCGCGCATGTACTCGGTTCTAAGCGGCCTCCAGGTCATCATCTCCGTCGTCCTGATCCTGCTCATCCTCATGCACTCGGGCAAGGACTCGGGGCTGTCCGGCGCGTTCGGCGCCGGCTCGGGCGGTGGACCGTTCGGTGGCGGCTCGCTGGTCGAGCGGAACCTCAACCGCTGGACCGTCTTCTTCGCGCTGATCTTCGTGATCAACGTGATCGTGCTGCTGAAGATCGCCTAGCGCGCTCGCAGCGTCTTGTGCAGCCGCGCGCTCGGCGCGATCCCGCTGCCCCGCGGCAGCGCCTGGAGCACGAGCGTGTACGACCCGCGCGGGGGCGACTTGCCGAGCTTGAGCGTCCACGTGTAGCGCGTGCCCTTCCGCTGCAGCTTGGCCGTGAGCCAGTGCGGCTGCTTGCAGGAGCCCTTCTTCAGCGAGTGCGAGCGCGCCGACCACCAGCGGCAGGCCGTGGCGTTCGCCCGCCCGCGCCAGAGCGAGACGACGAGCTTGCGCACCGAATGGGCCGAGCTGAAGCTGCCGCTGATCGAGCCGCCGCTCCCAAGCCTCGCCGAGCTCACGGACAGGCGCAGGCGCGCGAGGTGCAGGCGGGTCTTCGTCCCCTCCACGCCACCGGCGGGAGCCGGGGTGACCGTGACCGTGGCCGAGGCGCTGGCGCTCATCCCGCGGCCGTCGTCGACGGTGACGTTGGCGATGTGGAGCCCGGGGCTCGCGTAGACGTGGGTGGGGTTGGCGGTCGTGCCGTGTGGCGAGCCGTCGCCGAAGTCCCAGTCGTAGTTGAGCGAGTCGCCGTCCGGGTCGCTCGCAGTCGAGCTGAAGTCGGCCGTGAGCGGCGCGGCGTCTGTCGTGCCGCTCGCCGTGACCTGCGGCTTGTGGTTGCCCGGCCCGTAGACGACCTCGTTTACGCCTGTGTTGTCGATATAGGCGAGGTTGCCGTCAGGGGCGCTCAGCAGATCGATGCCGCCGTTCCAGCCGGAGGCGAACAGGTTCACGCCCGTGACCGTGTTGCCGCTGAGGGTTGCGTGGTTGATCCACTGGCAGGTCCAGTCGCCGAAGAAGATCGTGCCGCGGTAGCCGGCCGGGTACTGGTCGCCCATGTACTCGGGGCCGCCGATCGACGTGTTGCCGACCGTGTTCGTGCACTTGGAGAGGTCGACCGGGTAGTTCACGTGGAACCAGCTCCAGGCCGGGAAGGTGGGCGCCGGGCCGGTCGCGGCGGGGTTCGCATAGCGCGCCTTGCAGAAGGGGCTGTCCTTGTACGTCATCATCGCGCCGTCCTCGAAGGGCGTCTCGACGTTGCCCTCCCAGCAGGGCCAGCCGAAGTCCTCGCCGCCGTTCGCGAGGTCGAGCTCCTCCCAGGCGTTCTGCCCGACGTCGCCGATCGCGAGCCCGCCCTCGGGCCGCACGGTGAAGCGGAACGGGTTGCGCAGCCCCATCGCGTAGATCTTGGTGCAGACATCTGCGGGATTCGTGTCGGCCGGGCAGAACGGATGACCAGGAAGCCCGTGCCCCTCGCGGTCGATGTGCATGATCTTGCCGCGGTAGGTCTGCGGGTTGTTGTCGTTGAAGGCCAGCGGGTCGACCTTCGTGTAGTCGTTGCCGTCACCCGTGCCGACGAAGAGCGTGCCGTCGGGCGCCACCCGCACGCTGCCGATCGAGTGCGAGCTGCCCTCGGACGGGATGCAGTCGTTGGTGTTCGAGGGCGGGCCGCACGAGCCGTCGGCGCCCGTCCCCGTCGTGTCCAGCGCCGTGCCGAGGATCGGCGTCTCCATGGGGTTGGGGGGGTCGGTGAGGTCGGGCACGGCGGCGTTGGTCGTGGAGTCGACCGTGATGCGAGTGAGCACGGACACCTTGCGGCCCGTCGGACCGGTGTCCGCATCGTCGTAGGTGTAGAGCAGGTACAAGTAGCCGTTCGACTCGAAGTCCTTGTCGGTGGCGATGCCGAGCAGGCCGTGGTCGGTGGTGGCGGCGTCGCTCACGTGGTCGGAGATATCGGCCACCAGCTCGTTCTGGCCCGGCGGGTCGCCCGGCATGTGCACGAACACGTAGCCGCCGCGGTCGGCGGCGAACATGCGGCCGTCGGGCGCCCAGGCCACGTCCATGATCGAGTCGTCGCCGGGAGGACCGAAGTTGTTGGCCAGCGGGACGATCTGGAAGCCCGCCGGCAGCGTCGGGTCGGCGGCTGCCGAGGCAGCGCCCAGCACGAGGGCTACCGCGAGCGCGCCGAGCAGCACAATCAGAGGACGGGGGACGCGAGTCACCCAAAGACGGTATCCGGGACCGCCCGCCCCCGCAAATAGGTTTTAAGTCAGCCGGTGAATCGCATGGACGCCGCGCGCAGCGCCGGGCACACCACGCCGCTCGCAAAGCGGCGGCCGTAGAACTCGCCCTCGCTCGTGAGAACCGGGGTGGAGCTGAGCGCCTGGGTGCGCTCGAGCAGGCCGAGCGCCGAGTCCGTGAAGCGCATGTCCACGAGCGGTCGCGAGACCTTGCCGTCCTCGATCAGGAACGTGCCGTCGCGGGTCACGCCCGTGAGCAGCGTCTCCTTCGGGCGCACCGCGTTCACGTACCAGAGGCGCGTGATGTAGATGCCGCGCTCGATCGGCGCGCACAGCTCCCGCGCGTCGCTCGCTCCCCCGCCCGTGAGCACGAGGTTGGTGGCCATCGGCCCGTAGGGAGAGCCGCCCGGCGCGGTCGCGTGGCCGGTCGTGCCGGTGCCGGCGCGCGCCCCGCTGGCCGTGTCGTGCACCACGTTCTTCGCCACGCCGTCCTGGATCAGCGGGAGCGGCGCCTTCGGCACGCCCTCGGCGTCGAACCCGCGCTGGAACGTGCGCGGGAAGCGTGGGGAGTCCGACAGGTTGATCGCCGGGGCCGCGACCGTGCTGCCGAGACGCCCGCTGAAGGCGCTGCGGTCCTCCACGAAGGCGAGGCCGTTGAACGTGGTCCAGGAGAGGTGCACGAGCAGCTCCGCCACGGCGTGCGACTCGAGCACCACCGGATACTCGCCCGGGTCGAGCGCCACCGGGTCGCCCGTCATCGTGGCCTTGGCGGCGGCGCTCTCGGCGAGCTCGCGCGGGTTGATGTCGGCCACCGAGCGCGCCGTGGCGGTGGTGTAGCCGCTGCGGTCGCTCGGCGCGATGCACACCACCTTCATGAAGGCGTCGGTGGAGCGCTCGGATGCAGCCACGCCCTCGGACGACGCGACCGCCGTCTCCACGTCGCCCACCGTCCACGTGCCGTGCGCCTCCACTCCCTCGCGCTCGGCCACCTCGAATGCCTCGGCGAGCGCGGCGCCGCCCTGCTCCGCGTCGAGCCGCGCGGTGGCGGCGTCGAAGGTGTCGCAGTCGGGCAGCGGCTGCGCGGCCGGGAAGCCGGGGTAGGGGTTGCCGCCCGGCGAGTGCGCCATCGCCTCGGCCGCGGCCTCGGCCGCGCGGGCGCAGTGCGCGAGCGAGTCGTCGTCGGCGGCGTTGGTGGATGCCGTGCCCACGCGCCCGCCGCGCAGCACCGCGACCTCCACCGTGAGGTCGTCGATCGCCGTCGACTGCGTGGGCCGGCTGCGCGCGTAGCGCAGCATCAGCGACCGCTCGGCGGTGACCGTGGCGAGCGCCCCGTCGCCGGCCGCGGCGAGCGCTCGCTGCGCCAGCTCGAGGTTGGTCACGCCACGCCCACCTGGACGTCCCGGAAGCGCGCGGGGGCGGCCCCGTGGGATACGTGCATCGCCTGGCCGGGCTCGCCCTTGCCGCAGTTGAGGAGGCCCCAGAGCTGCCATTCCGATTCCGAGCAGACGGCGTCGAGCGCGCTCCAGAACTCGGGCGTGATGCCCGCGTAGCTCGCGTTGCGCAGCAGGCGGGTGCGCTCGCCGCCGCGGATCTCCCAGGCGGCTTCGGTGGCGAACTGGAAGTGCAGCCGCCGGTTGTCGATCGACCAGGAGCGGTTGGTCTCCATGTAGATGCCCTCGTCGGTGTCGGCGATCAGGTCGTCGAGCGAGCCGGCGTCGCCCGGCGCAAGGTTGACGTTGGTCATCCGGATGATCGGCTGGCGAGAGAAGCCGTCGGCGCGCATGCAGCCGCCGGAGCGCTCGAGGCCGATCTCGGCGGCGGCCTCGCGCGAGGAGAGGAAGCCGCGCAGCATGCCCTCGCTCACGAGCGGGAACGCGTGGCCCGCCACGCCCTCGTCGTCCCAGCCGAAGCTGCCGAGGCCGCCCGCGCAGGTGGCGTCCGCGCTCACGTTCATCAGCTCGGAGCCGTAGCGAAGCGCGCCGAGGTCCGGCACGCTCACCCAGCTCGTGCCCGCGTAGGAGGCCTCGCGGCCGAGCACGCGGTCGAGCTCGAGAGCGTGGCCCACCGACTCGTGCACCTGCAGCGCGGTCTGCTCGCCGTCGAGCACGAGCGTGGTGCGGCCGGCGGGACAGTGCGGCGCGCTGAGCAGCGCCACAGCCTCCTCGGCCACGCGCGGCGCGTAGGCCACGATGTCGAGTCCTGCGAAGTGCTCCCAGCCCGCCTGCGCCACCTGCTCGCGGTGGGCGCCCGGGTGGGAGCGCACCTGGGCATCGTCCTCGCTCGTGGCCGTGGCCACGATGCCGCCGCCGCACTCGACGATCCGCTGGTGGCAGAGGGCGCCGTCGCTCGAGGCGAACAGCTTGTCCTCGCGGAAGGCGCTGAACTGGGCGATCGTCAGGGTCACGCGCGGGTCGCCGCGCATCGCCTCGTCGGCGGCGAGCAGCAGCGCGAGCTTCTCCTCGAGCGGCACCTCGAACGGGTCGATCTCGAGCGCCGTCGCGTAAGAGCCGCGCGCCGGCAACTCCTGCGCCAGCGGGCCCGCGCCCGGCACGAGCGGCTGGGCCTGCGCGACGGCGATCGCGCGCTCGAGCGCGCTCTCGGCGGACTCCTTGGAGCTGCCGCGCTCGGCGGCGAAGCCCCAGGCTCCGCCAATGCGAACGCGCACCCCGAAGCCCTCCTCGGAGCCATGTCTGACGACGTCCACAAGGCCGTTTCGGGTGGCGACTGACTCCGCCGCCGAACTCACATGTCGAACGTCGGCGTAGTCGGCCCGCCCGGCCGCCGCGTCCATGAGGTCGGCCAGCAACTGGCGCACGGCGCCTCAGACTAGCGAGGCGGGGAATTCTCTGGCTATCCAGCCAGTCCCGGGTTACGATCGCACGAGCCCTCCACCGGAAAGGATTCGCTCTGCTTGCCCGCCGGGACCGTCCCCGCCTGAGCACACGTGCTTGGCGTGGTCTGGCCACTGCACTTCTTCTTCTCGCCGCCTTCATCCTTCGCGCAACCGTGACGGGCGACCCCGGCCCGCTGTTCCTCGTGCCCGTGCTGCTCGCGGCCCTGTGGTTCGGACGGCGCGGCGGCGTGACGGTGGCGCTGCTCGCCGCCTGCCTGTATGCGGGGGCGCGCGCGATCAACCCGGGCGACGCTCTCTCGATCACAGAGGCATCGGTCCTGCGACTGGCGGTCTACGTGCTCGTGGGCTACGTGGTCGGCCGGCTGTCCGAGCAGCGCCTGGCGCTCGCGCGGATGGTCGACGAGCAGCGGCTCGAGATCGGCGAGCTGCGCGGCATCCAGCAGGCGATCGCGCCGCGGCATACGCCGCGCAGGCCCTCGCTCGAACTGGCGAGCTGTTACGTGCCGGCGCAGCAGGGCGCGGCCGGCGACTTCTACCTCGTCACCGGCGGGCCACGCGACACGACGATCGTGGTCGTCGGCGATGTAGCCGGCAAGGGCGTGGACGCCGCGCGCCGGGCCGCGTTCGTGCGCACCGCGTTCGCCACCTCGGCGCCGTACACCGACGACCCCTGCCGCCTGCTCGAGCTCGCCAACAGCGCGGTGCTGGAGCAGCAGGTCGAGCAGTCGATGTTCATCACCTGCGCCTGCATCGTGTTCTCGCCGTCCGAACACACGATGACCTGGGCGCTCGCCGGCCATCCGCCGCCGATGTGGCTCGACGACGGCCTGCCGCTGCTGTCGGTCACGCCCGCGTTCCCGCTCGGGGTGGAGCGCGAGCTCAAGTGCACGTCGGCGAGCACGCCCTTCGACAGCGGAGCCGGCCTGATGGCGTTCACGGACGGGCTGTCCGAGGCGCGCCGGGGCGGGGGAGAGCTGTTCGGCACGGACCGCATCACGAGCAAGCTCGCCAACCTGCGCGGCGCCTCGCCCGCCCGCGTGGTGCGCGAGTTGCGCCGCGACGCTGAGCGCTTTGCCGGCGGCGCGCTGCCCGACGATCTCTGCATCGTCGCCCTGCGCGCGAGCTGAAGGGGACGAGAAACCGTCGCCGTAGCCCTTAGGCGGTTGTGAAGCCGCGCGCGCTCATCGCCGCCCTGCTCGCCGTCGCGGCCGCGGCGGCCGTGCTGCTGTGGCCGTCGGGCCGGCACGCCGCGCCACACGCGGGCGCCGGCTTCGCGGCCGTGGTGGTACGGCCCGTGGACGGCGACACGCTCGTGGCCCGCGCGGGCGGCCGGACCTTCTATGTCCGCCTGCTCGGGATCGACACGCCCGAGACTCATCGGCCCGGGACGCCGGTGGAGTGCGGCGGGCCGGAGGCGTCGAAGGCGATGGACGCGCTGGCGCCGCCCGGCGCCCACATCCGGCTCGAGACCGACCCGACCCAGGACCGCGTGGACCGCTACGGACGGCTGCTCGCGTACGTGTGGCTGGCGGACGGGCGGCTCGTGGAGACCGAGCAGGTCGAGTCCGGCTGGGCCGCTACCTACGTCTACGCGGGGCGCCCGGTGTCGCTCTTCCCGCGCCTGGCCGCGGCGGCGCGCCAGGCCCGCGACGCCCACCGCGGCGTGTGGTCTGTGTGCGGGGGTGACTTTCACAGCGCGTCGGGTTAGGGTCGGACTCCCAGTGCCCGCATACGACTCGCTCGCCCATCCCGTCAGAAGCATCCCGGGCGATCCCGATACGGATTCGCCCGAGCCCGGCATCGCGCTGTGCCTGTCGGGCGGCGGCTTCCGGGCGATGCTCTTCCACACGGGCGCGATGTGGCGCCTCAACGAGCTCGGCTACCTGAAGAAGCTCGCCCGCGTGTCCAGCGTGTCCGGCGGCTCGATCGCGGCGGGCGTGCTCGCGCTCGCCTGGAAGGACCTGGAGTTCGACGAGGCCGGCGTGGCCCAGAAGTTCCCCGAGCTCGTGGCGGACAAGCTGCTGGACCTCACCTCTCACACGCTCGACGTCGAGTCGGTGCTGATGGGGATGATGCTGCCGGGCGAGTCGATCGGCGAGCGCGTGGCCCACGCCTACCGCAAGTTCCTGTTCGGCGACGCGACCCTGCAGGACCTGCCGCCCGATCCGGCCCCCGTGTTCGTGCTCAACTCCACGAGCCTCCAGACCGGCGTGCTGTTCCGCTTCTCGCGGACCTACATGGCGGACTACCAGGTGGGCAGGGTGGAGAACCCGGCCTTCCCGCTGGCCGAGGCCGTCGCGGCGTCGTCGGCGTTCCCGCCGGTGCTCTCGCCGTCGATCCATGACGTGTCGGGCTACGAGTTCGTGGCCGGGTCGGGCGAGGACCCCGCGCTCGGCCAGGCGCCGTACACCACGCGCCTCGTGCTGAGCGACGGCGGCGTGTACGACAACCTCGGTCTCGAGACCGCCTGGAAGCGCTGCAAGACGATCCTCGTGTCAGACGGCGGCGGGCAGATGCCGCCCGCGCCGGACCCGCCGTCGGACTGGGCGCGGCTGAGCGTGCGCGTGATGAAGACGATCGACAACCAGGTGCGCTCGCTGCGCAAGCAGCAGGCGATCGACGGCTACACGTCCGGCCTGCGGACCGGCACCTACTGGGGCATCCGCAGCCACATGGCCGACTACCCGGCGCCGTCCGAGCTCCAGTTCGAGCAAGGCGCGGTCGAGGCGCTCGCTGCCTACCCCACGCGGCTCGCCGAGATCGACAAGCCGATGCGCAACCGGCTGCTGAACTGGGGCTATGCGATCTGCGACGCCGCCATGCGCTCGCACGTGGACACGGACGGCCCGTTCCCAGCGCCGAGCTTCCCCCGCGAGGGCGGCGTTACGGGCTAGCTGGGCGGCGCGGCTGCCGGTGGCGCCGGCGGACTCGATCGCGGCGGCGAACAGCTCGACCACGGCGGGGTCGAACTGAGCTCGGTCAGTCGTCCAGGAAAATGTCCGTCTGGAGCGAGCCGCCGTCGCCGTATGTGTAGGCCGAGAGGTCGGTGGTCCCCTCTTCGGCGAGCACCTCGTCGTCGATGAAGAAGTTGCCGCTGCACCCGCGCGAGTCGCGCACGAGGATCGCGTGCGCGGCGTCGGCCAGGATCTCGGGCCTGCGCGAGCGGGCCATCGCCTCGTCGCCGCCGAGCAGGTTCTGCACCGCGGCGGTGGCGATGATGGTGCGCGGCCAGAGCGAGTTGAACGCGATCCCGTCGTCCGCGTACTCGGCCGCCATGCCGAGCGTGCACATGCTCATGCCGTACTTGGCGATCGTGTAGGCGAGGTGGTGCTGGAACCAGTGCGGCTTCATGTTGAGCGGCGGGCTCAGCGTGAGCACGTGCGGGTTCGTGCCCTGCTTCAGGTGCGGCACGCACGCGCGCGAGACCAGGAACGTGCCGCGCGTGTTGATGTTCTGCATCAGGTCGTAGCGCTTCATCGGCAGCGACTCCGAGCCCTGGATCTGGATCGCGCTCGCGTTGTTCACCACGATGTCGATGCCGCCGAACTGCTCGACGGTCTTCGCCACCGCGTCGACCACCTGATCCTCGTTGCGGATGTCGCCGGGCAGCGGCAGCGCCTTGCCCCCGGCCGCCTCGATCTCCTCGGCGGCGGTGTAGATCGTGCCCTCGAGTTTGGGGTGCGGTTCGGTGGTCTTCGCGATCAGCGCGACGTTGGCGCCATCCCGCGCCGCGCGCAGCGCGATGGCCAGGCCGATGCCGCGGCTGCCCCCGGACATGAACATCGTGCGGCCGCTCAGGTCGCTCACCGCGCGAACCTTATGCCATCCTCCTGCGCCGGATGCTCAAGCTCGGATACAAGGCCTCGGCCGAACAGTTCGGCCCCCGCGAGCTCGTGGAGTACGCGGTGCTGGCCGAGGAGCTGGGGTTCGACACCGTCGTCGTGTCCGACCACTTCCAGCCCTGGCGCCACGACGGCGGCCATGCGCCGTTCTCGTTCGCCTGGCTCGCGGCGGTGGGCGAGCGCACCTCGCGCATCGGCCTCGGCACGAGCGTGGTGGCGCCGAGTTACCGCTACCACCCGGGCATCGTCGCGCAGGCGATGGCCACGCTCGGCTGCCTTTATCCGGAGCGCGTGTTCCTCGGCATCGGCACCGGCGAGGCGATGAACGAGACGCCGCTCGGCATCGAGTGGCCGGAGCAGAAGGAGCGCTTCCAGCGGCTCAAGGAGGCGGCGCTGCTCATGCGCGAGCTCTGGACGGACGAGCGCGTGAGCTTCGAGGGCAACTACTTCCACACCGACAACGCGACGATCTACGACCGCCCGCCGGGCGGCGTGCCGCTCTACATCGCGGCGTCCGGCCCGGCGGCGGCGCGGCTCGCCGGCCGCATCGCGGACGGCTTCATCACCACCTCCGGGAAGGCGCCCGAGCTGTACGCCGAGAAGCTGCTGCCGGCGGTGCGCGAGGGGGCGGAGAAGGAGGGGCGCCCGCTCTCCGACATCGAGCTGACGATCGAGATGAAGGTCTCGTACGACACCGACCGCGCGCGCGCGATGGAGGACACGCGCAACTGGGGCGCGCTCGCGCTGACGCCCGAGGAGAAGGTGGGGGTGGAGGACCCGGTCGAGATGCAGCGACTGGCGGACGCGCTGCCGGCCGAGCGGGCCGCGACCCGCTGGATCGTGTCCGACAACCC
>DASXCV010000387.1:0-1606 GCA_036491015.1 Thermoleophilaceae bacterium | reverse complement strand
GGGCATCGCCCCCAACGTGCTCAGCCAGCGCCTGCGCAACCTCGAGTCGCAGGGGCTCGTGCGCGCCGAGCGCTACTCGGAGCGCCCGCCGCGCTTCGTCTACGAGCTGGCCGCCGCCGGGCGCGAGCTGGCCGGCGCGCTGCGCCTCCTGTCCGACTGGGGCGCGCGCCACACCGGCGACGTCGACCCGCCGCGGCACTCGGTCTGCGGCACTGCGCTCGAGGCCGTCTGGTACTGCCCCACGTGCGAGATGCCGGTGGAGGACGAGGGCGCCGAGGAGGACGTGCACTACGCGTGACGGGCGGCGCAAGCGGGCTCGAGCTCGACCGCCGAGCGCGTAGGGGCTTCCGCTCCGCCCCACTTCGCACTTGGCAAACGCGCTCATCCTAAGCCGACAGATACCGTTCGGGGAATGGATTCCACGGTTGTGGTGGTGGGGGCGGGCATCCTCGGGCTGGCCACTGCGCGCGAGCTGATCGCGCGCAAGCCCGATCGCCAGGTGATCGTGCTCGAGCGCGAGTCCGAGGTGGGCTTCCACCAGACCGGTCACAACAGCGGCGTGATCCACGGCGGCATCTACTACGCGCCGGGCTCGCTCAAGGCCCGGCTGTGCGTGCAGGGCGCCCGCGACATGTACGAGTACTGCGAGCGCCACCGGATCGAGGCCAAGCGCTGCGGCAAGCTGATCGTCGCGACGAGCGAAGAGGAGCTGCCCGGGCTCGACGAGCTGGAGCGCCGAGGCGTTGCCAACGAGGTGCCGGACCTTCGCCGGGTGGGTCCCGAGGAGCTGCGCGAGATCGAGCCGCACGCGCGCGGCGTGGCGGCGCTGCATTCGCCCGCCACCGGCGTCGTCGACTTCCGCGAGGTGGCGCGCGCGCTCGCCGACGACGTGCGCGAGGCGGGCGGGCAGCTGCGCCTCGGCTTCGCGGTGGCTGGGGTGAGCACGGAGAACGGCTCGGTCCGGCTGCGCTCGAGCTCGGGCGACGAGGTGGAGGCCGGCCAGGCCGTGTTCTGCGCGGGACCGTGGTCCGACCGCCTCGCGCGCCAGGCCGGCGCGGACTCGGACCCGCGCATCGTCCCATTCCGCGGCGCCTACCTCACGCTGAGGCCCGAGCGCGCCGACCTCGTGAAGTCGCTCATCTACCCGGTGCCCGATCCCACGCTGCCCTTCCTCGGCGTCCACCTCAGCCGGCACGTGGACGACGAGGTGACGATCGGGCCGACGGCGCTCCTCGCCGCTGCGCGCGATCCGCGCAAGAAGCTCTCGGCCGAGGACCTGCGCGCGACCCTCGCCTGGCCCGGCACGCGCAAGATGGTGCGCCGCTGGTGGCGCACGGGCCTCACCGAGATCAAGCACGCGCTCAGCAAGCGGACACTCGTGCGCGACGCCCAGCGGTACGTGCCGGAGCTCCAGCTCGACGACGTGCAGCCCGGCCACTTCGGCATCCGCGCCCAGGCGCTCGGCCGCGACGGCCGCCTGATCGACGACTTCGTGTTCGACCAGACCGGCCGCGTGCTGCACGTCCGCAACGCGCCCTCCCCCGGCGCCACCGCCTCGCTCGCGATCGCGCGCGAGATCGCGGACAAGCTGGAGCAGGCGGGCTAG
>DASXCV010000386.1:0-2106 GCA_036491015.1 Thermoleophilaceae bacterium | reverse complement strand
CCCTATATTTGGGTCCAGGGCGGCACGCCGCTAGCCCTTCGAGCCATGGCCACCACCGTTCAGCAACCAAGCTCCGTCGAGGACGTCGCCGCCGGGCTGCGCGAGGCCGGCTACCTGGCCGGCCAGTCCACCGCGCTGGTCTCGTTCCTGGCCGCCAAGCTGGGCAAGCCGGTGCTGGTGGAAGGCCCGGCCGGTACGGGCAAGACGCAGTTGGCCAAGTCGGTGGCCGAGCTGACGGGCGCCCGGCTCATCCGTCTGCAGTGTTACGAGGGCCTGGACGAGTCCAAGGCCCTGTACGAGTGGAACTACCGCAAGCAGCTGCTACGGATCCAGACGGAGGCCGGCGACGCCGGCTGGTCGAACGTACAGGACGACATCTTCGGCGAGGAGTTCCTGCTCCCCCGCCCCCTGATGCACGCGATCTCGTCGACCGAGCCGGTGGTGCTGTTGATCGACGAGATCGACAAGACCGACCAGGAGTTCGAGGCCATGCTGCTCGAGCTGCTGTCCGATTTCCAGATCTCGATCCCGGAGCTGGGCCGGATCGAGGCGCGCACGCAGCCGGTCGTGCTGTTGACCTCCAACAACACGCGCGAGCTGACCGAGGCGCTCAAGCGCCGCTGCCTGTACCTGTGGCTCGACTACCCGGACGTGGAGCGCGAGCTCGAGATCGTCCGGTTGCACGCGCCCGAGCTGAACGAGCAGGTGGCGCGCAAGCTCGTCGAGGTGATTCACATGGTGCGCGGGCTCGACCTGAAGAAGCCGCCGTCGATCGCGGAGTCGATCGACTGGGCGCGCGCGCTGATCCTCCTGGGCGCCGACGACATCGACCAGTCCGTGCTCGAGCGCACGATGAGCATCATCGTGAAGCACCGCACGGACCTCGACGTGGTGGCCGAGCGCGTGGGGGTGAAGCTCCAGGATGGCCTCATCGGGCGGCAGCAACAGGCCGGGTAACCCCGCGCTGTACGGCGGGCTACCCGACGCGGGGCCGCCCGGTTTCGCCGCGCGGCTGCTCGAGTTCGCGGACGAGCTGCGGCGCGAGGGCATGGCCGTGGGCACCTCGGAGCTGCTCGACTCGTTCGAGGCGCTGTCGTTCCTGAGCTGGACCGAGCAGGAGGACTTCCGCGAGGCGCTCGCGGCCACGCTCGCCAAGTCGCAGGAGGACCGGCGCGTGTTCGAGCTGATCTTCGACCGCTTCTTCTTCCGGGCCGTGGAGCGCGAGGCGGTGCAGCGCGGGCTGCGGGAGGAGCGCTTCGAGGGCGGGGAGCGCATGGACATCGACGAGCTGCGCGAGCGCATCCGCGAGGCGATCCGCGCGGGCAACGACGGCGAGATGCGCGACATGGCCCGCCTCGCGATCGCGGCGTTCGGGCGCCAGGGCGAGGGGTCGGGCGTGATCGGGGTGGACGTGCAGCGCATCCGGCGAACGCTCGGCCTCAAGGCCGACACCGGCCGCGAGCTGCCGGACCCCGACACGGTCCCGCAGGACCAGCTGCGCGAGTTCGAGCGCCACCTGCGGCGCGAGCTGGAGCGGGCGCTGATCGAGCGCACGCAGTCACTGCCGCCGTCGAAGCCGCTGCAGGAGTTCGACCGCGCGCTTCCCTCCAATCCGTTGCAGGACCTCGCCGCCGTGCATCGCGTGGTGGCGCAGCTCAAGCGCCGGCTCGCCACCCAGGGCCACGAGCTGCGCGGCCGGCGCCGCTCGCAGGTGGTGGACATGCGCCGCACCATGCGCGCGTCGCTCGAGACGGGTGGCGTGCCGCTGCGGCTCAAGTACCGGCCCCGCCGCCCGCGGCGGCCTGAGCTGTACGTGCTCTGCGACGTGTCCACAAGCGTGACCAGCGCCAGCGTTTTCTTCCTCAGCGTGCTGCACGCGCTGCACGACTCGTTCCGCAAGCTCCGCTCGTTCGTGTTCGTCGAGCGGATCTCCGAGGTGACGGACGTGTTCGAGCGCGAGCGCTCGTTCGAAGCCGTGTCGCGCGCGATCGCATCCGACGCCGGCGTGGCCGACATCTCCGGTTACACGGACTACGGGCGCGTGTGGCTCGAGTTCCTCGACAAGGTGGTGGACGACCTCGACCCGCGGTCCACGGTGATCGTGCT
>DASXCV010000385.1:0-7729 GCA_036491015.1 Thermoleophilaceae bacterium | reverse complement strand
GTGGTGAACGTGCCGCCCCGCTGGCGCTTCTGGATGCTCACCACGAGCCCGTCCTGAGCCGGCAGCACCGTGCCGCTGAAGCGCGCCAGATGACCCTTGCGCACGTGCGAGGTCGTGTGGAGCGACACCAGCGAGACCACGTTGACGGGAACGATCGCCGACGTGAAGGCCGGGTTCGTGTCCGCCCTGATCTCCATCTGGTACGCGTTGCCGGCCGCGTTGATCGGGAACGAGTAGGTGCCGTCGGCTGCGCTGATCACCGTGTTGCCCACCGGTGCGAACGGACTCGTGTACGGGAACCCTCGCGTGAGCAGGGTCACGCGCGCGCCCGCCGCCCCGGTTCCGATCAGCTGCCCAGAGATCACATACGGCCGGCTGTACACCACCGGATTCGGTGTGGTCGTCGGTGTGGTCGTGGGCTTGGCGGTCTTGAACACGCGATCCCCACTGCGCTTCGTGCCGACGCTGCTCGTGGCCACGAGCCGGAAGTGGTAGGTCGTGCCCGACTTGAGCCCGCTGATCGACGCGGCCACCGGCACGGGCGTGGTGCCCGCCCCGACCGCTTGGTTCGGCGTCCGCTGCCCGTAGTTCTTCGTCGTTCCGTAGACGAAGTGGATGGTGGTGGCATGGCCGTTCGAGTTCACGTCGCCATTGAGCGTCGCGGTGAGCGGACCGACGGTGGTCGCCGGTGCTGTGTGCGGCGCGGGCTTGGTGGCTGCCTGAGCCGGAGCGGCCAGGACAGCGAACGACAACAGTGCCAGGACGGTATGGCGCATGTGTCTCCTTGGTGAGGGTCTCCCCAGAACCCGCCCAAGCAGGCGCAGTTGCGCCACGGGCGGTAGCGAATCAGTACCCGATCCGTGGGATTGAACCTCCCGCAACCGGCCGCGTGCAATCAGTCTTGCGAGGAAGCCTCGGGCCAGGAGGCGTCGCCGGTGGTGGCGCCGCGGAGCACTTTGAGGCTGAGCAGCGCGCACTTGCGCCGCGTGGGTGAGATGTCGATTCCGAGCTGCTCGATCACCCAGTCGGCGCTCAGGTCGCCGATGTCGTCGACGGGCATCCCGATCAGCTCCTCGGAGGAGATCGACGCCGCCGCCTGCGAGATCGCACAGCCGTGACCGTGGAAGCGCAGCTCGGCGATCTTGCCGTCCTCGACCTTGATGTGAACGCCGAGCTCGTCGCCGCAGAGCGGGTTGTGATCGTGGAACTCGAGGTCGCGTGAGTCGAGCTCCCCGAAGTTCCTCGGGTTCTTGTAGTGGTCGAGGATGTTGTCTCTGTAGAGCTCGTCCATAGCCATCGCTTACGGAAGGTTAGCTAGAGCTCGAACACGCGCCGGGCGTCCTGCAGGGCATCGACAAGGCGATCGACGTCGTCCGGGTGGTTGTAGACGTGGAAGGACGCGCGGCCGGTGGCGCCCACGCCGAGCCGGCGCATCAGTGGCTGCGTGCAGTGGTGGCCCGCGCGTATGCAGACCGCGTGCCGGTCGCACACCTCGGCGATGTCGTGCGGGTGGATGCCCTCCATCGCGAACGACACGACGCCGCCTCGCTGCGCGACGTCAGGCGGTCCGAAGACCGTCAGCCCCGGCACCTCCGGCAGCCGCTCGAGCGCGTACGCCGTGAGCGACTCCTCGTGCGCGCGCACGTTCTCCATGCCGAGGTCGGACAGGTAGTCCACGGCCACGCCGAGCCCGATCGCCTCGGCGATCGCCGAGGTGCCGGCCTCGTACTTGTGGGGCAGCTCGCTCCAGGTGGACATGTCGTCGTCCACGCGGCTGATCATGTGCCCGCCGGAGATGAACGGCCGCATGGCCGACAAGAGCTCGCGCCGCCCGTGCAGCACGCCCACGCCGGTCGGCCCGAGCGCCTTGTGTCCGGTCCAGGCATAGAAGTCCGCGCCGATCTCGCCGATGTCGACCGGCATCTGCGGAACGGCCTGTGTGCCGTCGACGACGACGACCGCACCCGCGGCATGCGCGCGCGCCACCACCTCGGCCACGGGGTTGATCGTGCCGAGCACGTTCGACACGTGCACCACGCCGACGAGCTTCACGCGCCCCTCGGCCAGCACGGCGTCGAGCTCGTCGAGCGAGATCAGCCCGTCGTCCGAGATCTCGAGATAGCGCAGCTTCGCGCCCGTGTCCTGGCAGGCGAGCTGCCAGGGGACGATGTTCGAGTGGTGCTCCATGCGCGTGATGAGCACCTCGTCGCCGGGGCCGAGGTTGTCGCGCGCCCACGCGTAGGCCACGAGGTTGATCGCCTCGGTGGCGTTGTGCGTGAAGATCGTGGTCTCGGCGGCGCCGCCCACGAAGCGCGCGATCCGCTCGCGCGCGCCCTCGAACAGGTCGGTGGCCTCGCGCCCGAGGTCATATAGCCCGCGGTGAACGCTGGCGTTCGACTCGCGCAGGAAGCGGTCCATCTCGTCGATCACCCGCTCGGGCTTCTGCGACGTTGCCGCGGAGTCCACGTACACCACGCGGTTGCCGTTCCACTCGCGCCTGAGCACGGGGAAGTCGGAGCGCACGTCCGGGATGGTTGTTGCGGGTGCGGTGGCCATCAGCGCTGGGCGATGTACTCCTCGACGTGGTCCTCGGCGGCCGCGATCTTGCCGGCGATGCGCTCGCGCACGAGCTCCGCCAGCACGTCGTCCTCGAGCTTGCCGATCACAGGCTCGAAGTAGCCCTCAACGAGGATCCGCACCGCGTCCTGGCGCGAGATGCCGCGGGTCATCATGTAGAAGACGATCTCCTCGTCCACCTCGCCGACGGTCCCGCCGTGCGAGGCCGACACGTCGTCGGTCTTCACGATCAGGGACGGGATCGAGTCCGCCTTCGCCTTCGGCGAGAGCAGCATCGAGTGCGTCTGCAGGTAGGTGTTCGTCTGCTGGGCGCCCTCCTCGATTTGGATCAGGCCCTCATACGACGCGCGCGACTCGCCCGTGAGCGCGCCCTTCCAGACCGTGTCGCCCGTGGTGTTGCCCTGCTCGTGCAGGTCGGTGGTGAACAGGTCGAGGTGCTCGGTGCCCTCGGTGAAGTAGAGGCCGTTGTGGCGCATGTCCGAGCCCTTCTCGGCCGTGATGATGTCGAGCGTCTGCTTGGTGAGGTGACCACCGAGGTGGATCGGCACCCAGCCGCAGTGAGCGTCGCGCGCGATCTCCACGCGCTTCGTGGAGATGTCGTACACCTCGCCGGCGCCCCAGTCCTGGAAGTGCGCGAGGCGCACCTGCGAGCCGGTCTGGCAGTAGAGCTCGAAGCCGCCGGCGTGCAGCGCCTGGCCCTCGAAGTCGGGCGCCAGGCAGTATTCGCGCAGGTAGCACTCGGAGAACTCGCCGACCACGCCGAGCGTGTGCGCGTACTGCGCCGTGCCGGGCTCGTCGATCACGTAGACCACCTGGATCGGCTTCTCGAGCTTCAGGTTCTTCGGCACATGCAGGAACGCGCCGCCGGTCCAGAACGCGGCCGCCGCGGCGGGGAACTTGCCCTCGTCCTCCGACAGCCGCTTCATGTACCACTGCTCGACGAGCTCAGTGTGCTCCTCGACCGCGCGCTCGAGGGAGGTGAAGACAACGCCCTGCTCGGCGAACGCCGGGTCGAGCTCCGTGTAGATCGTGCTGGCGCCGCGCTGGACGATCAGCCCGCCGAGCTCCTCGGAGCCGAGCGCCTCGCGCGCGACCTCGGGCAGCTCCTCGACCGAGCCGACCGGGTCGTAGTGGCGCGGCTCGAGCTCGTCGAGGTGCAGGTTGCGCAGCGTGGTCGTCCAGAACCCGGAACGCCGCCAGGTGGGCACGGGCTCGCGCTCGTAGACCTCGAGCGCCGCCTTGCGCCGCTCCTCGAGGAAACTAGGAGGCACCGGCCGCCACCTCCTCGCGGACCCAGTCGTAGCCCTTCTCCTCGAGCTGGTCCGCGAGCTCCCGGCCGCCCTCCTGCACGATCCGGCCGTCGAGCATGATGTGCACGAAGTCGGGGGTCACGTACTGAAGGATGCGCGTGTAGTGCGTGATGATCAGCGTGCCGAGGTCGGGTCCGCGCAGCGCGTTCACGCCGTCGGACACGATGCGCAGGGCGTCGATGTCGAGGCCGGAGTCGGTCTCGTCGAGCACGGCGAACTCGGGCTTGAGCATCGCGAGCTGGAGGATCTCGGCCCGCTTCTTCTCGCCGCCCGAGAAGCCCTCGTTGAGATAGCGCTTGGTGAACTCCGGATCGATCTTCAGCAGGTCCATGTTGGTCCTGAGCGTCTGCCCGAACTCCTTGACCTTGATCGGCTCCTCGCGCCGCGCGTTCACGGCCGTGCGCAGGAAGTTGGCCACCGACACGCCGGGAATCGTGGCGGGGTACTGGAACGCCATGAACACGCCGGCCTTGGCGCGGTCGTCGGGATCGGCCTCGGTCACGTCCTCGCCGTTCACGAGGATCTTGCCCTCGGTGACCTCGTAGTTCGGGTTGCCCATGATCGTGTTGGCAAGGGTGGACTTGCCGGAGCCGTTCGGCCCCATGAGGGCGTGGGTCTCGCCCTTCGACACCTTCAGGTCGACGCCCTTGAGGATTTCCCGGTCCTCGATGCGGACGTGAAGGTTCTGAATCTCCAAGCTCATACGGTTGCTTTCTTCCTGGTGGTCGGGACTACAAGTTCTGACAGCGTGATGTCCTTGAGCGTGCGCACGATCGAGCCCTGAACGCGCGTCCACAGGACCTTGGTGGGACAGACCCGGTCGAACTGCGCCTCGCGGGCGCACACAAGCGTGCCGTCGTCCTGGGCGCTGATGCACTCGATCGGCGCGATGTCGCCCTCGAGCGCCTCCACGACCTCGGCCATAGTGATCATCTCCGCCGGGCGCGACAGGGTATAGCCGCCGTGCGCGCCGCGCCGGCTGTCCACGAGCTCCGCGCGGCGCAGCCGCTGCACGAGGTGCTCGAGGTAGGCGAGCGGCAGGCCTTCGGCGTCGGCGATCGCGGATAGGGACACGGGACCGTCGCCGTCGTACGCGGCGAGGTGGGCCATGATCCGGATCCCGTACTCGGCTTTGGTCGAGAACATCATCGGTCTATAAAACCTACTCCGGAGGTAGGATAACGGGCGCCCGGACCCTGGCCCTAGCAACCAGCAACCAGCAACTAGGAGCTCATCCGCTCACGCGCGAGCAGGCGCATGTCATGCGCGATGCGGTCCGGCGTCGTCTGATCCAGCGGGTAGCCGATCCGCTGAACGCCGTGCTTGTCGATCAGCACGATGCGAGCCATGTGCTCGGCGTCGTCGAGCTGCGGCGTGACCGCGTAGCCCTTCCAGATCGGCTTGAGCTGCGCCCAGTCGCCGAGCACCCAGTGGAACGGCACGGTGATCTGCTCCCTGCGCAGGAACGCGTGGACGCTGGCGGGCGTGTCGTGCGCCGGGTCCACCGTGAACGCCACCACCGCCGCGCGCGGCTTGCCGAGCTTCAGCACCGCCTGGTCGATCAGCCGCGCCTCCACCGGGCACGTGTCCTTGCAGTGCGAGTAGAGGAAGGTGGCGATCACCGGCTTGCCATGGAACTCGGCCATGCTCACGCGCCTCCCGGTCTGGTCGCGCAGGTCGAAGGCGGGCGCGCGGACCCCCGCGGGGAGCAGCGAGCCGTCGAACTCCTTGCTCCCACCCGAGTGCCGCGCCGCCAGCGCGACCGCCACGATGGCGATCAGGGCGGCGCCGGACAGAGTCGTGAGCGCGATCAACTGGCGCGAGCGCACGAACAGCAGAGTAGCTTTCCGGGCGCGATGCGGGGGACGCTCCTGGCAGGGGTAGTCGCGGCAGTGCTGGCGACCATGGCCGTACCGGCTTTCGGTGCGAGCGTCGAGCCGTGGGACGGCTCGAACCCGTTCCTGTGCACGATGCAGTACGCGGGACAGGGGACGACCTTCCCCGACCCGAACGCCGACCCGTTCTGCGTGGACTACGACAAGACCCACCAGGACATCAGCGACCTCGGCCTGGTCACGTTCCTGACGAAGGAGCCGGCGCGCGTGGCCGCCGCCGTGGACAAGTGCTGGTACTTCCAGCAGGACCACTGGACGGGCGAGCTGATCGCCGGCGATGGCTCCACCGAGACCTACCACTTCGACGGCCACTACTTCTTCGACAAGCGCTGGGGCAACGGCGGCGTGCAGGTGGAGAACTTCACGATCAACCACCAGACCGCGGACCCGTCGCAGCTGCCGGGCTTCCCCGCGTCATGGAAGCCCTACTTCGGCCCCGGCCGGGGCGGGGTGGCGTTGATCGGGAAGATGAAGGCGGATCCGAGCTGCCAGGCCACGCCGGGCCCGGGTCACTACACGCCGTACAAGGACCCCGGCAAGTGGAGCGGCGCGCCGAGCAGCGGCTCGGGGTCGGGCGGCGGGAAGAGCCACGGCGGCGGCGGGGTCAGCGGCGCCGGTGGCGGCCCGGCGGGCGCCAGGGTACGCGCGGCGGTGTGCCGCAAGCTCGGCGGCGCCGCCGATCGCGGGCTCGGCAAGGCACGCCTCGGCCAGACGCGCGCGCGAGTTGCCAAGGCGGTCGGACCGGTCACACGCCGCGCCCACGGCTTCCTGCATTTCTGCGCGCGCACGGGCCGCGACCTGGCGGTGCACTTCGACGGGCACGGCCGCGCGAACTTCATCGTCACCACGGCCAAGACCTTCCATGCCGGCCGCGCGCGCGTGGGCTCGCACCTGGCCACGGCGCGGCGCGCGCTGCGTGGCGAGCGCGTGCTCGCCCACCGAGGCTCGGGCTACGTGTTCGCCGTGAACCACCGCGGCTGGCGGCTGATCGTCGGCGTGGGGCGCGGCCGCGTGAGTTTCCTCGCCGCCGCCACCAGCCGGCTCACCAATCGCCAGCTCGCGAAGCTGCTCGCTGCATCCGGCTGAAATATGGGGTGAGGACCCCATGGCCGAGCCGCCGCGGAATGGCGAAACTGGTTATGGAGGCTTCACGCGGAGTGGGCTTCCACAGCACGGCTTGGGTCTAGGATTCGAGGCGTCCTTCGGGGCGCCTCGATCCATTTCCAGGGCCGCTACACTTAATGAAGTAAAGACCGACCGGCTTTCAGGAGTTTTCAGCGAAATGGCAAGCGGCGCGGACCTGATCCGCCAGATCAAGAGTCAGATAACGGAAGTGGACCCGGGCGAGGTCCACGAGCTGATCTCGAACGGCCACAACGGATACGTGGTCGTCGACGTGCGCGAGCAGCACGAGTTCGAGCAGTCGCACCTGCCGGGCGCCGTGCATGTGCCGCGCGGGCATCTCGAGTCACGCGTCGAGGGCGCCGCTCCGGACAAGTCCGAGCGCGTGATCACCTACTGCGCGTCCGGCCAGCGCTCGGCGCTCGCGGCCAACACGATGCTCAAGGAGCTGGGCTACGAGAACGTCGAGTCGATGACCGGCGGCATCACGCTGTGGAAGGACCGCGGCTACGACGTCGAGGTCCCGACGACGCTGACCCGCGAGCAGCGCGAGCGCTACTCGCGCCACCTGCTCGTGCCGGAGATCGGGCTCGAGGGCCAGACCAAGCTGCTGAACTCGAAGGTGCTGCTGCTGGGCGCCGGCGGGCTCGGCTCGCCCACCGCGCTCTACCTGGCGGCGGCCGGGGTGGGCACGCTCGGGATCGTCGACGACGACGAGGTCGACCTGTCCAACCTGCAGCGCCAGGTCATCCACACCACGGACCGGATCGGCACGCCGAAGGTCGACTCGGCGGAGATCGCCGTCAAGGGCATCAACCCGGACGT
>DASXCV010000384.1:0-3362 GCA_036491015.1 Thermoleophilaceae bacterium | reverse complement strand
GCCGGCGCCAACGTGGTGCTGCACTCGGCCGGCTGGCTCGAGGCGGGGCTCGTGTCCTGCTACGAGAAGTTCATCGTCGACATCGAGATCCTGCGCCAGCTGCGGCACGAGTTCACGCCGATCGACTTCGACGACGACGCGCTCGCCTTCGGCGCCCACGAGGAGGTCGGCCCCGGCGGCCACTTCCTCGGCGCGGCCCACACGCTCGAGCGCTTCCGCGAGTGCTTCTACCGCCCGCTGCTCTCCTCCACCGAGAACTTCGAGCGCTGGCAGAAGAACGGCGGCCGGGACACGGCGGCGCGAGCAGGGGAGATCTGGCGCAAGACGCTCGAGGAGTACGAGGAGCCGGCTCTCGACGAGGGCATCCGCGCCGAGCTCGAGGAGTACGTCAACCGCCGGCGGACTGAGCTCGGCGACTAGGTGTAGTTCCTAGCTAGGTTGTTCATCCGGGCCCCCTTGGAGGCTGGAGGTGTCTAACGCCAACAGTCCCAAGGAGGACACCGGATGAAGTTGCACGCTAACGCGAGGACGTGTCCGAATAGTCGCCGTTTGATGGTCGCCAGGGTCGAGGCGGGGTGGTCGCTGGCGCAGGTGGCCGCGGCCGCCGGAGTCAGCGAGCGCACCGCGGCTAAGTGGATGGCCAGGTGGCGGGCCGAGGGCGAGGCCGGCCTGGTTGATCGCTCGTCTGCTCCGAAGCGGGTCCCGCATCGCACGCCGCGGTTGCGGGTCGAGGCGATCGTCGCCTTGCGGCGGCTGAGGATGACCGCGGCGGAGATCGCGGAGTTGTTGTCGATGGCGCTCTCGACGGTGTCTGCGGTGCTGCGCAGGGTCGGGCTCGGCAAGCGCAGCCGGCTCGACCCGCCCGAGCCTGCGAATCGCTACGAGCACCGCCGCCCCGGCGCTCTGTTGCATCTCGACATCAAGAAACTCGGTCGCATCCGCGGCGCCGGCCACCGCGTCACCGGAGCTCGCGACAGCCAGCGCAAACGCGCCAGCCGCCGCCGCGCCGGCGAACGCGGCTGGGAGTTCGTGCATGTCTGTGTCGACGACGCCACCCGGCTCGCCTACGCCGAGGTGCTCGCGGACGAGCGCGGCCAGACGGCCGCCGCCTTCCTCCAACGAGCGCTTGCCTGGTTCCAGAGCATGGGCGTCGAGCCGCGCCGAGTTCTCAGCGACAACGGCGCCTGCTACCGCTCGACCGCGCACGCCAACGCCTGCCGCCAGCTCGGGCTGCGCCACAGCTTCACACGCCCCTACCGCCCACGCACCAACGGCAAAGCCGAGCGCTTCATCCAAACGCTCACCAACCGCTGGGCCTACGGCGCGATCTACGCCAGCTCGGCCGAACGCACCCGCGCCCTGCCCGGCTGGCTCACCCACTACAACTTCACAAGACGACACGGCGCCCTCAGCCACAAACCACCCGCAGCTCGCCTCAACGAGCTGAACAACCTGGCTAGGAACTACAACTAGGTGTCGGGGCTTTTCCCGAGACCCGACACCCGGGACCCGAGACCCCGCTCAGCCGTTGACGCTGAACGAGCTGTTCGGATTGATCTCGCGATTGCGCGAGTAGAAGCCGGAGTCGAGCTCGACGCCCGTATACCGCGCCTTCACCTGCAGCGGCTCGTTGTCCTGGTCGTGTCCCGCCTCGACCTTGTCGATCAGCTCGGCCATCAGGTGGCCGACCACGGGGGCGTTCTTGAACTGGTTGCCGCTCGTTCCGATCGCCATGTAGAAGCCGCCGAGGTCCGAGCGGTCGTAGATCGGGATCCAGTCGTCCGAGACGTCATAGAGGTCCACGAGGCCCTTGCGCTCGTTCGGGATCCGCAGCGACGGCATCCGGCGCGCCAGCCGGTAGACCTGCGCCTCCCACTGCTTCTCGGTCACGCCGCGGTCGAACTGGTCCGGGTTGTCCACCCACACCTGCGGGTCGCAGTCGGGGTCCTCGGAGCCGATCAGGATGTTGTTGCCGGTCTCGGGGCGGAAGTAGATGCCGGTGTCGCCGTCGGAGGTGTGGTAGCCGTTCGACTCGAAGTCCACGTCCGGCGGCGCGGGCACGTGGTGCACCTCGTGGCGGAGCGCCTTCGTCTTCACCTTCATCGTCTCCTCGACGCCCGCCATGCGGTTGATAACGAACGAGTGCGGGCCGGCGACGTTCACCACGATCGGCGCGTCGATCTCGAGCCCGTCGGAGAGGGTGACGCCCTGCACCCGCCCGTTGTCGCGCCGGATCTCGGCGACCTGCGCGCGGAACAGGAACTCGCCGCCCTTGGCCTCGGCCGCGCGCTGGAGATTGTGGGTGGCGAGCTGCGGGTCGTTCACGTAGCCCGAGCCGGGCGTGAACACCGCGCCGTCGAGCTCGCGCTCGGACTCGTCCCAGAAGTGAGGGTCGTCGGGGCGCTTGGGCGGCCAGAAGGCGTGCGTGTCGTAGACCGGCACCTTCTCCTTGAGCGTCTTCGTGTCCCACTCCTCGAACTCCACGCCGAGCTCGCGATAGTGGTCGAGCACCTTCTTGTCGTGGCCGGTCGAGCTCTTCAGGAGGACGGTGCCGCACTGCATGTATCTCGACAGACCGGTCTCGTCGACGTGCTCCAGGTAGTTCTCCCAGTCCTGCCAGTAGGAGAAGCCCTCGTAGGCCATCGCCACGCCCTCGCGCGAGGAATAGTGGGCGCGCACGATGGCGCAGGAGTTCGACGTGGGGCCGTAGCCGGACGCGGGTAGCTTGTCGATGTTGAGCGTCTTGTAGCCGCGCTTCGCGAGTTCGAACGCGGTGGCCGCGCCGATCACTCCCGCGCCGATGATGATTGCGTCAGCCTGCTTTGCCATTGATCAGAAGCCCCTGAGGCGCGGGCAAATATATCAGTCGTATGGCAGGGATCAACGCCGAGTGATATGACACGCAGATGGCCAAGGGTGAGGGCTACGACTTCGCGATCGTCGGAGGCGGATCTGCCGGCTGTGCGCTCGCCAACAGGCTGAGCGCGGACCCCTCCACGCGCGTCCTCGTACTCGAGGCGGGCCGCCCCGACTGGCGCTTCGACGTCTTCATCCACATGCCCGCCGCGCTGCCGTTCCCGATCGGCAGTCGCTTCTACGACTGGAAATACGAGTCGGAGCCCGAGCCTGAGATGAACGGCCGGCGCATCTATCACGCGCGCGGGAAGGTGCTCGGCGGGTCGAGCTCGATCAACGGGATGATCTTCCAGCGCGGCAACCCCCTCGACCTCGAGAAGTGGGCCTCCGAGCCGGGCATGGAGGCGTGGGACTACGCGCACTGCCTGCCCTACTTCAAGAAGATGGAGACCTGCCTCGCCGGCGCCGACGACTGGCGCGGCGGCGAAGGCCCGCTCGTTCTCGAG
>DASXCV010000383.1:0-2698 GCA_036491015.1 Thermoleophilaceae bacterium | reverse complement strand
GTCGGCGGAAAACCCCCATCCGGGGGTTGAGTTCCGCCGCAGGCCGCGTTACGCTGCCTGTGCCAATACGGCAATAGGTATTGCCCATACGGCAACACTTGAGATTGCGGGGTGCAGATTGCGGATTGCGGAACTACCTGGCTCGGTTCGGACGCTTGTAATCGGTGCAGGCGTGCACGGTCTCTCGACCGCCTGGCACCTCGCCAAGGAGGGCGAGGAAGTGCTGGTGGTCGACAAGACCTCCGTCGCCGCCGGCGCCTCCGGGATCGCCTGCGGCGTGATCCGCAACAACTACTTCCAGCCCGCGATGAGCGAGCTGATGGCCGCGTGCGTCGAGATCTGGGAGTCCGATCCGGAGGCGCTCCACTACCACGGCTCGGGCTACGTCGCGCTCGGCCCGCCGAGCCAGGAGCCCGACCTCGTGGAGGTGTTCGAGCGCCAGCAGCGGATCGGCTACCCGTCCGAGCTGATCACCGGCGAGTCCGAGGTGGCCGAGCACATGCGCGGCCTATTCGACGACTGGCGCGCCCCCGGGCTGAGCGTCTGCCTGCACGAGCACGCGGGCGGCTACGCGTTCAACAAGGAGTCGATGCTCGGCCTGGCCGACAAGGCGCGGGCCGCCGGCGCGCAGATCGCCGAGGGCGTGGAGGTCACGAACTTCGAGTTTCGCGATGACGGCAGCGTCGCCCGGGTTCAGACGAGCGCGGGTCCGATCGATGTGGAGCAGGTGGTGGTCGCCGCCGGCCCGTGGGTGGCCGGGCTGTGGCAGAAGCTCGGGCTGCCGGACAGGATCGACGTGCGCCAGCCGGACGGCGAGGTGGCCCACGACGTGCCGATGTGGACCTACTGGTACCTGCAGGAGGGCGAGGTCGACGTCGACCCCGCGACCTTCGTTACGAACGCCGGCGCGCCGTCGCCGGTGCTCCACATCGACAGCGCCGCGCCACTCTCCACCGACGCCGGCCGGCTCGTGACCGACGAGCCCTGGGGCATCTACTTCAAGCCGGACCGCCACTCGGTACAGGGCGGCGCCGCGCCGATCCAGCTCGGCCACGAGTTCGACGTCGACCCGTACCCCACGGGCACCGTCGACCCCGAGTTCCCCGACATGTGGTGCGCCGCGCTGTCGCACTGCCTCGGCCGCTTCGAGGGCTGCCGCGACAAGTACATGCAGGTGCGCTCCGGCGGCGTGGGCGCGTTCACCGCGGACAACTTCCCGGTGTTCGACCACATGGCGCCGAACGTCTACGTGGCCGCGGACTCCAACCACGGCTACAAGATGATCGCCGTCGGCCGCGAGATCGCGCGCGTGCTGCGCGGCGAGCACTCCACGCTGCTCCACCCGTTCCGCTTCGAGCGTTTCGCGAGCGGCGACCTCCATCCCGTGTCCCACAGCCCGTACCCCTGGAGCTGAGCGCGTGTCCTACGTCCTCAGCTGCCCCAACTGCGGCGTCCGCGAGGTCACGGACTTCGGCTACGGCGGCGAGGTGACGAAGCGGCCGAAGACACGGCCCAGTCTGCGCGAGCTGAACGAGTACAACTACTTCCGCCGCAACGTCGCCGGCGTGCAGCGCGAGTGGTGGTACCACCGCTCCGGCTGCCGCACCTGGTTCCTGGCCGAGCGCGACACGCGCACCAACGAGGTCATGTGGACGGCCCTTCCCGAGGAGGCGCCGCAGGCATGAGCGTGCACGATCGCCTTCCCGAGCAGTCCGGCGAGCGCATCGACCGCGCCAAGCTGATCTCGTTCGAGTTCGACGGCAAGCCCGTCGAGGGCCTCGAGGGCGACACGATCGGCTCCGCGCTGTTCGCGAACGGGCAGCGCACCTTCTCCCGCAGCTTCAAGTACCACCGCCGCCGCGGGCTGATGTGCTGCGCCGGCCAGTGCCCCAACTGCCTCGTGGCCGTGGACGGCGCGCCCGGCGTCCGCGCCTGCACCGAGCCGGTGCGCGAGGGCATGAAGGTCGAGCACATGAACGCGGTGCCCACGCTCGACTTCGACGTGATGTCCGCCACCGACCGCTTCGCCGGCCCGTTCACGCCGCCGGGCTTCTACTACAAGACCTTCATCCGCCCGCGGCGCTTCTGGCCGCTGTACGAGAAGTTCCTGCGCAACGTCGCCGGGCTCGGCAGGTTGCCCCACGACCCGGGCGAGGAGCGCGAGTGGCGCACCGAGTACCGGCGCCGTCACGCCGACGTGATGGTGGTGGGCGGCGGCGCCGCGGGCCTGAGTGCCGCGATCGCCGCGGCCGAGCTGGGCGCCGACGTGGTGCTCGTGGACGAGGGCGCGGAGCCGGGTGGCGCGATGCTCGTCGAGGGCAGGCACGAGCGCGCGCGCGAGCTGGCCGAGCAGGCGCGCGCGGCGGGCGTGGAGATCCTCTCGAACGCGCCGGCGCTCGGGTACTTCGACGGACTGATGGCCGTCTGGCAGGGCTCGACGCTCCACCAGATGCGCGCGCAGCGCCACGTGTTCGCCACCGGCTCGATCGAGCAACCGCTCGTGTTCGCGGGTAACGACCTGCCCGGCGTGATGCTGTCGGGCGGTGCGCGCCGGCTCGCCTCGCTCTACTCGGTCAAGCCGGGAACCGCCGCCGTGGTTGCAACCACTTCCGACCGCGGCCTCCACGCCGCGCTCGCGCTGCGCGAGGGGGGGGTGGAGATCCGGGCCGTCGCGGACCTCCGCGAGCAGCCCGGCCAG
>DASXCV010000382.1:0-1725 GCA_036491015.1 Thermoleophilaceae bacterium | reverse complement strand
CATGAACGGCGCCGAGCTGGTGTACCGCGCCTCCTTCCCGCACCGCGCGAGCGACGCCTTCGTGGTGCAGACCCGCGCCCGCGCGCTCGACAACAACATGTACGTGATCGCTCCGAACCTCGGCACCTATTACCTCACGGTCGACTCGGACACGCCGATCGACACGTTCGGCGGCAACTCGCTGATCGCCGACCACCAGGGCCGCGTGGTGGGCGAGCTGGCGAACAGCGGCGGCTCATCCTGGGTGGCCGGCACCATCGACATCGACGCCCTCCGGCGCTTCCGCACGAACTCGCGCTGGGGCAACTGGATGAAGGACCTCACCACCGAGCAGTACCGCCTGATCTACGAGCAGGAGGTCTATCCCAAGAACCTCTATCTCGATCGGAAGCCCTACGACCACGCCGGCTACCGCGAGCACGTGCTCGAGCCGCAGATCCAGAAGCTCGTGAAGCGCGGCACCTATGCGCCGCCGCCAGAGAGCTTCTGACGCCGCGGCTTGACGATGGGCGGCCAGGGACACGTCGACGAGCACGTTCCCGTTCTGATCGCCGGCGGCAGCATGGTGGGGCTCTCGGTGGCTGCCTTCCTCGGCTGGCAGGGCGTGCGTTCGCTCGCGGTCGAGCGGCACGGCGGCACCGCAATCCACCCGCGCGCCGCCCACTTTCACCTGCGCACGCTCGAGGTGTTCCGCGCGACCGGCCTCGAGCCGGAGGTGCGCCAGAAGTCCGAGGAGCAGTACGACTCGGACGGCGGCATCTCCGCGATCGAGTCGCTCGCCGGCAAGGAGATCGCCAAGTACATCCCAAGCCTGAACGCGGGCGTGGAGGCGGTGAGCCCGTCGCGCCGCCTGTTCCTAACACAGGAGGCACTCGAGCCGATCCTGCGCGGGCACGCCCTCGATCTCGGCGCGGAGCTGCGCTACTCGACCGAGCTCGTGGACTTCGAGGACACGGGCGACGCCGTGATCGGCACCACGCGCGACGTGTCGAGCGGCGAGGAGCGCCGCATCCAGGCCGACTACCTCGTGGCCTGCGACGGCTGGCGCAGCCCGATCCGCCACAAGCTCGGGATCGGGGTGGAGGGCCACGGCCTGATCTCGAACAGCATCACGATCTACTTCCGCGCCGACGTCGCGCAGTACACCGCCGGGCGCACGGAGGCCGTGTTCTACGTCTTCAACGACACGATGCGGGGCTTCTTCCGGCTCGACCGCGAGGGCCAGTCGGGCTTCCTCGTGGTGAACACCGCCGGCGACGTGTCGAAGCCGGAGGCCACAAACGTCGCTGAGGGGATCACCACCGAGCGCGCCGAGGAGCTGCTCCGCGCGTCGATCGGCGTGCGGGACATGCCGGTGGAGGTGCTCGACATCGCGCCCTGGCAGGCGGTGGCCGACAACGCGACGAGCTTCCAGCACGGCCGCGTGCTGATCGCGGGCGACGCCGCGCACACGATGCCGCCGAACGGCGGCTTCGGCGGCAACACCGGCGTGCAGGACGCGTTCAACCTCACCTGGAAGATCGCGCACGTGCTGGGCGGCCAGGCCGGCCCGGAGCTGGTGGACACCTACGACGCCGAGCGCCAGCCGATCGGCCGCCTGACGATCGAGCAGGCCTACACCCGTTACGTCCTGCGCACCGCGCCCTACCTCGGCACCGACGACATCCAGCCGATCGCCGACGACCTCAGCCTCGAGATCGGCCACCGTTACCGCTCGGCGGCCGT
>DASXCV010000381.1:0-6010 GCA_036491015.1 Thermoleophilaceae bacterium | reverse complement strand
GCGTGCACGTCCACGGACATCTCGAGCCGGTGCTCCTCCGCCGAGGCAGGGTCGGCATGGCCGTTCGAGCGCACGCTCGCGCCCATCAGCCGCCGCCACAGCGGCGCGGCGCCCATCGCCGCCCGCTTGGGAAGCGCTGCGAGCCGGTCGCCGTAGCGCGAGGGCTCGCCGCAGAACACCACCGTGCCGCCGGGGCGCAGCACGCGCTCGAACTCGGCGAACGAGGCGTCGAGGTCCGGCAGGTGGTGGAGCACGGCGTGGCCGAACACCAGGTCGAACGACTCGTCCGGGAACGGCAGCCGCTCCGCCTCGGTGCGCACGGTGCGCACCTTCAGACCGAGCGACCGCGCGCTGTCTGAGAGCGTCGCGAGCATCCCGTGGGAGATGTCGGTGGCCACCGCCTCGCGCACGAGGCCCGCGAGCATCAGGTTGAGCGTGAAGTAACCGGTGCCGGCGCCGATCTCGAGCGCGGAGTCGAACGGCGCCGCGGGCTCCGAGCCGAGCGCCTTGCGCAGCTTGCCGAGCACCTGGCGGCGGCCCTTCTCGCCGAAGTCGATGCCCCACTTGGCGTCGTAGTCCGACGCCGCGACGTCGTGGTAGCGGACGTTCACGTCCTTGATCTGCTCGGCGGCGGCCAGCCCCATGCGGCGCCGCACTATAGCCACGCCGACCTATACTCGCCGCCGTTTTGGCCGCGCCGCAGGAGCACGTTCAGCAGAACCAGCCCGACGGCGTGCCGCCGCTCGCGCTCACCGGCGAGCGCACCCTGCCCGACGTGCCCGCCGAGAACTACTGGTTCCGCCGCCATCTTGCGGTCTACGAGTGGATTGCCCGCCGCTGCGCGGGCCTCTCCGCGGTGGACATGGCGTGTGGAGAGGGCTACGGGACCGACGTGCTGGCCCGTCACGCGCTCGCCGTCACCGGCGTCGACGCCAACCCCGAGGCGCACGAGCACGCCCGCCTCAAGTACACGCGCCCCGGCGTGAGCTTCGTGCGCGACCTCGTGGACGGCTATTCCGAGCCCTGCGACGCCGTGGTGTTCCTGCAGACGATCGAGCACGTGGAGGACCCGAAGGCCGTGCTCGACCACTTCAGGGCCATGCTCAAGCCGGGAGGCACCGCCTATGTGAGCACGCCGAACCTGCTCACCCTCGCCCCGCCGGGCGCCGAGAAGTCCGACAACCCGTGGCACGTGAAGGAGTACCGCGCCGCCGAGTTCCGAGAGCTGTGCGAACAGAGCTTCGACCAGGTGGAGCTCTTCGGCGTCTTCCACGCGGGCAAGCTGTGGGTGCACGAGCACGCGATCGGGCTCGGCTGGGACGCGCTGCACAAGCGGCTCGGGGTCACGAAGCGCTTCTACGACTGGTTCGTGCCGGCGATCAGCGCCGGCGACTTCGCCCTTCGGCAAGGCGACCTCGACAAGGCGCTCGACTTCGTGGCCGTCTGCCGATGACACCCGACACCCCACACCCGGCACCCGACACCCGCGGTGCACTGGCAATAGTGCTCCACTCGCACATGCCCTACGTCGAGGGCTTCGGCACGTGGCCGTTCGGCGAGGAGTGGCTGTGGGAGGCGGTGGCGAGCGTGTACCTGCCGCTGCTCGACGTGCTCCGCGGACAGCCGGTCACCGTCGGGCTGACGCCGGTGCTCTGCGACCAGCTCGAGACCCTCACCGGCGAAGCCGGCGAGCGTTTCGCGACCTTTCTGCGCGAGATCCGCGCGCCCGTCCACGACGAGGACGCGCGCGGGCTCGACGAGGGGGGCGAGCCCAGCCTGGCGCGGGAGGTGCGCCGCGCGGCCGGCGACTACACGGGCGCCGGCGAGTCCTTCGAGGCGCTCGGCGGCGACCTGCTCGCCGCCTTTCGCGACCTCCCCGGAGTGGAGCTGTGGACGAGCGCGGCCACGCACGCGGTGCTTCCGCTCGTGGCCACCGAGCCCGGCCGCCAGCTCCAGATCGGCGCCGGTGTGGCCTCGCACGAGCGCCGCTTCGGCGGCTTCGGCGGCGGCTTCTGGCTGCCCGAGTGCGCTTACGAGCCCGGGCTCGAGCGGGAACTGGCCGAGCTCGGCGCACGCTGCTTCTGCGTCGACCAGACGACGGCGCAGGGCCTCGGCTCGCTCGACCAGCTCGAGCCGATCGCCACGGAGGCAGGCCCGATCGCGGTGCCGATCGACTGGCAGACCATCGAGCTCGTGTGGGGACCGAACGGCTACCCGGGCAACGCCGGCTACCGCGACTACCACGGCCGCACGATCCACGACCTGAAGCCCTGGAACAACGGCGGCGGGGCGTACGACCACGAGGCGGCGCTCGCGCTAGCGAAGCACCATGCGCACGAGTTCGTCGAACACGTGGCGGGCAGGCTTGACGCCTACAAGGCAGAGCGCGGCCGCGACGGCCTCGTATGCGTGGCGCTCGACACCGAGCTGATCGGCCACTGGTGGTACGAGGGCCCGGCCTTCCTGGCGGAGGTGCTGGAGACGAGCGGGGCGCAGGGCGTCGAGCTGGTCACGCTCCCGGCGGCGCTCGACCGGTTCGAGCCGGTCGAAGGCCGCCGGCTCGAGCTGTCGAGCTGGGGCAGGGAGAAGGACCTGAGCACCTGGGACTCGCCCAAGGTGGCCGACATCGCATTCGCGGCACGCGCTGCGGAGCTCAAGACGCTGGCGGCTGCCGCGCGCTCCGAGACCGGCCCGGCGCTCGAGCGCGCCGTGCGCGAGCTGCTGGCGGTGCAGGCGAGCGACTGGGCGTTCATCACCACGTACGAGCTGGCCGGCGACTACCCGCAGCAGCGCGTGGAGGGCCACCTGGCCGAGCTATACGCCGCACTCGCGGCGCTCACAGGCTCCGGGCGCGTGCCCGAGCCCGATCTGCGCAACCTGGCGCCCGAGCTCGACCTGTCTCCACTGGTCGCGCCGTAGCGGGCGACCGCGCGCGAACTGCGGCAATAACGGACGGGTCGAGACCGGCCGGCCGGTCCACTGTGTCATTTAGCTGTTGCCAGGCACCACCTGGATGACACAGTGCCCGGCCCGATGCCCTCATCGCTGCGGTAAACGCCACGACTGCGCAGCCGCACCAGAGTGCGCGACGAGCCCGTTGATCACACCGATGCGAGTTGAAGGGGCGCGGCCTACTCCCAGCGCATCTGCCGCGGCACCTTGCGCTTGCGGATCAGGCGCGCCGGCACGCCGCCGACCACCGCGTTCGCGGGTACGTCCTTCGTGACCACCGCGCCTGAGCCGATGATCGCGTTGTCGCCCACCGTCACGCCGCGCAGGATGCAGGCGCCGTAACCGATCCACACGTTGTTGCCCACGCGGGTGTCGCGCTTGTAGATGCCCTGCAGCCGGATCGGGCGCTCCACCTCCACCACGCCGTGGTCGAAGTCGATCAGCATCACACGGTCGGCGATCACGCACTCGCGCCCGATCGACACGTGCTGGTAGGCGGAGATCGTGCACTCCTGGCCCATCACGGTCTTCGCGCCGATCGAGACGACGCCCTCGTGGCAGCGGATCTTCGTGCCGTGCCCGAGCCACGACCAGCGGCCGAGCTCGACTCGCGCCTGCTTTCCGATCTGGAGCACCACGCCGGGGCCGATGAAGCAGAGGCCGTCGAGCTTCAGTCGCCGTCCGTACGGCGTGAGGAAGCGTCTGCGCAGCAGCCGCACGATGAGCCGTGCGTAGCTCGGCGTGAGCATCCGGTGCCTCGCCATGAACCGCAGCAGCGCGAGCGGCCCGCCGTGCAGCGGCGCGGGTGCGCGCCGGACGGCTTCCGGGACGTCGGTGGGCGGCGGGCCCGCGAGCTCTCGCACGGCTTCCATCGGCGAGCCGATGATATGTCGCTAGACGGCTCCGCGAACGTCCAGCACGATCACGTGCCCGTGCGGGGCGAAGTGAGCGTCCTCGCCCACGATGCCGGTGGCCGCCTCGAACACCACGCGGTCGCCGCCGCGGCGCTGGCGCACGTAGGTGGCGGTCTCGGCCACCGTGCCGAGCAACTCGAACGCCGCCGCGCGCAGCCCGCGCAGGTCCCCGGCGCGGCCCTGCCAGCTCAGCTCGACGATGAACGCGCCGGCGTCGTCCGTGCGAGCGTCGATCAGCTCGAACACGTCGTTGTGCTCGAGCCAGCCGCGCAGGTGAGGGGAGAGGTGCAGCTCCGGCTGCTCGGCCACCCAGTCGGGCAGCGCCAGCGCGTCGAGCAGCTCCTGCGCGCCGGGCTCGAGCCGGCCGGCGTGCGCTACGCCGTGGCCCTGCTCGTCGCCTTCCCAGCGCTCGGGCATGCGGCCAAGCTACACCGCCGCGCGCTCGATGTGCCGCTGCTCCCAGGGTGACGGGGTGAACGCCTGGCCCGCCGTGGCTCCGATCGCGAGCACGGTTGTGCCTGGCTCGTTGGCCACGGCCTTGCGCACGATGCGCGCGTCCTTCACGAACACGACGGTGCCGGCCGGCGCGGCGATCTCGTTGCCGTCGACAGTGAACGTCGCGTTGCCCTCGGTCACGAGGTAGAGCTCCTCGTGATTGTCGGCGGCGTCCTCGTTGAGCTCGTCGTGCTCGGCGATGAACTCCTCGCCCGCCTGCCTCGCGATCCAGGCGTTCACGCCGAACGCCTCGACGCCGAGCCGGTGCCGCAGGGGTATCCACGCCACGAGGTCGTCCGGCAGGTCGGCAAAGGGCTCGACCTCGGACAGGTGCGCGCTCGTCCAGCCGTTCTCGGTCATCCGGTGATTCTCCTTCGCGTCGCTTGCCGTAACCAGTGAACCTGGTATGCCAGCATAACGCGAATGATGGTGACGAGCTAGCCGAGTCCCTCCGGGAATCCGGTGCGCCAGCTCGGGTAGCGCAGCTCGAGCCCGAGCTCGGCGGTGGCCTTCGCATTTGACGCGCCCTGCGCGCGGGTGAGCATCTGGATGGCGAAGCGGCCGCCCACCAGTCGCGCGAGGAGCTTGGGCACGCGCCGGGGCTCGGGCGCGCCGACCGCGCTAGCGAGCACGGGCAGCCAGTCGCGCTGGGGCGCCGGGTCGTCGTCCACGACGTTGTAGATGCCGGGCGACCCGTGGTCGAGCGCGCGCACGGTCGCGGCCGCGGCGTCCTCGACGTGGATGAAGGAGAAGACGCCGCTGCCGTCCCCGACGATCGGGAAGCGGCGGTTCAGCAGCATCTTGCCCTGCGTGCCGTCGGCGGCGTAAGAGGTGCCCGGGCCGTAGAAGTAGCCGTAGCGGAGCACCAGGCCCTCGATGCCGTCGGTCCCGGTGACCGAGGCTTCGAGGTCGGCGATCGCGCGGATCGTGTCGCCGCCCGGGTCGCGCATGTCGAGAGCCAGCGGGTCGGCCTCGTCATGCAGCCGGTTGCCTCCATACGCGTACATGAACGCCACGCTCTGCGCCACCACGCGCCGTGCGCCGGCCTCCACCGCGGCGGCCATCAGGTTGCGCGTGCCCTCGCGCCGCAGCTGGTTGTTGCGCTCGAACGCGTTCGGGTCGAACGACTTCGGGATGTCCGTGAGCTCGTGGATCACCACGTCGGGCTTCGCCTCGACCACGACTCCGCGCAGCTTCTTCGCGTCGAATGCGTCCGCCACCACCCCGTGGGCGCCGAGCTCGCGGATCAGTCCTGTCCTCCTTGCCGAGCGGGTCATCCCCGTGACCTGGTGGCCGGCGCTCACGAGTTGGGGGAGGAGGCTGCGGCCGATCACTCCGGTGGCGCCGGCGACGAACACGCGCATGGCGCGCGATGCTACTGCGCGAGGATTCGCCGCTGACGCCTGAGCGGGGCAGCCCGCACCACCCGCGTGATCGGCTTCGCGGAGGCCGCCGATGCGCTCACCGACTCCTACACCAAGCTCGTGATGGTTCCGGACTGACGGGCGCGGTTCGTATGCTGTGCCGCCCCGATGGCCGCCCCAGGACGCACAGCAGCCGACCTCACCGAGGGTCTTCTCACCGGCGACAAGCGCGCGCTTGCCCGCGCGATCTCGCTGGTGGAGAACGACGACCCCGAGGGCTGGGCG
>DASXCV010000380.1:0-1630 GCA_036491015.1 Thermoleophilaceae bacterium | reverse complement strand
CGTTTGACGGGATCCTCACCTCGCCGCCCTATCCGGGACTGATCGACTACCACGAGCAGCACCGCTATGCGTACGAGCTGCTCCGGCTCGACGACCGCCGGGAACGGGAGATCGGCGCCGCCGCCTCGGGCACGTCGCTCGCGGCACTGGAGGCGTATCGCGCGGGCATTGCGGACGTGCTCGCACGCGCCGCAGCGGCGCTGCAGCCGGACGCGCCGGTCCTCGTCGTCGTCAACGACCGGCGTGACCTCTACCCCGAGATCCTCGCGCGCGCCGGGCTACAGCTCGAAGCGCGGCTGCGGAGACACGTCAACCGCCGTACCGGCCGCCGGGCAGGGGAGTACTTCGAGGACGTCCTCGTCGCGCGCGCCGTCTAGCCGGCGATCTCTCGCGAGGGCGCGTGGTAGCTGTTTCTCGACCGATCCGGCACGATCGGGTCAGACTTTCGCTCGTAGCCTCGCCGTGTGCTCGCGCGGGCAGTCACGCATGCGCTCGTCGGCCTCGAGCCTCGCCGGGTCGACGTGGAGGCGCACGTTCGGGACGGGATCCCGGGCTTCGCCATCGTCGGCCTCGCCGATCGCGCCTGCCAGGAGGCGCGTGAGCGGGTTCGCTCGGGGATCTCGGCGGCGGAGCTGAGCTTCCCGCCCCCGGATCACCGTGAACCTTGCGCCCGCGGAGCTGCGCAAGGAGGGATCCGGCTTCGACCTGCCGATCGCGCTGGCGTTGCTGGCGGCCTCACAACAGCTTCCACGGAGTGCGCTCGAGCGCACCGCCGCGGTCGGCGAGCTCGCGCTCGACGGCCGCCTTCGCCGGGTCGGCGGTGTCCTCGCGGTCGCGGAGGGCGCACGGCGGCTCGGTGCCGAGCGTCTGCTGTGTCCGGCCGACTCCGCTCGCGAGGCCGCGCTCGCGGGTGTCGCCGCCATCCCCATCAGGCATCTCGCCGAGGCCGCCGCCTACCTGCGTGGCGAGCTGGAGCTGGAGCCCGAGCCGCCGCTCGCGCCGAACGGGGACGGCTCCGTCTCCGTTCCCGACCTCGCGGACGTGCGTGGCCAGGAACGCGCCAGGCGCGCGCTCGAGCTGGCCGCCGCGGGTGGGCACAACGTCCTCCTCGGCGGCCCGCCCGGCACGGGGAAGACGATGCTCGCGCGCCGGCTCCCGGGGATCCTGCCGCCGCTCGACCCCGACGGCGCGCTCGAGGTCACGCGGATCCACTCGGTCGCCGGTCTCGTGGACAGCTATGCGCCGCTCGTCTCGCGCGCGCCGTTCCGCGCGCCCCACCACAGCGCCTCCACCGCCGCCATCGTCGGCGGCGGCCCGCACCTCCGACCTGGCGAGGCAAGCCTCGCGCATCGCGGCGTGCTGCTCCTCGACGAGCTCGCCGAGTTCCAGCGGCCGGCCCTGGAAGCACTGCGCCAGCCGCTCGAGGACGGCTTCGTCTCGGTCTCGCGCGCCGCCGGCCGGGTCGTCTTCCCGGCCAGGTTCCAGCTGGTCGGAACGATGAACCTGTGCCCCTGTGGCGGCCGCGGCGACCCCGGCGCCCAGTGCAGCTGCTCTGCACAGCGGCTCGCTCGCTACCGCGACAAGCTCTCGCGCGCGCTGCTCGACCGCTTCGACCTCGTCCTGGCGATGC
>DASXCV010000379.1:0-2462 GCA_036491015.1 Thermoleophilaceae bacterium | reverse complement strand
GACCGCAGATCATCGCCAGCGAGATGCCGGTATTGCCCGATGTCGGCTCGAGGATCGTCTGGCCGGGACGAATCAGCCCCTTGTCTTCGGCGTCCTCGATCATCGCGCGCGCGACGCGGTCCTTCACCGATCCGGTCGGGTTGTGGGACTCGAGCTTCGCCCAGATCCGCACGCCCGGCTTCGGGCTCAAACGCTTGAGCTCGACCAGCGGGGTGTGCCCGATCGCCTGGACAATGTCGCCGTACTTGCCCCCACACGGGCGGTTGTCGAGGCGGGGCTCGATCATCGCTTCAGAAAGTGTAGTACCACTGAGACATTGGGGGCCGTGCAGCTAACGCCCGCCGCGACGGCCCCGCGTCGGGCATCGGCAGGCTTCATGCCCAGGCCGCAGCCGGGTCAACCGTCCTTCGACGGAAAGAGGGCATGCAGGCGCTTCAGCCACGCGGACGGCAGGCCGTGCTCGCGCGCGCCTTCCACCATCAGCTGCACGTACTCGCGCCGCGGCTGGAGCTCCGTCGGAGCCTTGTCGATCACCTCGTACGCCATGGCGGTCACGGGCGCGCCGTCCACATGCACCTCCACGGGCCGGCGGCGGTAGGCGTCCCCCGCTGACTCCTTCAGGTCCAGCTCGCGGGCTCCGAGCGGCAGCTCCCAGAGCACGCCCCACACGGATTCGCCGGGCGCGTACACGATGTCCGCCGCCCCCGCCTTCCAGCGCACGGAGCGGCGCAGGAACGCGAGCCGGTGGTCGCGCAGCTCGGCCGCGCCGAGGCAGCGATGAGCGGTGTCCCACGCCCTCAGCTGAGCGCTCGACATGTTCGAGCCGTAGGCGAAGTAGATGGTCGACACCACTAATACCCTGCCCAACCCGGAGGTCGTCTAACGCGTCGCCGGCTCAGGCGCCGCCGGCCATCGCCGGCAGGATCACGAGCGTGTCGTCCGGCCCCACGGCCGTCTCGAGCCCCTCGAGCACGCGCACGTCCTCGTCGTTCACGTACACGTTCACGTACCGGTTGAGGTCGCCGGCCTCGGAGAAGAGCTGGCTCTCGGTGGCGGGGTGCTGCTCGGCGAGCGCGCGCAGCACGTCGCCGACATTGCCGCCGTCGACCGACACTTCCTTCTCGCCGCCCGTGGACGAGCGGAGGACAGGGGGGATCTTCACTGTGCTCATGCGGCGGGCAGACTAACGACTAACCGGCCGCGGCGCAGAAGGCTTCGTAGTCCGGGAAGACGCCCATCTCGTCGTCCGAGATCTCGCTCGGATCGCGTGAGCAGACGGGGCAATCCGGATCGCGGCGGACCTTGAGCTCGGTGAAGCTCGCGGCCAGCGCGTCATAGAGCAGCAGGCGGCCGATGAGCGGCTCGCCGCTGCCGACGATCAGCTTGATGACCTCGGTCGACTGCAGCAGGCCCATCGTGCCGGGCAGCACGCCGAGCACGCCGTTCGCGCCGCAGGACGGAGCGAGCTCCGCGGGCGGGGGCGTCGGGTAGAGGCAGCGGTAGCACGGGCCGTCGTGCGGCTTGAACACCGAGAGCTGGCCGTCGAAGCCGAGGATCGAGGCCGACACCACCGGGATGTCGAGGCGGACGGTGGCGTCGTTCAGGAGGTAGCGCGTGGGGAAGTTGTCGACGCCGTCGACGATCACGTCGTAGCCCTCGATGATCTCCATGATGTTGGAGGCGTCGAGGCGCGTCTGGTACTTCACGACGTTCACGTCCGGGTTGATCTCCTTGATGGCGGTCTCGGCGGAGTCGACCTTCGGAGTGCCGATGCGGTCGTTCGAGTGAGCCACCTGGCGCTGAAGATTGGAGAGGTCGACCACGTCGTTGTCGACGATCCCGAGCGTGCCGACGCCGGCGGCCGCGAGGTAGAGCGCGGCAGGCGAGCCGAGCCCGCCCGCGCCGAGCAGGAGCACCTTCGCCTCGAGCAGCTTGGTCTGGCCCTCGAGCCCGATCTCGGGGATGAGGATGTGGCGCGAGTAGCGCTCGCGCTGCTCGGGGCTGAGCGCCTTCGGGACCTCGACGTCGTAGCCGCGGTCCTTCCACAGCGTGATGCCGCCGTTCATCGAGGCCACGTCCTCGTAGCCCAGCAGGTCCTTGAGCGTGTTCGCGGCGAGCGCCGAGCGCTGCCCGGACGCGCAGTACACGACGACGTGCTGCGACCGGTCGGCGCCGATGGCGCCCTCCACGCGCGACTCCAGATAGCCGCGCGGCACGTGCTTGGCGCCGGGGATGTGGCCGGCGTCCCACTCCTCGGTCTCGCGCACGTCGAGCAGGAGCGGCCCGTGGCCGTTCCCGTTGCCGTTGCCGTTCAGCGCGGCGCGGACCTCAGAGGGATCGACCTCATCGATCTGGCTGCGGATCTGGCGGATGACCTCCGCCCCTGACGGGCTCATGCGATCAGTGTCCTCTAAAGCGGATCGGGATTCCAATACTTCAGAGAGTGTAGCGCCCCGGATGGG
>DASXCV010000378.1:0-59228 GCA_036491015.1 Thermoleophilaceae bacterium | reverse complement strand
CGCGAGCACGGCGCTCGCCGCGGTTCTGTACGCGCGGACGGGCTCCGCGGCGTGGGTGTCGGCCGCGCTCTTCGTCGCGTTCGCCACGCCCGCGCTGTTCAGCCCGCTTGCCGGCACGCTCAGTGACCGGCTCGACCGGCGGCAGGTCCTGATCGCGTCCGACCTGCTCGGCGCCGCCTGCTTCGCCGCGATGGCGCTCGTGACAGCTCCGGCGGCCCTGCTCGCGCTCGCCTTCCCGGCTGCCGTTGCCGCCTCGCCGTTCAACCCGGCCAGCGGCGCGATGGTGCCCGCGCTCGTCCTGCCCGAGCGCCTCCCCTGGGCGAACGCACGGCTGGCCGTGGCGCGCAACGTGGGCGTGCTCGTCGGCCCGCTGGTGGGCGGTCTGCTCGTGGCGGTGGCGAGCGGCGCGGTGGCGTTCAGCGTGAACGCCGCCTCGTTCGCCGTGTCGGCGGCGCTGATTGCGACCCTGCGCGGCAGCTTCCGGGTGTCCGCCGGCGCGAGCGGCGACGCGATCGCGGGCGCCGCGTCCCCCGAGCCGAAGGCGTCCGGCATCGGCGAGGGCTTCCGCCTGATCCTGCGCGAGCCGACCCTGCGGGCGCTCACGCTCGGCTTCGTGCTCGTGGATCTCGGCACCGGCATGGTGATGCCGGCCGATCCCGCGCTCGCGCACCTGTTCGGCGCCGGTCCCACCGGCTACGGCGCGATGGTCGCGCTCTGGGGCGGTGGCGGGGTGGTGGCCGCGCGCTTCGCGACCGCTGCGCTCGGCCGCCGCTCGGAGCCCGTCGTGATCGTCGGGTCGGCGATCGTGCTCGCCTTCAGCTACGCGCTCACCGCGGTGGCCCCGTGGTTCGGGCTCGTGCTCCTGGCGTTCGCGGCGGGCGGCGCGAGCATGGGCCTGGCGGGCATCGCCGAGGACCTGCTGCTGCAGCGCCGGACGAGCGACGACGTGCGCGGCCGCGTGTTCGCGGCGCACATGGCGGCGGTCCAGCTCTCGCTCGCCACGCCGCTGCTGTTGTCGGGCTTCGTGGTGAACGCGCTGGGCCCGCGCGCCGTCCTTGGCATCGGCGCGGGGCTCGCGAGCTGCGGCGTGCTCGCGCTGGCCGCGTTGCTGCGGCGGCGCGCCGCCTCGGCGGCGGTCCGGGCCTAGACCACCACGCGCTTCGTGGCGAGGAAGCCCGAGTGTCCGCGGCCGAAGTGCACGGCGCTGCCGTAGGCGCCGAGCCGGCGTGCGTCGAAGCCCGCGACCTCCAGGGCGTCGAGCACCGCCTGCACCTCGTAGAGCCGCAACCGGTGGAGCTCGTCGCTGCGCCGGAAGCCGCCGTCGACCTCGCGGAAGACGGTGATGCGCCGCTCGAGCGAGCGGGTCTCGTGGTCCTCCGAGGCCTCCAGGCAGAGCGTCCAATCAGGCCCCTCGCTCCAGTCGCGCCGCGGCCCGCTGCGCTCGCGCCCCGGCTCCGCGATGTCGAACAGGAACAGGCCGCCCGGCTCGAGCGACTCGAACACGCGCGCGAAGAGCACGCCGAGGGCCTCGTCGCCGGCACGGTCGTCGAAGGCGTAGTTGAAGCACTCGCCGATCGCGGCCACGGCCACGCACGACGGCAGCTCGGCGTCGAGCAGCGAGGCGTTGAGGAAGCTCGCCGCGGGCGCGCGCCCGCGCGCGATCTCCACGAGATCCGGCGACACCTCCACGCCGAGCACGTCGTAGCCGCGCTCGCAGAGAAGCTGCGCGGTGATGCCGCTGCCGCTGCCCAGCTCGACCGCCAGGCCCGACTCGAACCCCTGGCGCAGGAGCAGCCGGAGCAGCGTCTCGGCGCCCGCGCGGGCGAGATGCCCGAAGGCCTGGTCGTGCACGTAGGCGAGATCGCGCCCGTAGAACAGCTCGGGATTCATAACCCGGCATCGTATGGGCGCGCGGGAGTGGCGGCCTTAGGTGCGCGTGAACTCGAAGCGCAACCCGATCGGCCGGAAGCCGACGCGCTGATACATCTCCTTCGGCCAGTCCTCGTCGTCGGCAATGAGGAACGTCATTCGGTTGCCCGAGGCGAGCGAGGCGCGCGTGGCCGCCTCCACCGCGGCGCGCGCGTAGCCGTGGCGGCGGTGCGAAGTGAGAGTCATCACGTCCTCGACCTGGCCGATCCCGTCCTCCTCGTAGAGCACGCACCAGGACACCGGGCCGCCGTCCGCCTCCACGTAGAACGCCCGCGTGCTCACGTTCTCCGCGGTCAGCTCCATCGACGCCACCACCTGCATCGCGGCGATCCCGCCGAGGTCCGACTGGAGCTCGCGCGTCCGCGGCTCGCGGAGATCGGGAACGGCGCCCACCCGCACCGGATGGCGCGGCTCGCCAGGGGACTCGCCGTCGTGCAGCATCGACACGTGCCGGGCGCGCCGCCAGGCAAGCTCCGCGAAGCCCTTCGAGAGCCGCTCGCCCGCGCCTTGATCGGGCACGATCAGCTTGCGGTGCGAGAGCCCGGCGGGGCGCTGAAGCCGGTCGGCCTCCGAGGCCAGTTGCTGGGCGGTGACCTCGTCGAAACCGCGCTCGAGGCGCAGCAGGTTCTGGTCGTGCACGCGCGGCATGTCGAGCCGGAAGACGGCGGTGCCCCACTCGAACGGCTGGATCCGGTCGGCGCAGCGATCCTGGATCGTCACCTCGAATTGCCAGGTCTGGGCCAGCTCGTCCATCACTGCGGAATCTAACCTCGCGCGGTTCTCAAGTTTGCGTTCGGTGGTTTCCGGGTTACAACGGGATGCAGGCAGGAGGCTCTAGATGGTGTTCATGGTGTTCGTTTTCGTAATCGGGTTCGGCTTGATCGGGCTCGCTGTGTTTCGCATGTACGGCGGGCACGAAGAGGGCGGCGAGGAGCCCGGGGACGACGGCCCGCCCCGGCGTCGCGGCCGCGGCCCGCGTCCGAGGGGTCCGCGCAGCCCGGAGCCGAGCTGGTGGCCGGAGTTCGAGCGCGAGTTCCGCATCTACGCGAGCCGGAGCTCGCGCAAGGTCTCGGGCGTCGGCTCCTAGCGGCCGGAGTTAGGATCGGCGCATGGCCGATCCCCTCGATGGAATGAGCGAGGTCGAGCAGGCGCTCGAGCTCGCGGCGCAGCTGTCTCGCGAATACGTCGACGGCGTGGGTGAGGACCCGGTGCAGCCGCCGGGCAGCGAGGAGCGTGTGATGGCGCTCGGCGGCGGGCTGCCGGAGGAGGGCGTGGGCGCGCTGGCGCCGCTGCGCGAGCTCGGCGAGCTGGGCAGCGACCTTGCCACGCGCTCGAGCGGCGGGCGCTTCTTCCACTTCGTGGTGGGCGGGACGACGCCTGCGGCGCTCGCCGCCGACTGGCTCACCTCGGCGCTCGACCAGAACTCCGGCCTCTGGGCCTCGTCGCCGCTCGGCTCGCGCCTCGAGGCGATCGCCGTCGACTGGCTGCGCGACCTGTTCGAGCTGCCGCCCGAGCTCCGCGGCGCGCTCGTGACCGGCGGCACCATGGCCAACTTCACCTGCCTCGCCGGCGCGCGCAGCTGGTGGGCTGAGCGCCACGGGCTCGACATCGACGAGGACGGCTTGGCGGGCGCACCGGCGATCCCCGTGTTCACGAGCGGCCACATCCACCAGAGCGCCACCAAGTCGCTGGGCCTGCTCGGGGCCGGCCGCTCCGCGATCAGGAAGTGCGTGCGCGACGAGTACGGCAACCTCGACCTCGCCCAGCTCGAGGCGGGTCTGCTCGGGCTCGACGGCGCGCCCGCGATCCTCGTGGCCACCGCGGGCGAGCCGAACGCCGGCGCGTTCGATCCGATCGCAGAGATGGCCGACCTCGCCGAGCGCCACGGCGCCTGGCTGCACGTGGACGGCGCCTTCGGGCTGTTCGCCCGGCTGTCAACCCGCACGCGGCAGCTCACGGATGGCGTGGAGCGGGCGGACTCGGTCTCCTCCGACGGCCACAAGTGGCTGAACGTGCCGCACGACTGCGGCTTCGCCTTCGTGCGCGAGCAGCGCTACCTCCTGAAGGCCTTCTCGGAGGCGGCCGCCTACCTGCCGGCCACGAGCGAGGAGCGCCCGTCGGTCGCCTACATCAGCGCCGAGGGCTCGCGCCGGGCACGCGCGTTCACCGTCTGGGCCACGCTCAAGGCCTACGGGCGCGATGGCTACCGCGCGATGGTCGAGCGCCACCTGGACATCGCCGAGCACCTCGCCGCCCGCGTGGACGCGGAGCCGGAGCTCGAGCGCCTCGCGGACGTGCAGCTGAACGTGGTGACCTTCCGCTTGCGCCCGGACGGCGTGCCCGAGGACGAGCTCGACGAGCTCAACTCAGGGCTCGGGGCGGAGCTGCTCCGCGACGGCCGCGTATTCGCCGGCACGACGATCTACGGCGGCAGGGTGGCCTTCCGCCCGGCGATGGTCAACTGGCGCACCCGCGAGGCGGACGTGGACCTGCTCGTGGACGTGCTGCTCGAGTTGGCTGCTAGGTCCCGAAGCCCTCGCGCGCCTCGCGCACGAGCGTGACCGCCTCGGGGAACAGGCGCGACATCGCGCTACGGAGCTCGTTGATCTGCTCCTCGCTGTTGCCCTGAAGGTTGAGTCGGTTGATCCCGGCAACGGTCATGTCCACGGCGAGCTTGATGGCGTTGTCGGCCCACGTCATGCGCTGACCGGCCTGCATCTGCTCCGCGAGCTCCGCCATGCGGCGGCGCATCTCCTCGGGGTCGCCGAAGATTCCGAATGGGTCCTCAGAAGACATGCTGCTGATCCTAGCGAGCGAAGCGGTGCGGCTTGGACGCCTTGTGCGAGGCGACCTTGCCGGCGAGGTGAATGCGCACGTGGCGCTTGATCGTCTGCCCGCGCCTGCCGGTGGTGGAGTAGACGGTGAGGGCGAGCTCGTGGCGCCCGCCCTGGAAGCTCTTCGGCAGCCGGAGGCGGATGCGGTTCGTGCCCGCCTTGAGCCGGTAGCTGCCGCGCACGTAGTGGGAGTGGACCAGCACCTGCAGCGTGCCGCGGCCGGTCGAGTGGACGTTGAAGCGCAGGACGGGCAGGCGCCGCGCCACGTTTGCGAGCCTCGACATGCTCAGGCGGATGCGCGGGGGCAGCGTGCCCGCACGCTGCTTGACCGGCGTGACCTGAAGCGACGCGTGCACGACGAACTGCTGGCCGTCCGCATCCGTGGGGTTGGGAATGCCGAGCGCGGTGAGCGCGCCCTCGCAGTTGGTCCACGGCACGTCGGCCGAGGCGGTGCTGCCGTTCACCGTGAGCGGGTGGACGCCGAACGCGTCGGACACGCTCGGCACCGACGTGCTGCCCGCGGGCATGTCCACGGTGAGGTGGAGCGTGGCCGCGCCGCAGCCGGCGGACGAGAAGCGCGTGTCGCCGCTGTAGAAGTACATGTAGTTGGCCGCGAGGTGGTCGATCGTGAGCGTCTGGGTGGGGAGCCCCGCCGTGGCCACGCCGGTGTAGACGGAGGCGACCGAGTGGGGCAGCGCGTCGCTGCCCGCCAGGCCGGGGAACCTGTAGGAGCCGCTCGCGTTCGCCTCGGTGAAGCCGTTGAACGCCTGCGTGAGGCCCGAGCCGTGGCCCTGCAGCACCTGGTCGATCGCCTGGAGGTCCTTCTCGGGATCGTCGCCGGCATTCGATGCCGCGGCCTGGGTGAGGATGTCCTTGATGATGCCCGGGCCGTACTGCTCGGACAGGTAGTCGAAGAAGATCCAGCGCGCGTACGACATGCCGTCGACGGCGCACGGCGTGGTGTCCGCGCAGTCGAGCGGCTGGTCCGGCGAGCCGAAGTAGCTGAGCAGCCAGCTCGTGCCGCCGGCCACGTTCGCGCCCGCCCACTCGGCCGTGCCCTCCTTGAGGAACTTCGCGCCGCGGGAGTCGATCGCGTACTGGAGGACGTGGAAGAGCTCGTGGGCCTCGGTCTCCAGGTTCCCGACGGCGGTCGGGTCGATCACGATGTAGCCGCTCGTGGCCGGGCCCGGGTGGTCGGGCGACGCCTCGCCCAGGTTGCCACCGGTGTCCTGGATGTAGACGTCGACCATCCCGTCCTCGTCCTTCACCGGCGGCGCGAAGCCCCAGGAGCCGACCTCGACCGAGTAGGCGGTCTCGAGATTGGCCGCGACGGTCTGCGCATCCGCCTCTGAGACGCCCGCCGGATAGTGCACGTCGAAGTGCCCGCCGGCGCTCTGGAGCGCGGCCCAGCCGGTTGTGTCCGGCCGCGCGGAAGCGCTGGAGGCGAACAGCAGAAGGGCCAGAAAGGAGATCGCCCCTGCCGCGAGGCGCCGAATCCCATACGACATGTGTCCAAGGTAAGTCGGGTCCGACTCAAGCGCAATCGAACACACCTTTTCTTGCAGGTGGAGCGTCCAGATTGGCCTTCAGCCGTTTATAGTCGGCCCGGTGCAAATCAGCGAGGTGATGACCGAATCGGTCGTGACCGCCGATTGCTCGGCCACGTTACGTGAGGTGGGGGAGTTGATGCGCGACCGCAACGTCGGCTCAGTGGTGATCTGCGAAACGGGCTATCCAGCCGGCCTGATCACGGACCGCGACGTGGCACTCGACGTCGCCGCCGACGGGGTGAGCATCGACGAGCCGGTGCGCGACTTCGCCACCCGGCCGCTCGTGACCTGCGAGTCCGAGATGGACATCGAGGAGGCCGCGGCGCTCATGGTTCAGCACCGTGTGCGGCGGCTGCCGGTGATGAAGCGCGACGAGTTGGTGGGAATCGTGACCCTCGACGACCTCGCGGTGCGCTCCGGCGACCTTCAGCTCGCCCAGCAGATGACCGCCGAGGTGGCCAGGGCCGCGCTACCGCAGTTCTACTTCCACCAGCGAGGCGGCTGATGGCGCCACTCACCCCGGCGCAGCGGCGCACCCGCGCCCGCGTCGAGACCTTGATCCGCGTGATCTCGCCGATGCTCAACCTCGTGCTCGCCAGTGGCGAGCGCCTCTCGCGGCTGGTCGAGCCGGTCGATCACGAGTACTACCCGCCGCGCGCCGGCCAGGTGGAGCCGCCCCCCGCGCACGCGAGCGTCGACGGCGGCCAGACGCCGGAGTGATCGCATGACCGTCACGCCCGAAGAGCGGAACGACGCCGCCCCGCCGGAGGACGGCGGGCAGCTCGCCTGGGAGCGCAGGTTCGGTCCCTGGGTGGGCGCGGCCGGCGCTCTCGCCACGCTCTTCATCATCATCAGCTTCGCGATGCAGCTGTCGGTGCTGCGCGACAAGACGAAGAACGAGGCCGGCACGCTGCGCTCGGTGCACAAGCACGGCTCGAGCTTCGTGGGCACCGGGATCTTCCAGATGCTCGCGCTGCTGTGCGTGATGGGGATCCTCATCTACTTCTACCGGGCCACCAAGCACCGCCGGCCGCAGACGCCGACGATCACGCTCGTGCTCAGCATCGTCGGGCCGATCGTCTTCGGGATCGCCGGCATCCTCGCGCCGCTCGCGATCAAGCATGTGGCCACGGAGTTCGTGAACGGCACGAACCAGTCGAACCAGCACGCCAAGGACCTCGTGAACTCGGGCACCGCGAAGACGTTCAGCTTCGTGGCCCAGTTCGGCTCGCTGTCGTTCGCCTTCCCGATGGTGATGACGAACGTCAACTCGATCAGGACGGGCCTGCTGAACACCTTCTCGGGCGTGATCGGCGTGATCGCGGGCGTGCTGTTCGTGCTCCCGCTCGGTCCGCCTCAGCTCCTGATGGTGTTCTGGCTCGTGGCCGTGACGCTCATCTGCCTGGACAAGTGGCCGGGCGGCCGCGGTCCCGCATGGGCATCAGGCACCGCCGTGAAGTGGCCGACCGCGATGGAGAAGCGCGGCATGGCGCCCGGGGCCACCCGCGGCGCTACGCCGCGGCGTCGCGGCCGCGGACGTGCCCCGGAGCCCGAGCCCCAGCGCGAGATCACCCTCGACGACTCGGTGGACCCGTCCCAGAGCCGGACGTCGAAGAAGCGCAAGCGCAAGCAGGGCCGCAAGCACTAGGAGTGCGCGGTGCGCGGTGAGCAGTGCGCAGATGGAAAACCGCCTGCGCACTTGCGCACTTGCTCACTGCGCACCCGCTACGCAATAGCTGGCGCATCTGGAAGCCTGGCGAGCGCCGCTTCCATATCGGCTTCTGAGAACTCCACGTCCTCCAGCCGGCCGGCGAGGTAGTCGTCATACGCCGACATGTCGAAGTGGCCGTGGCCTGAGAGCCCGATGAGGATCACGCGCTCCTCGCCGGCCTCGCGCGCGGCGAGCGCCTCGTCGACGCCCGCGCGGATCGCGTGCGCGGGCTCGGGGCCGGGCACGATGCCCTCGTGGCGGGCGAAGTTCACCGCGGCCTCGAACGCCGGGTTCTGCGCGTAGGCGCGCGCCTCGATCAGGCCCGCCTTCACCAGGCCGCACAGCATCGGGGCGTCGCCGTGGTAGCGCAGGCCGCCCGCGTGCACGGGCGGCGGCACGAAGTCGTGGCCGAGCGTGTACATCGGGAGCAGCGGCGTCATGCCCACCGTGTCGCCGAAGTCGTAGCGGTAGGCGCCGCGCGTGAGCGTCGGGCAGGCGGCCGGCTCGGCCGCCAGGAAGCGCGTCTTCGCGCCGTCGCGCAGCACGCGGCGGATGAAGGGGAACGAGAGGCCGGCGAAGTTCGAGCCGCCGCCCACGCAGCCCACCACCACGTCGGGCTCCTCGCCCGCCATGCCCATCTGCGCCATCGCCTCCTGGCCGATCACGGTCTGGTGCAGGCACACGTGGTTGAGCACCGAGCCGAGCGAATAGTTCGTGTCGGGATCCTTGGCGGCCACCTCCACCGCCTCCGAGATCGCGATGCCGAGCGAGCCGGTGGGGTGCGAGGCCTGCGACTTGCCCGCATCGGTCATGTCGGACGGCGAGCGGTGCACGGTCGCGCCCCAGGTCTCCATCATCGAGCGGCGGTAGGGCTTCTGGTCGTAGCTCGCGCCGACCATGTAGATCACGCACTCGAGCCCGAACAGCTGGCACGCGAGCGCGAGTGCCGAACCCCACTGGCCGGCGCCGGTCTCCGTCGACAGGCGCTTGATCCCGGCTTCCTTGTTCTCGTAGGCCTGCGCGACCGCGCTGTTCGGCTTGTGCGAGCCGGCGGGCGAGACGCCCTCGTACTTGTAATAGATGTGCGCGGGCGTATCGAGCGACTTCTCCAGGCGCCGGGCGCGGAACAGCGGCGTCGGCCTCCAGAGCTTGTAGACGTCGCGCACCTGGTCCGGGATCTCGATCTCCGGCTCCATCGAGACCTCCTGCTGGATCACCCCCATCGGGAAGATCGGGGTGAGGTCGTCCGGCCCGGCGGGCTGCATCGTGCCCGGGTTGAGCGGCGGCATCGGATCGCCCGGCAGGTCGGGCAGCAGGTTGACCCAATGCGTCGGCAGCTCCGCCTCGGAAAGCAGGTATTTAACGGTCTCGCGGCTCATAGGCCGCGATTGTTTCAGAAGCGGTGGGGCCCAGGCCCGAGAATGAGTGAATATGTCTCGGTGTCCTCAAAGGAAAGGATTCGCCGATGAAACGACGCCTGTCTCTGGGGCTCGTGGCCCTTGCGGCGCTGGCCGGCACCGCCACGCTCGCCCTCTCCAGCGGCGGCGCGAGCGCCGCGCCCGCCCCGCGCGACACCTACGGCGCCTGCCTGAAGCACGCGCAGTCCACGTTCGACATGGATCAGTGCGTGGGCAACGAGCGCAAGCGGCTGAAGCCGCTGCTCGCCGGCGCCTACAACAAGCTCCTCACGGACCCCGACTCGAACGCCCACCGCCGGCACCTGATCGCGCTGTCCGAGAAGGCCTGGACCACGTACGAGAAGCGCGATTGCGCCTACGTCGGCAGCTCTGCCCAGGGCGGCACGCTCGAGCCGATCATCGAGGGGGAGTGTCTTGTCGATCGTGCGCGTACGCGGATAAAGGATCTGCGTGGGTTTGCTGTGCCTTTGGGGCGTTGAGGGGATAGGTCATAGGTCATAGGGGTGTTCTTCAAGCGACCGTTTATTTCGCTTAACAGGCAACTCGTTCGGCGCTCTTTATCCTCAGTTAGCTGATGGTTGCGGCGGGAGAGATCGCGGTCCAGGTCCGGGGGCTGCGCAAGAGCTACGGGTCGCTACAGGCGCTCGCGGGAGTGGATATCGAGATCCGCCGCGGCGAGGTGTTCGGCCTGCTCGGGCCGAACGGCGCGGGCAAGACCACCCTCGTCGAGATCCTCGAGGGACATCGCAAGCGCGACGACGGTGAGGTGGCGGTGCTCGGCTTCGACCCGGACAAGGGCGAGCGCCCGTTCCGTGAGCAGATCGGCATCGTGCTGCAGGAGGAGGGCGTGGACGGCGTGCTCACCGTGCGCGAGGCGGTGGAGATCTACAGCAGCTCCTACCCTGAGCCGCGCGACCCGGACGAGTGCGTCGACCTGGTGGGCCTCGGCGAGAAGCGCGATGCGCGCGTGGAGACCCTGTCGGGCGGGCAGCGTCGCCGGCTCGACCTCGCGCTCGGGATCGCGGGCGATCCGGAGCTGATCTTCCTCGACGAGCCCACCACCGGCTTTGACCCAACCGCGCGCCGCCAGGCGTGGGAGGTGATCGACGGCCTCGCCTCGCTCGGCAAGACGATCCTGCTGACCACGCACTACATGGACGAGGCGCAGAACCTCGCCGACCGCGTGGCGGTGATCGCCGCCGGGCGCATCGTCGCCGAGGGCACGCCGGACACGATCGCCGGCCGCGACGTGAGCGCCGCGCTCGTGAGCTTCAAGACGCCCGATGGCGTCGACGCGGGCACGCTCCCGCTTCCGGATGGCGCCGAGCACACAAACGGCCGCGTGGTGTTCAGCAGCGAGCGGCCCACGCAGGACCTCGCGCCGCTGCTGTCCTGGGCGAACGAACGGGGGCTCGAGCTGGAGGGCCTGACGGTCACCCGCCGGTCGCTCGAGGACATCTATCTCGAGCTGACGAGCGCAGGTGCGGCGTGATGCGCGCGGTCGACCTCAAGCTGCTCGTTCGCTGGATCGCCATCCGGCTGCGGATCCTGCTCCGCGGGCCGCGCGGCGCGTTCTTCACGTTCGTGTTCCCGCTGATCTTCCTGATCATCTTCGACGCCGGTAACAAGGGGAGCAGCGTCGCGGTCCCCGGGGGGAAGGTCGACTTCGTCCAGTTCTACACGCCGGGCATCGCGATCTTCGCGGTGGCGACCTCGTGTTACCAGGGCCTGATCATCCTGGTCGCGAACCTGCGCGACCAGGGCATCCTCAAGCGGGTGCGGGGCACGCCGCTGCCGCCGTGGATCTATCTCTCGGCGCTCGTCGGCGCGGCAATCACCGCCGGCTTCCTGTCGGTGCTCCTGATGTTCGTGGTGGCCGTGCCCGCGTTCGGCGTGCACATCTACCCGAAGCTGCTGCCGGCCGCCGTCATCACGCTGTTCGTCGGCGCGGCCTCGATCACGGCGATCGCCCTCTGCGTGTCCACGCTCGTGGACCGGCCCGAGAGCGCGCAGCCGATCGCCGCGATCACGTTCTTCCCGCTGCTGTTCGTATCGGGCGTCTTCTATCCGCTGAACACGTATCCGGACTGGCTCCAGAAGATCGCGCACATCTTCCCGTTGAGCCATCTGGCGCAGAGCTTCGAGGCCTGCTTCAGCCCGCACACCACGGGCTACGGCTTCTCCGGGAAGGACCTGGGCGTGATGCTCATCTGGTGGGCGGGAGCCACGATCTTCGCGGCGCGCCACTTCCGCTGGGAGAAGCGCCCGGGCGGAGGCGGCGGCTTCACGTTCCGGCGCTCGCAGCAGGCGGCAGCCGACTCTACGCGGCCGTGAGCGGCCGCAACTCCTCGCCGCTGGCCACGGGGTGGCGGCGCAGCACGCCCTCGTCCGACACGGTGTAGGCCCCGGGCCGCACGATGCGCGGCGAGTACACATGCAGCGTCACGGCCGGCTCGCTGCCCGTGTGCGTGACGCGGTGGATGTCGGACGGCGAGAACTCGAACGTATGGCCCGCGGAGTAGACGCTCGCGAGCATCCCGCCTCGGCCGACCGTCAGGCGCTCCTCGAGCACCTGGCCGCTCAACACCGTGACTGCGCCGGAGGAGACGTCGTGGTCGTGGAAGCCAGTGTCGTGACCGGGCATCCAGCAGATCAGCCAGCCCTCCACATCGGGCTCGTCGAGCACGGGCTCGAACACCCGCCGCAGGGGGTCGTGGCGAACGAGGTGATGCCAGGCCGACGAGTCGCTCCCGAGGCTCTCGGCGAGGTTGTGTAGCTCCCCCAGTTCCATGACCGGAGCAAAGTCTACCAATTCAGTAGAGATTAGGGAGTGTGGGCGAGCGGAGCCGGTGCCGCGGCTGCCGGTTCGAGCGCGCGCTTGCGGGCGCCCACCCGCCGCATGTAGAGCCCGTGGAGCGGCCCGGCGACGGTGGACAGCGCTCCCGCGCCCACGAGCGCCGCGGCGGTGGACGCGCGCATGTGGCCGTCTCGCACCGCGACGGTGGTGATCGCCACCACGAGCGGCAGCTGGGTGGCGCTGAAGAAGGCGAGCGCCCGGCGGTCCTCCTTCAACGGGAGCACGTTGCGGTAGAGCAGGAGCGCGGGCGTGCCGCGCACCACGAGGAAGAGCACGAAGAAGAGCAGGAGCTTCAGCACGCCGGAGGGCGAGGAGAAGAGCGCGTCCACGTCGAGGTGCATGCCGCTGACCACGAAGAAGAACGGGATGAAGACGCCGAAGGCCACCGCGTTCAGCTTCGAGTCGAACGCCGGCACCTCCGACTTCTGGAGGACCTGCCTGGTGATCAGGCCGGCGGCGAAGCCCCCGAGCAGCAGGTCGAGCCCGAGCTTGTTGGCGAGCAGCGCGAGCGCGAACACGAGCACCACGATCCAGCGGATGGCGAGCTGCGAACTCTTCTCGATCGTCCGCTCGAACAGCGGCAGCGTGCGGCCCGAGGAGCGCACGGCCGCCACCGCCACCCCCACGGCGAGCGCGATGAACGCGATCAGGATCAGCGCGTTGTGCAGGGCGCTCTGTGTCGAGAGCAGGAGGGTGAGCAGCAGGATCGGGCCGAACTCCCCGACCGCCCCGGCGGCGAGCAGGTAGGTGCCGAACTCGGTCTTCAGCTCGCCCGTGTCCGACAGCACGGGCAGCAGCGTGCCGATGGCCGTGGTGGCGAGCGCCGAGCCCACGTACACGAGCGAGAGCACCACGCCGGCCGCCGCCAGCGCGCCGCCGATCGTGTAGGCGAGGGCGAGGGAGATCGCCCAGCCGAACATCGCGAGCCGCAGCGGCCGGCCGCGGATGCGGGGGATGTCGATCTCGTAGCCGGCGAAGAAGAACAGCATGCCGAGGCCGAGGTCGGCGAAGAAGTCGGTGAAGCCGTTCACGTGGGCGATGCCGGCGACCTGCGGTCCCACGATCACGCCCAGCACGAGCTCGACCACCACCACGGGCAGGAACAGGTTGCGCGCGCCTGCGATCGCGACCACGCTCGCCGCCACCGCGGAGCAGGCGACGATCACGAGGAACGATCCCGTGTCTACGCGGAAGACCTTGACGGTTTCAGCCGCGGTCCAGAGCAGGCCAGACATGCTCAAGTCCTCATCTTCGCGCGCCCGGCGCCCCCGGTCTAGGGTGCGTGCACGAAGGCTGTGGCAGGCGGCTCAGCCGGGCAGCGCCGCCCAGTTGCGCTCGAGCAGCGCGTCAGGGCGTGCGCTCAGGAGGCGCCGGCGGCGCCGGCCAGCTCGGTATAGGCGCTCGCCGGGTCCTCGGCGCCGAACACGGCGGAGCCGGCCACGAACAGCCGCGCCCCCGCCTCGCGGCAGGGCCGGGCGGTATCTCGGTCCACGCCGCCGTCCACCGAGATGGCGATGCGGTCCGGAAGGATCGAGCGCAGCCGCCGCACCTTGTCCTTGGAGGTCTCGATGAAAGCCTGTCCGCCCCAGCCGGGGTTGACGGTCATGCAGAGCAGGATGTCGAACGTGTCCGCCGCGGCCACCACGGCCTCCGGCGGCGTGGCCGGGTTGATGGCGAGCCCGGCGAGGCAGCCCGCCTCGCGCACCGCCTTGAGGGCGTAGTGCACGTGCGGCGTGGCCTCCCAGTGGATGTTGATCGAGTCCGCGCCCGCCTTCGCGAACGCCTCCACCTGGTGCTCTGGGCGGTCGATCATCAGGTGCACGTCGAGCCAGCCGCCGGCGCCGTGCACGTGGTCTGAAAGCGCCGCGACCATCTGCGGCCCCATCGTGATCGGCGGCACGAAGTGCCCGTCCATCACGTCCACGTGGATCACGCGCGCGCCCGCGTCCATCACCGTCTGCACCTGCTCCCACATCCGCGACCAGTCGGCCGACAGGATCGACGGCGCCACGCGACGGCCGTCTGGGAGGGTCGCGGCGCCCATCGCTACACCCGCGTGGCCGCGCGCTTGGCGTGGGTGCGGATCTCGGACAGGATGCGCTCGAGCCGCGGCTCGGTGTCCCGGTCCACGTGCGTCATCGCGCCCGCCACGGCGGGGTGCACGCGCGCGATCTGAGCGTGCAGCTCGTGCGCCACGGCGCGGTAGGTGGGATGTCCCTCGCGCCCCGAGCGAAGCTCGATCAGGTGCATCGCCTCGCGGGCGTTCATGTCGAGCACGTAGCGGATTCGGTAGCCGAGGCAGAGGGCGTAGGGCGCGAGCTCCGCCAGGCCGGCGTCCACGAGCCGCTCGTACTCGGCGTGTGAGCGCTCGAGCCCGGCGCGGTAGTCGTCGGCCACGCCCGCGTCCTCGAGCTCCTGCGGCACCCCGGCGCCGAGGTAGGGGGTGAGCGGCTGCCACTGGACGGTCAGCAGCCGGTGGCGCTGGAGGTCGCGGAAGGCGCCGTAGTCGCCCACCACCTCGAAGCGGTAGCTCAACGCCTCGAAGCCGCGCCCCGGGCGGTAGCGGCGGTTCTCGCGCTCCCCCACGAGCTCGCGGAGCAGTGTCACGCGCTCGTCGGGCGGCAGCACCCGCACGGCGGCGCGGACCTCCTCCTCGGACACGCCGGCGGCCTCGAACAGCAGGGACGCGAGGAGATCGTCCTCGGTGCCGCGCACCGACAGGAGGCGCACCGACGGCCGCGTGTCCTCCTTGCGCCGCGCGCGGTCGAGCCCGAGCCGCGCCGCCCAGCGGTCGGCCGCCTGCTCGCGCTCCTCGAGGTAGTGGACCCAGCGGCCGCCGCGCTCCGGGTTGTCCACCCGCGCGACGAAGCTCGGCATCGTCTGCTGCAGCTCGCCCAGGATCATGCGGCCGTACTCGCGCGCCTCCGGGAGCGGCGAGGCCTGTAGGCGCATCAGGAGCTGCTCGTAGGCCTGGCCGGTGGCGAACATGCCCATGTGTGAGAGCGAGGCCGCGGGCAGGAGTCCGCGCAGCAGGTCGAGCGCTTTGGCCGTGATCGAGCGCGTGTGCGCCGCCTCGGGCTCGCCCTCGGCGCGCGGGAAGCGCTCCTCGGCCCAGGCCGTGACCTTGGGCAGCGCCCGCGAATAGGTGTCGAAGAGGAAGTTCATCGCCGTGCCGTACTCGGGCCCGAGCGAGTCGTCGCTCCAGAAGCGGTAGCCGCCGCCGGGCATCGGCGCGTCGTAGGGGATGTAGCGCGTGGACTGCTCGAGGTAGGCCGCGAGCCGGCCGCGCTGAAGCACCTTGGTCATCACGTTCGACACCCACTCGCAGGCGATGTGAGCGCCGCCGAGCTGGGCCACCGAGTCGTCGCCGTAGCCCAGGAAGATCGTGCGGTAGAGGCGGGCGGCGCGCTCGCCCTCCTCGCCGTCGAAGGCGCGGGCCGCGCCCGCCTCGAGGTCGCCCGCGAACTCGTCGAGGAAGAGCCGCCGGAGCGTGCCCTGATAGCGCGAATAGCGGGCAAAAAGCGCGCCCTTGACCGTCTCCGGGAGGTTCACCAGCGCGAACACGGGCCGGTCGAGGTTGGTGAAGTGGGGCGCGAGCAGCGCCCGCTCCTCCGCGCTGAAGGTCTCAACGGGGTAACGCATCGGGTTGGCCATACTAGGCGACCGACCGGCCGCCCCTAGTGGACCCGTCAGCCCCTGCCGTTCCAGCCGACGGTCACCCCTTCCGGCGCCACGATCGTCGGCACCACGCCGCTGCCGCGCGAGTGTTCCATCAGCTCCTCGCGCCAGCCGCGGTCCGCCGTGGCGTCGCGCTCCTCCCAGTCGAGGCCCTCTGCGCCGAGGGCGTCCCGTGCCTGCTGGCAGTAGGGACAGCCCGGCTTCACGTACATGATCCGTTCCGCCATCGCCCCGAGGCTACCGACCTCCGGCGAGTAGCTTTCTGGCCGTGGCGGTAGAGGCCGAGCTGGAGCAGGTGGGCCGCGAATTGTTCGCGGCCTTCCCGCAGCGCAGCCGCAACCCGGTGAAGGCGCTCGACGCCCGCGCGATGGAGCTGGCCTCGCAGGACGCTGAGCTGCGCGCCGCGCTGTTCCGTTTCGTCGACGTGACGCCCGCGTGCCGCTCGCTCGACGACCTCGCCCGCCACCTCAGCGGCTACCTGGGCGAGCTCGGGGAGCGCCCGCCGCCGCTCGAGGTCGCGGTGAAGATGGCGGGCACGAAGCCGGGCCGGACGGCGCTCGGCGCGGCCGCCGCGGGCGGTGTGCGCCACATGGCACACCGCTTCATCGTCGGCGAGTCGCCGCGCAAGGCGCTCGGGGTGCTGCGCGAGCTGTGGGAGGGCGGGGCCGCCTCGTCGGTGGACCTGCTCGGCGAGGCGACCGTGACCGAGTCGGAGGCGGACCGCTACGCCGAGCGCTGTGCCGAGGCGCTCGACACGATCGCCGAGGCCGCGCCGCGCTGGCCGGAGCGGCCGTCGCTCGAGTCCGACTCGCTCGGCCCGCTGCCGCGCGCCAACCTGTCCGTGAAGGTCTCCGCGCTCACCCCGCTCCTGCGCCCGGACGCGCCGCACCTCGGCCGCGAGGACGCCGCCCGCCGCATGCGCCCGCTGCTGCAGAGGGCGCGCGACCGCGGCGCGCATCTGCACATCGACATGGAGTCGCTCGACTCGCTCGAGACGACGATGGACCTGATCTTCGAGCTGCTCGACGAGGAGGAGTTCCGCGAGGGGCCGTCCGCGGGCCTGGTGCTCCAGGCGTACCTGCGCGAGTCGCCGGACCAGCTCGACCGCATCCTGGCCTGGGCCACGGAGTCGCCCCGACGCCCGCCGCTCGTGGTGCGGCTCGTGAAGGGCGCGTACTGGGACCACGAGATCGTGGAGGCGCGCCAGCACGGCTGGCAGGCGCCGGTGTTCGAGGTGAAGGCGGACTGCGACCGCAACTTCGAACAGCTCACGCGCCGCCTGCTCGACGCCCGCCCCGCCGTGCGCGTGGCGATCGGCTCGCACAACCTGCGCAGCGTCTCGCACGCGATCGCCTACAACCGCGACACCGGCGGCGACGACCGCGACCTCGAGCTGCAGGTGCTGCGCGGCCTCGGCGACGAGCTGCAGCACGCGCTTGCCAAGCAGGGCTTCCGCGTGCGCGTGTACTGCCCGGTCGGCGACCTCGTGGCGGGGATGGCCTATCTCGTGCGGCGTCTGCTCGAGAACACGTCGAACGAGTCGTTCCTGAACGAGCAGGCGCGCGGCGTGCCGCTGGAGGAGCTGCTCGCGGCGCCGTGAAGCCGTTCGCCAACGAGCCCACCCTCGAGCTGCGCCGCGCGCCCGCGCGCGAGTCGCTGCTCGGCGCACTGCGCGAGCTCGAGCCGCGGCTGCCGCTCGCCGTCCCGGTGCTCATCGGGCGCGAGCGCGGCGCGCACGAGGGCTTCGAGTCCACCGACCCGGGCGCCCCGGAGCGCGTGGTGGCCACCGCGGGCAGGGCCACGGAGCACGACGCCGTCCGCGCCGTGGAGGCGGCCGGCCACGCGTTCCCGGCGTGGCGCGATCGCGGCGCCGCGGGCCGCGCCGAGGTGCTGAGCGCCGCCGCCGGGATCCTGCGCTCGCGCCGGCTCGAGCTGGCCGCGCTCCAGGTGCGCGAGTGCGCGAAGCCGTGGCCCGAGGCCGACGCCGACGTGTGCGAGGCGATCGACTTCCTCGAGTACTACGCGCGCGAGGCGCTGCGCCTTGACCAGGGCGCCGGCCTGCTGCAGGTGCCGGGCGAGCGCAACTCGATGCACTACGCGCCGCGCGGCGTGTGCGCGGTGATCGCGCCCTGGAACTTCCCGCTCGCGATCCCCGCCGGGATGACCTCGGCGGCACTGGCGGCCGGCAACAGCGTGGTGCTGAAGCCGGCGGAGCAGGCGCCGGCGTCGTCGCACGCGCTCGTGGAGGCCCTGCGCGAGGCCGGCGTGCCGCCCGGCGCGATCTCTCTGCTGCCCGGGTTCGGCGAGGTGGGCGCGGCGCTCGTGCGCGACCCGGGCGTGCACGTGATCGCCTTCACCGGCTCGAGCGCAGTCGGCCTCGACATCGTGCGCGCGGCCGGGGACACGCCGGACGGCCAGCCGCACGTGAAGCGCGTGGTGGCCGAGATGGGCGGCAAGAACGCGGTGATCGTGGACTCGGACGCCGACCTCGACGACGCCGTTCCCGCGATCGTCAAGTCAGCCTTCGTCTACGCGGGGCAGAAGTGCTCAGCCGCCTCGCGCCTGCTCGCGCACGAGCAGGTGGCCGATGCGCTGCTCGAGCGGCTCTCCGGCGCCGTCAAGGTGCTGCGCGTGGGCCAGGCCGACGACTTCGCAAGCGACGTGCCGCCCGTGATCGAGCAGGAGGCGCAGGAGCGTGTGAGGCGCTACGCCGAACTGGGGGCCGGCGAGGGCCGCGTGGTGGCCCGCGCCGACGGCGAGCTCCCGGCGAACGGCTGGTTCTGCTCGCCAACCCTGATCGCCGACCTGCCGCCGGACTCGGCCGTGCTCACCGATGAGATCTTCGGGCCGGTGCTCGCGGTCGAGCGGGTGAAGAACATCTCCGCCGCCTGCGACGCGCTCGAGCGCTCGCCGTTCGCGCTCACCGGCGGCCTCTTCTCCCGCAACCCCGAGACGGTGGAGGAGGTGGCTCGGCGCTCGCCGGTCGGCAACCTCTACGTGAACCGCCACATCACCGGAGCGATGGTGGGCCGGCAGCCCTTCGGGGGCAACCGCAGATCGGGTATCGGCTCGAAGGCCGGCGGCCCGGACTATCTGCTCCAGTTCGTGGAGCCGCGCGTGGTCACCGAGAACACGATGCGGCACGGACTCGTTGTGGAATAGGACGAATTCCCTGCGCATTTGCGGCCCGGCGTACCCGTGAGGCGTAGCCACCCCCAGAACTGGTAAACAACCAGGGGGTACACCCGCTGGGGTATCGCTAGGGGCAGGGGGAATTGTTTTGCCAGTTCTGGAGTGCTCACGCTGCAACGAGCTCTACTACTCGGCGCACGGCTCGACCGAGCTGTCTTGCGACGCCTGCGGTGGAAGCGCGTGGAGGGTGTTCGACGAGGAGGTGAGCTTCGCCCGCGTGGCGGGGCTGACGCGCTCGGCGCAGCGCGGCGACCACGGAGTGCTGCTCTACACCGAGGAGGACGCCGCGGTGGACTTCTGCGCGCGCTTCGTCGAGGAGGGCATACAGCGGGGCGAGCAGATCATCATCGCCGTGCCGGCCGGCCTGCGCGACGCGCTCGCCGAGCGGCTCGGGAACGCGCTCGACGGCGCGGAGGTGTTCGACGCGGAGCGCCTCTACGGACCCGACTTCGACCCCGCTGCCACGGCAGGCGAGTACCGCGAGACGATCGAGTCCTTCGACAAGCCCGTGCGCGTCCTCTCCGGGCCGGACGGCGGCGCCGCCGCGGGGATCGACCCCGAGGCGTTCCGGCACTACGAGCGGATCGCGCACCAGCTGGTGCTCGACCTGAACGCCACGGCCCTCTGCGTCTACGACGGCCGCCGTCTGCCGATCGCCTTCTCGCCCGTGGCCGTCGAGGGCCACCCCCTGATCTCCCGCAACGGCGCCGAGCTGCGCCGCAACGGCGACTTCAGGTACCGGGCGGCGTAGCCAGCTCGTCGAGCTTGCCCGCGCGGATCCGCTTGGCGAGGTCGCCCGAGTCCTCGCGCACGATGCGCCCGTCCTCGAACTCGATCGCCGGCAGCACCTTCTTACCGTCGAGCTCCTTGCGGTTGAAGCGCAGGGCCGGGTACTTCACGAGCTCATAGTCGACGCCCGCCTCGTCGAGAGCCTTCTGCACGTGCCAGCACGGATGCCGGCCCTTGGCCCACATGACCTTGCAGCGATGAAGCTTGATCGCCATGTGACGCAGCGTACCGATCTGGCGCTACACGACCGAGTCGAGGATCTCGGGGCCGCAGCCTAGCTGCCGACCAGCGCGCTGATCGAGGTGCCCACGTCGTGGGCGAGGTGGAACAGCGGCGAGGGCACGATGCCGAAGAAGATCGTGGCCGCGGCCATCAGCAGGGTGACGAGGATCACCTCGGGCTGCGCGCGCGGGTCCGCCTCCGGCGACCAGCCGGCCACCGGGTGCACCTCGCGCCGCCGCGGCAGGCCCGGCAGCTCGATCTTGAACGGGCTCATCCACATCACCGCGATCACGCGCAGGTAGTACACGAGCGAGATCATCGAGCCGACCACGATGATCACGCCGAGCCAGGCCCAGTCGCCGCCCACGGTGGCTGAGATCAAATAGAACTTGCCGATGAACCCGGCGGTGACCGGGAAGCCGGCCAGCGACAGCATCGCGATCGTCATCGGCCAGGCCAGCAGCGGGCTCGCGCTGCCGAGGCCCTCGAGCGCCTTCAGCCCGTCGCCGTGCTCGGACACGCGCTCGCGCGCGATCACCACCCCGAACGCGGCCATGTTCATGAACAGGTAGACCGCGAGGTAGAAGGCGGTGGCCTGGAGGCCGAGCTGCGTGCCCACCACCACGCCGGCGAGCATGTAGCCCGCCTGCGCGACACCCGACCACGCGAGCATTCGCTTGAGCGAGCTCTGAGCGATCGCGCCCACGTTGCCCACGAGGATCGTGATCACCGCCAGCGCGGCGAGCGCGGGCGCCCACTGGAGCTGCGCGGACACGAGCGCCTCGTCGAAGAGGCGCAGGATGATCGCGAATGCCGCGGTCTTGGTGGCCACGGCCATGAAGGCGGTCACGGGCGTGGGCGCGCCCTCGTACACGTCCGGCGTCCAGGCGTGGAACGGCGCGACCGAGGCCTTGAAGGCCAGCCCGGCCACCGCCAGCGCGATGCCGGTGAGGAGCAGCGGATCGGTGATGCTCACGCTGTTGCCGAGCGCGCTCGCGATCTGGCCGAAGCCGGTGTGGCCGGTGGCGCCGTAGATGAAGGCGAGGCCGTAGAGGAGCGTGGCCGAGCCCACCGAGCCGATCACGAGGTACTTGAGCCCCGACTCGAGCGACGTCTCGCGCTTCACCTCGCTCGCGCACAGCACGTACAGCGGGATCGAGAGCAGCTCGATGCCGACGAACAGCGTGACGAGGTTCTCCGCCGACGCGAGCATGGTCATGCCCGCGATCGACCCGAGCATGAGCGCGTAGAACTCGCCGCTGCCGGACTCCCGCAGCGCGACCGAGCGCCAGGCGAAGGCCACGGTGGCGAGGCCGGTGATGTAGAAGAGCAGCGACAGCCCGAGCGCGAGCGGATCGATCGCGAGGGCGCCCTCGACGATCGGCCGGCTGTCGCCCGTGTGCCAGTTCCAGATCGTCAGCCCGATCGCGGCGCCGAGCGCCGCCACGGTGAGGAACGGAACGAGCGCCCGCTGCACGAAACGCCCGCGGAAGAGCGCCGCCAGCAGGACGATCACCGCGCCGCCCGCGATCGCGAACAGCGGCGAGATGCCCTTGTAGTCGATCACCGGGGCCTTGACGGCGGCTATGACGTTCAGCGTGTTCATCGCTTGAGCGCCACCTGCGGGATGTTCTTGGTCGTCGGGGCGAACGCGTTGATGCGGTGCAGCAGGAAGTTCGGGTAGACGCCGAGCGCGAGGATCACGAGCACGAGCGGCGCGATCACGCCGAGCTCGGGTCCGAGAGCGAGGTCACGCGACTCCACGTGCGCCCCCACCGGGTTGTGCATGGCCCGCTGGTAGAAGCGGATCATGTAGACCGCCGCGAGCACCACGCCCACGCTCGCCACCAGCCCGTAGACGATCTTCGACTGGAAGGTGCCGAACAGGATGTACAGCTCGCCCACGAAGTTGGCCGAGCCCGGCATCGCGAGCGTGGCGAGCGCGACGATCAGGAACACGGTCGCGAGCACGGGCGCCCGGAACGCCATGCCGCCCATCCAGTCGAGCGACTCGCGGCCCTGAGCGCGGATTGCCAGGTAGCCGATGATCAGGAAGAGCGGCGCCACCACGAGGCCATGGTTGACCATCTGCAGCACCGCGCCCTGCCCGCCCTTCGGGTCGAGCGAGAAGATCCCGAGCAGGATGAAGCCGAGCTGCGCGATCGACGAGTAGCCGAGCACCAGCCGCGCCTCGTCCTGCGAGAACGCGAGCACCGAGCCGTACAGAATCGAGACGACGGCGATCGCCAGCATCAGCTCCTGGAAGTGCACGGACGCCTGCGGGAGCAGCGGCAACACGATCCGCAGGAAGCCGTACACGCCGACCTTCGACACGACCGCCGAGAACACGAGGATCACGGGCAGCGGCGCCTGCCGGTAGGCGTCGGGCATCCAGCCGTGCAGCGGGAACGCGGGCGCCTTCACGAGGAACGCGAACGCGAACAGGATGAACAGCCAGTACTGCGACCCGCCCGAGAGCGGGTGCTGCGCCAGCGTGGCGAACGAGAACGAGATGTGGCCGCCGGCCGGCGTGGACATCACGCCGAGCGCCACCGCCGCGGCGAGCATGAGCAGCGAACCGACGAGCGTGTAGATCACGAGCTTGGTGGTCGCGTACACGCGGTCCTCGCCGCCCCACATGCCGACCAGGAAGTAGAACGGCACGAGCATCAGGTCGAAGAAGACGACGAACAGCGCGAGGTCCTGGGACATGAACGCGCCGAGCACCGCCGTCTGGGCGATGCCCATGAAGAAGGCGAACAGCCGCGGGCGGTCCCAGTCGCGCAGGGCGGCCGCCACCGTGGCGGGCACCCACAGGAGAGACGTCAGGACGATCAGGAACAGGTTGAGCCCGTCGACGCCGAGCGAGTAGCGGATGCCGAGCTCGGAGATCCAGTTGTCGTCGGTGATGAACTGCATCCCCACGCCGGTCTTGAAGCGCGCGAGCATCACGATCGAGTAGGCGAGCGTGAGCACCGTCCCGGCCACGAGCGTCCAGAGCGCCAGCCGCCGCGGCGCGAACAGCGCCAGCGCCCCGAAGATCGTCGGCAGGAACAGGATGATCGAGAGGTAGACGGTCATCTCAGGTGGCCTGGAGCAGGAAGTAGAGGGCGAGGCCGCCGAAGCCGATCAGCATCAGCACCGCGTAGCCGCGCAGGTAGCCGGACTGGGCCGTGCGCGCGAGCGCGGTGCCCGCGCCGACGATCCGCGTGGCGCCGCCAACGAGCGTGCCCTGCACGAACGCGCTCTCCACGACGTAACGGCCGAAGCGCCCGAACGTGGCTGTCGGGCGCACGAACAGCGCGTCGTACAGCTCGTCGAAGTACCAGCGGTTCACGAACAGCCGGTGCAGGAACGGGAGGCGCTTGATGATCTCCGCCGTGGTGCCCGGCCGGCGGATGTAACAGACGAACGCGGTGGTGATGCCGGCCAGCGCGATGCCGGCGCCCACGATGAGCCCGGTCCAGTCGGCGCCCGTGCTCGGCGCCGCGTTCACGAACTTCGAGTCGGCGAAGGTGGGATCGAGGAAGTTGCGCAGCCAGTCCGTCACGCCCGGGATGGCCACCACGCCGCCCACCACCGAGAGCACGGCGAGCGTGCCCATCGCGAACTTCATCGGCAGCTCGCGCTCGGCGATGTGGTGCTCGGCGCCTGGGAAGCCGACGCCCGTGTCCTCGTGCTCGCCGGTCATCGGGTTCACGTGCTCGCCGTGGAAGAGCTCGCCCCGCTCGAGCGACTGCGCCTCCGGCACGGAGTCGCCGTGGAACACGCGGAAGACCATCCGGAACGAGTAGAAGGCCGTGAGCAGCGCGCCGGCGAAGCCGACGATCGCGAGGATCAGGTCGAAGCCACCGCGGTGCACGTCGAAGCCGAGGATCTCGTCCTTCGAGAACCAGCCGGCGAACGGCATCATCCCCGCAAGCGTCAGCGCCCCGACGACGAACGTGATGTAGGTGAAGCGCATCGACTTGCGGAAGCCGCCCATGCGGTCGATGTCCTGGATCCCGGCCATCGCGCCGATCACCGAGCCCGCGCCCATGAACAGGAGCGCCTTGAAGAAGGCGTGCGTCATGAGGTGGAAGAGGCCGCCGTCGTAGCCGCCCGTCGAGACGCCGACCATCATGTAGCCGATCTGCGACATCGTGGAGTAGGCGATGATCCGTTTGAGGTCGGTGACCGCCAGCGCGCAGGTGGCCGCGAAGAAGAGCGTGGCGGCCGCGACGCCGGCCGTGATGTTGGCCGCGGTGGGCGCCTGTTCGTACAGCGGGTGGAAGCGGGCGATCAGGTACACGCCGGCGGTGACCATCGTGGCCGCGTGGATGAGGGCGCTGACCGGGGTCGGGCCCTCCATCGCGTCCGGCAGCCAGGTGTGGAGCGGCAGCTGGGCGGACTTCGCGAACGCGCCCACCGTGAGCAGCAGGCAGGCCGCGATCAGCGTGCCCTGGTCGTGCGAGAAGTGCGTCTTCGAGCCGGCGAAGATGCCCGTGTAGCTCACGTGGTGCCCGGCGTTCTTCCACAAGAGGAAGGCGGCGATCACGAGCGCCACGTCGCCGATCACGTTCATCACGAACGCCTTGATGCCGGCGGCCGTGGCGGTCTCGCGCCGGTACCAGAACGAGATCAGCAGGTAGGAGGCCGCGCCGACGAACGCCCAGCCGACGATGAGGATGATGATGTTGCCCGCCAGGACCAGCAGCAGCATCGAGAAGACGAAGAAGTTGAGGTACGCGAAGTAGCGCGTGAAGCCCTTGTCCGAGGTCATGTAGGAGACCGAGTAGACGTGGATCAGGAACGACACGCCGCTCACCACGAGCGCCATGAACAGCGACAGCGGATCCACGTAGATGCTCAGCCCGATGTTCAGGCCGGCGCTGTGCGCGTAGTCGAACAGCGTGGACGAGGCGTGCCGCGCGGCGGGCGCCCTGTCCTGCATCTTGACCGTGGCGGCGATCGCGCACGCGAACGCGGCCAGGATCATCGACGAGGCGAGCCAGCCGGGCACGCGCCCGGGCAGCACACGCCAGCCGAGCCCGATCACCAGCGTTCCCGCCAGCGGGAAGGCCAGCACCAGCCATGCCCAGGCTGTGGCGCTCACCCGCGCAGCTCCGACAACGCGTCCACGTCCTCGGGGATCCGCCGGCGGAAGATGCCGACGATGATTCCGAGCCCCACCACGACCTCGCACGCCGCCACGACCATCACGACGAGCGCGAAGATCTGGCCGTCGCCGTTGCCCCACATGCGCGAGAACGCGATCAGCGCGAGGTTGCCGGCGTTGAGCATCAGCTCGAGGCAGAGCAGGATCACGAGCGGGTTGCGGCGAGTGAGCACGCCGACGGCGCCGATCGTGAACAGGAAGGCCGAGAGCACGAGGTACCAGGTGATGTTCACGCCGTGCCGCCCTCCCCGGTGAGCTCCTCGAAGCCGCGTCGCTTGCGCGCCAGCACGAGTGCCCCCACCGCCGCGATCAGCAGCAGGTAGGAGGCCGCCTCGAACGGGATCAGGAACTGGTTGAGCAGCAGCGAGCCGATCTGGCTCGGGGCGCCGAAGGTGTTCGACACGTGCGCGCCGTGGCTGTCGAGCGCCTTCAGCCCTGAGCCGATCACCCCGATGCAGAGCTCCGCCAGCAGGCAGACCGCGAACAGCACGCCGAGCGGCCGGATGGCCGGCAGGCTGTCGCCGAGCGGCTCCTCCGCGCCCCCGATGTAGGCGACCACGAACACGTACAGCACCATCACCGCGCCCGCGTAGACGATCAGCTGCGCCGCCGCCAGGAACTGCGAGTTGAGCAGCAGGAACAGGACGGCGAGGAAGAACAGGTGCGTGACGAGCGAGAGCACGCTGTAGAAGGGGTTCTTGAGCACCACCACGCCGACGGCCCCCGCGAGAGCCCCGATCGCCGCGATGAAGAAGACGATGTCGGTGAAGATCACTCGCCCTCCCTCCGCAGGGGCGTCTTCTCGATCGGGTCCGCGAGCAGCATCTCCTTGGTGAACACGAGGTCCGAGCGCGTGTAGTCCGCCAGCTCGTAGTCGTTGCCCATCGTGATCGCGTCGAACGGGCAGGCCACCTCGCAGTAGCCGCAGAAGATGCAGCGCGTCATGTTGATCTCGTAGACAGCGGCGTAGCGCTCGCCGGCCGACACCTGGTGCTCGGGCGTGTTCTCGGCCGCCACCACGCGGATGCACTCGGCCGGGCAGGCGGCCGCGCAGAGCGAGCAGCCCACGCACTTCTCGAGCCCGGAGTCCTCGAAGCGGTGCAGCTTGTGGCGGCCGCGGAAGCGCGGGTACACCGGCGTCTTCTGCTCGGGGTACTCCATCGTCACCGGGCCCTCCACCACGCGCCCGAGCGTGGTCTTCAGACCGCGCAGGGTCTCGCCGAACACGCGGTAGATCGAGGCCGGCCCGCCGGGGTTCGGGCCGCGGCGCACTTCGATTACGTCTGCTGTGGGGTCATATGGGGTCATGTGGCTACCAAGATCGCGGTGACGAGGACATTGAGCGTTGCGAGCGGCAGCAGCACCTTCCAGCCGAACGACATCAGCTGGTCGTAGCGCAGCCGCGGCAGGGTGGCACGCACCCAGATGAACAGCACGATGAAGAGGAGCATCTTGAGGATCGTCCAGAGCGGGCCGAGCGCGGCCGGCCCGGGGCCGTGCCAGCCGCCGAGGAACATCGCGGTGGCGATGCCGGCGATCACGATCATGTTGATGTACTCGGCCATGAAGAACGAGCCGAAGCGCATGCCGCCGAACTCGGTGTTGAAGCCGCCGACGATCTCGGAGTCGCCCTCGGCGAGGTCGAACGGCGGGCGGTTGGTCTCCGCGAAGCCGGCCACCAGGAAGATGCAGAAGCCGATGAACTGGGGGACGATGTACCAGAGGTTGTGCTGCGCGTGGATGATCTCGGTGAGCGACATCGACTGCGCCTGGATCACCACGCCGAGCAGCGACAGCCCGAGCGCGATCTCGTAGGAGATGAGCTGGGCCGCGGAGCGCATCGCGCCGAGGAACGAGTACTTCGAGCCCGACGCCCAGCCGCCGAGCATCAGCGCGTAGAAGGCGAGCGCGCCGAACGCGAAGTAGAAGAGGATGCCGATCGGCACGTCGATGCCGTAGAGGCCGAAGTTGCCGCCCCAGGCGCCGTTGTCGCCGAAGGGGATGATCGCGAGCGTGACGACGGCGCAGAAGATCGAGATCACCGGCGCGAGCGCCATCATCCACGGCACCGCGGTGTTCGGCACCGAGTTCTCCTTGGACAGCAGCTTGAGCACGTCGGCGAGCGGCTGCATCAGCCCGTAGGGGCCCACGCGGTTCGGCCCGATGCGCGACTGGAAGCGGCCGAGCAGCTTGCGCTCGAGCAGCAGGATCAGCGGCACCACCTGGAGCACGAACAGGAAGATGATCAGCGACTTGGCGATCATCACGAGCGTTCCTTCGACGTAGTTGACGTCGGCGAGCAGCGGGGTCACGCCTTCGTCACCTCCACCGTGCGCGGCAGTCCGTTCATCAACGCCGTGGCGTTGTCGGTCTGAGTGCCCTCCACCAGGAACACGCTGCCCGTCGGCACGGGATCGTGAACCCGCGCGCGGGCGCGCACGCTGCGGCCGTCCACGGACACGCTCACCTCGTCGCCGGAGCGCACGCCGAGGCGCTCGGCGTCCGCGATCGAGATCTCGAGCGTCTGCTCCGGCGCGAGGAAGCGCAGCACCGCTGCGTGCTGGGTCTCGCGGCCGGACCAGAGTGACGGCACGGTGCCGAGGCGCAGGCCGCTCGTGGGCAGCTCGGGCGGAGCGTCGAGCGATGTGTCGGGCAGCGGCGAGGCGCCGAGCGCGGACGCCCGCTCGCGCTCCTGCCAGCGCACGCCGCGGCCGCCGATCTCCTCGAGCGTGAGCCCGGCGTAGAACGGCACCACCTGCACGAGCTCGTCGAAGATGCCCGGCATCGTCGGCGCCGGCAGCGGCCGGCCGGCGCGCGCGCACAGCTCCGTGAGCACGGCCCAGCCGGAGCGGATCTCGCCGGGATGCGCGATCGCCTGGCGCACGCGTTGGAGGCGGCCGTCCGGGTGCGTGACGGTGCCCTCCTTCTCGGCGTAGGACTCGGCGGGGAAGACCACGTTCGCGTGCTCCTCGAGCGCGGGCGTGACGAAGTCGGCGAACGCGATCACGCTCGTGGCGGAGTCGAGCGCCTGCTCCCACGCGGCGGGATCCGGGTTCGTGCGAATCGGGTCGGCCTGGAAGAGGAGCAGCGCGGACACGCCGCCGTCCGCGACGGCGGCGGGGATGCCGGTGGCGCTCGGGCCGCTGCTCTCGGCGGCCGCGAGGCCCGGGCCGAGATTGGGCAGGCAGCCGAGCTCGCGCAGCCCGCGCGAGTTGGTGCCGGCGGGCACCTCGATCAGCCCGGCCTCGGCGGTCGTCTCGATGCCGCAGTGGCGGGCTACGGCCAGCAGCGCCGCTACCGCCTGGTGGCCGCGGTCGCCGTGCGACACGCGCTCGCCCCAGAGGATCACGGTCGGGCCGGCGCCGCCGAGCAGCTCGGCAGCGGCGCGCAGGTGGCCGGCGGTCGAGCCCGAGCGGCGGGCGAGGTCGTCGAGGTCGCCAGTGTCCGTGAGCGCGGCGGCCAGGCCGGCGAGCGCGGCCTCCACGGCGCCGGGCGCGAAGCGCACCACGGCGTCGGCGTTCGGGTCGAGCGTGCCGGGACGGCTCGTGGCCACCACGAGCTTCACGCCGTTGCGGCGCACCGCCTTGCGCACCCGCAGGTCGAGGATCGGCGCCTCGTCCACGAGGCTCGTGTCGAGCACGAGGATCGACTCGGCGTAGTCGATGTCCGGCACCTTCGCCGCGAAGTCCGGCCGCGCGAGCGCGCGCGCCTGTTCGGGATCGAGCGCGCCGTTCGAGCGCGAGTCGATGTTCGCCGAGCCGAGCGCCTCGCGGAACAGGCGCTGGATCAGGAAGCCCTCCTCGTTGGTGGCCTCGCCGCCCACGAGCGCCGCCGCCCTCGAGCCGGCGCGCTTCAGCGCTCCCGCCGCCTCGGACAGGGCGCGCTCCCACGACACCTCGCGCAGCTGGCCCCCGTCACGCACCATCGGCGCGGTGATGCGGTCGGCGGAATGAATCGCCTGGTAGCCGAAGCGGCCCTTGTCGCAGAGCCAGCCGTCGTCCACCTCGCTGTGGTCGCGCGCGAGCACGCGCATCACCTTGGTGTCGTCGCGCGTGGTGAACGTCACGTTGCACTGCGACGGGCAGAGCAGGCATACCGAGCCGGCGTCCTCGATGTCCCACGGGCGAGCGCGGAAGCGGTACGCGGTGGAGGTGAGCGCGCCCACCGGGCAGAGCTCGATGATGTTGCCGCTGAACGGCGCCACGTACGGGTGGCCGTCGTGGGTGCCGACGAAGGTGTGGTCGCCGCGCTCGAGGAACACGAGCTGGTAGTCCTCGGCGATCTCCTGCGAGAAGCGCACGCAGCGGTAGCAGAGGATGCAGCGCTCGCGGTCGATCGCCACGAGCGGCGAGATCTCGAGCGGCTTCTCGAAGTGGCGCTTGGGCTCAATGAAGCGCGAGCGCCCCGGCCCCCAGCCGTAGGAGATGTCCTGCAGCGGGCACTCGCCGCCCTTGTCGCACACCGGGCAGTCGAGCGGATGGTTGACGAGCAGGAACTCGACGATCGCGTTCTGCGCCTCCTTCACGCGGTCGGAGGTGGTGATCACCACCATGCCCTCACGCACCGGCGTGGAGCAGCTCGTCTGCAGCTTCGGCATGCCCTCGATCTCCACGAGGCACATGCGGCACGCGCCCACCGGCTGGCCGAGCTTGGGCTCGTAACAGAAGTAGGGGATCTCGACGTCACCCTGCTTGGCGGCGTCCACGAGCATCTGACCCTCGGGCGCCTGCACCTCGCGGCCGTCGATCTCGAACGTGATCAGCTTGGGCTCGGGCCTCGGCATCGCGCGCTTCCTAAGCCGCCTGGTCCGCCGGCGGCGCGGCCACGCCCAGCTCGATGCTCAGCCGGTCGGCGGCCTCGCGCGCCCGCTCGATGTGCTGCTCGAACTCGCCGCGGAACTTCTTCACCATCGAGCCGACGGGCATCGCCATCGAGTCGCCCAGCACGCAGAGGCAGTTGCCGATGATGTTGGTCTGGACGTTCGCCAGGATGTCGAGGTCCATCGGCGTGGCCTCGCCGGAGTCGATGCGCTCGAGCATCTTCACCGTCCAGTTGGTGCCCTCGCGGCACGGCACGCACTTGCCGCAGGACTCGTGGCGGTAGAACTCGGCCAGCCGCAGCGCCACCGACACGACGGGCACCGAGTCGTCCACGACGATCACCGCGCCGGAGCCGAGCATCGAGCCCGCCTCGGCCATCGACTCGAACGAGTACGGCCGGTCGAGGTCCTCCTCGAGCAGCACCGGGGCGGACGAGCCGCCCGGGAACCAGAACTTCACCTTGCGGCCGGGCGGCGGCCCGCCGGCGAGGCCGTAGACGATCTCGCGCGCCGGGATGCCCAGCTCGATCTCGTAGTTGCCCGGCCGCTGCACGTTGCCGGACACCGACACGAGCTTCGTGCCCGACGACTGGTCGGTGCCGTGCTGCTTGAACCAGTCCGCGCCCTTGCCGATCACCATCGGCACGTTGAAGAGCGTCTCGACGTTGTTGATCAGCGTCGGGCCCTGGTAGAGGCCCTGGTTGGCGGGGAACGGCGGCTTGAGGCGCGGGTTGCCGCGCTTGCCCTCGAGCGAGTCGAGCAGGCCGGTCTCCTCGCCGCAGATGTATGCGCCCGCCCCGCGGTGGACCACGAGGTCCAGGTCGTTGCCGGTGCCGAGGATGTCCTCGCCGAGGTAGCCCTTGCCGTAGGCCTCGTTCACGGCGGCGTCGAGGATGTCGGCCACGAAGGCGTACTCGCCGCGGATGTAGATGAACGCCTTGTTCACGCCCGCCGCGACCGCGGCGATGATGATCCCCTCGACCAGGCGATGCGGGTTCTTCTGCATCAGCAGGCGGTCCTTGAACGTGCCGGGCTCGGACTCGTCCGCGTTGCAGCAGAGGTACTTGTCCATCGTGCCCTTGGGCATGAAGCTGGCCTTCATGCCCATCGAGAAGCCCGCGCCGCCGCGGCCGCGGAGGCCGGAGTTCTTCAGCTCCTCCACCACGGACTCGGGCTCCATCTCGGTCAGCGCCTTGCGCATCGAGGTGTAGCCGCCGAGGCGCTCGTACACGTCGATCGTGTTGAGGCCGGGCTCGTCGATGTGCTCGAGCAGAACGCGCGTCTCAGCCATCCGAGCCGTCCTTGTCCCAGGGGAGCTTGAAGCCGTCGTCGCCCAGCCCGCGGCCGGGCAGCGGCCGGCGGCCCTCGCGCAGCGCCTCGATCACGTCGGGCGCCTCGCTCGGGTCGATCGGCCCGACGTAGCGGTTGTCGATCGACGCCATCGGCGCCATGTCGCAGGCGCCGAGGCACTCGAAGCCGCGGATGTTCGCGTCGTCGAAGTCCTGGCCGGCCTCCTGCAGCGCCTCGAGCAGCGCCTGCGCGTTGCGCAGGTTGCAGGCCACGCTCGTGCACACGTACACCTGGTGGTGGCCGAGCGGCTCGGTGTTGAACATGTCGTAGAAGGTCGTGATCGAGGAGAGGTACGCGGGGGTCACCTGCATCACCGCGGCCACCTGCCGGATCGCCTCGGGCGAGCACCAGCCGTGCACCCGCTGCGCGGCCTCGAGCGCCGGCAGCGCGGCGGAGCGCTTGTTCGGGTACTTGGCGATGTGGTCCCTGATCTCTTTCTCGAGCTCCGGCGGCACATCCACCGACGACAGGTCGGGGATCGTGGCCGGATCCTTGGCGAGGTCGACGGGGGCGTCCCAGTCGGCGGGCACGCCCGGCGTCTGGCCGGTGGCCTCCGGCCTCATCTGTCGATGCCCCCGAGGATCGGATCGAGCATCGCCACGGACGCGATCAGGTCCGCGATCAGCGTCCCCTCGGACATGTCCTTCAACGACTGCAGGTTCACGAACGAGGGGTCGCGCATGTGCACGCGCGCGGGCTTGGCGGACCCGTCGGCCAGCACGAAGCAGCCGAGCTCCCCACGCGGCGACTCGACCGCCGCGTACGCCTCTCCCGGCGGCACGCGAAAGCCCTCGGTGACGAGCTTGAAGTGGTGGATCAGCGCCTCCATCGACGTCGCGAGCTCGTGCCGCGGCGGCAGCGCGATCTTGCGGTTCTCCGTGATGTAGGGACCCTCCGGCAGCCCGTCGAGCGCCTGCTCGATTATCTTCAGCGACTCGCGCATCTCGGCGATGCGCACGCGGTAGCGGTCGTAGTGGTCGCCCACGGTGCCGACCGGCACCTGGAAGTCGAAGTCCTCGTAGGACGAGTAGGGCGCGGCCTTGCGCAGGTCCCACGAGTGGCCGGAGGCGCGCAGGAGCGGGCCGGTGACGCCGAGGTCGAGCAGCCGCTGGGTATCGACGACGCCGACGTTCCGCGTGCGGTGCAGGAAGATCTCGTTCTTGTCGAGCACCGCCTCGTACTGCTCGATGCGCGAGGGCATGCGCTTGATGAACTCGCGGCACTTCTGCTCCCAGCCGGGCGGGATGTCCTCCATCACGCCGCCCACCTGGAAGTAGCGCGGGTGCATGCGCTGGCCGCTCGACATCTCGAACAGGTCGAGCGTCATCTCGCGGTCGCGGATGCCCCACCAGAGGAACGAGATCGCGCCGAAGTCGAGGATCGAGGTGGCCATCCAGAACAGGTGGCTCGAGATCCGGTTCAGCTCCATGTGGAGCACGCGCAGGTACTGGGCGCGCGTGGGCACCTCGACCTCCAGCAGCCGCTCGACGGCCATGCAGTAGGCCATCGCGTTGAAGTAGTAGGAGAGATAGTCCATCCGCTCGACGAACGGGATGACCTTCCAGTAGGACTGGTCCTCGCAGCTCTTCTCGATGCCGGTGTGCACGTAGCCGATCAGCGGCGTGACCTCGTGCACGTACTCGCCCTCGAGCGTGACGAGCAGCCGCAGCACTCCATGCGTGGCCGGGTGGTGCGGGCCGATGTTGAGCGTGAACAGCTCGGTGTCGCGCTCGAGCTCGGTGCCGTAGACGGGCGCCTGACCCTGGTCGAGCGCCTCCATAGTGATCGACTTCTCGCGCTCTCTGTAGGGCACCGCGAGCGGGTTCTTGCCCTCGTGCTCACTCATACCAGCGCGGCCCTTCGTCCTCGTTGAACGTGAAGATCACCGGCTCGCCGCCGATCGGAAAGTCGCGCCGCTGCGGGTGGCCCTCGTAGTCCTCGGGCATGAGGATGCGCCGATGGTCGGGGTGGTCGCCGAACTCGATGCCGAACATGTCCCACACCTCGCGCTCCTGGAAGTTCGCCCCCGGCCAGAGGTCGGTCACGCTCGGCACCAGCGCCTCGTCGACGCCCATGCGCGTGCGGACGCGCAGCCGCTCGACGCGCTGCATCGAGAGCAGCTCGTAGTGCACGGCCAGGCGCGGCTCCTCCGGCAGGTAGTCGCAGCCGTGGAGGCTCGAGAGGAATTCGAACGGCTCCTGGTCGGCGGTCTTCAGGTAGGCGAGCACGTCGCGAACGCGCGCCGGCGGCACCTCGAGCGTGGCCTGGTCCCGGTAGTAGATCGTGCCGGTGACGGCGTCTTCGCCCAGCTCGTCCCGCACACGCTGGGCGATCAGCTCGAGTCCGGTTGCGTCAGGCACGTTCTTCTGTGCCTTGCGCCTGATAGCGCTCCCGCCAGCCGAGCTCGGGCTGGTCGAGGATCTTCTTCTGGAGCTTGATGATCCCGTACATCAGCGCCTCCGGCCGCGGCGGACAGCCGGGGATGTAGACGTCGATCGGGAGAAAGCGGTCCGCGCCGGCGACGAGCGCGTAGTTGTTGAACATGCCTGCGCTCGATGCGCAGGCGCCCATCGAGATCACCCACTTCGGCTCCAGCATCTGGTCGTAGAGGCGGCGGATGACCGGCGCCATCTTGATCGACACGCGGCCGGAGAGGATCAGCATGTCCGCCTGGCGCGGGGACGCGCGCGAGACCTCCGCGCCGAAGCGGGCGAGGTCGTTCCGCGGCGAGCCGATCACCGAGATCATCTCGATCGCGCAGCAGGCGAGGCCGAAGGTCGCGGGCCAGACGGCGTTGGCTCGCGCCCAGTTCTGCGCCTTCTCGAGCGTGGTGAAGAGAACGCGCTCCTCGATGTACTCCTCGAGCTCGGTGTCCGGGACGTCGCCCTTCAGCATCCGCTGCGCGGTGTGCTGACGGATCTTCAGGTCGTCCAGCTTCTGCCGGGTTACCTCCATTCGAGGGCTCCTCTCCGCCACACGAAGACGAAGCCCACGAGCAAGAGCACGATGAACACGACGGTCTCCACCAGAGCGAACGTACCCAGCGCCTTGAGCTGGATAGCCACCGGATAGAGAAAGATCACCTCGATGTCGAAAAGGATGAAGAGCATCGCGATCAGGTAAAAGCTGATCCCGAAGCGGAAGTTCTTCTGAACCTCGGAGGGCAGGCCACACTCGTAGGGGTCGCGCTTGACCCGGCTCGGCTTGCGCGGGCCGAGGACGTTGTTCAGGAGAGTGAAGGCCGTCCCGACTCCTGCGCCCAGCAGGATGAAGATGACGACAGGGAAGTAGCTCTTGAGCATCGAACGACGCCCGGTTATACCACCCTTGTGACATGGTGCTACATAGTGCGAAAGGTCGCTAGCTGACTGGCATTCACATGGCCGTGGGCATCGCGGTCCTCGTGACCAACGCCGCGGCGGCGATCTGGGGCGGGGTGGCGTGGCTGCGCCGCATTCCCTCGGTGATCTTCTGGTACCTCCTGCGGGTTGCCCAAGTGGTGGTGATCGTCCAAGTGGCGCTCGGCCTGTTCCTGCTGATCGGCCAGGGCCGTCGTGCTGCCTCGGATCTCCACTACCTCTACGGCGTGTCGCTGATCATCGTGGCGCTGGTGGCCGAGACATTCCGCGCGGGCGTGGCCCAGCGGGAGATCGACAAGCTCGAGATCGACGACCTCGAGGCGCTCGAGCGGCGCGAGCAGGTGCTGCTGGCGCGCGCGGTCGTCCGTAACGAGATGGGGATCATGACCATGAGCGTCATTGCCGTGGTCACGCTCGCGTTGCGGGCGTACGCGACGGGGTCATGAACGGCAGGGCATAGGGAATAGGTCATAGGTCATAGGAGGTCGGCGCGGCAGGTATGCCCGGGCGTCGGTGGCTTCCTAATTGAGATCGTTGCGGTACGAAAGGGTTTGGTCGCGCGGATTGGCTTGCTAGAGCCTTTTCTGGTCTGTCGATCGTTTCTTTGCGCAACGACCTGACGAGGGACACTCGTCTGCGGTCTGCGGTCGCGGCTATTCCGCGAGCGCCTGGACGCCGCAGGCGGCTGCGAAGAGGGCGGCGTTGTCGACGATGTCTGGCCATGGCATGCGGACTCCGTTGAGGCTGTCGGCTCCCCGGAGGCCGTCCAGCTTGCAGCGTCTGAGCTCGACGTCCTCGAACTTGGCGCTGGTCAGGTCGGCGCCGCTGAGGTCGCAGTTCTCGAAGGCGACCGAGCGCAGGCGGGCTTCCTGGAAGGTGGCCTGCGGCAGGTGGCAGGAGACGAAGCGCACCGTCTCGAGTGTTGCCTGAGCGAAGACGGCGAGGTCCGCGCGGCAGTCGCTGAGGGAGACGTCGGTGAGGCTGGACTCGCCGAGGTTGCAGCCGGTCAGGCGGCCATCGGCGATCACCACGCGGCGCAGCGAGGCGCCACGGGCGTCGAGGTTCGCGAGATCGCAGTCCCGCAGCTCGCAATCGAGTAGCGACAACCCATGTCGCCGTTCATCGCCGAGGGACACGCCCTCAACCCGCGCCTCCACCCAACGAGTAGCGGTGAGGTCAGGAGCCTCAGGCTCGGGAGGCAGATCCGGCGGGTCGGGCTCGATCACAGTCGCCAGTGTGAACTAGCGATGTGCCGGCGAGGCAAACGGCGGTGGCGATCAGGGCAAGGAGAGCGGTGACGCGGCGCACCACCGTGTGGTCGGCCGCCGAAGTGGAGGCTTTAACGGCCCGGCTCTGTAACTTTTTCGGTCGATGGCCGGAGCGGCGACCCGATTTACGGGGGCCGAGCTCATGCTCCAGGCAGAGCTGTCTCGACTCCCCGACGCACGCAGCTGGGCGGATGCCGCAGCGGCGGCGTTCGGCTTCGACGAGATGATCCGCTACCAGATCAAGATGGCGGTGAGCGAGGGCGTGGCCAACGCGGTCGAGCACGGCTCGAGCTCGGTGCGCGACGAGATCCACCTGCGCGCCACCCCCGAGGGCGACTCGCTCGCCTTCTACATCCGCGACTCGGGCACGTTCATTCCGCGCATGAGCCCCCGCGGGGAGATGCCCGAGCGCGGCCGTGGCCTGGCGTTCCTGGGGCAGCTGATGGATGAGGTCGACATCAAGCCGTCCAGCACAGGAACCGAGCTGCGCTTCTGCAAGCGCCTGGCGACCTGAGTACGCAGTACTGGCAGTTCTGCCCCGGCGACGGCCTCAATCGCCGCCGATGTGGACGGCCATCAGCGAATCCTTCGCTGGTACACGGCCGTCTCCGGCCACCGCCGGGGCGAGTGCTGTTTCGCCATGGGGCGCTTCGGTCCTGCCGACCGGTCACTAATATGCGCGCCCGTGTTCCGCCCCAAGCTGCTCTGGGCCGCACTCGTCGTGGCCGCCGTCGCCCTCGCCGTCTCGGCGTGCGGCACGAAGAAGATCAACGCCGACAACAGCCAGCCCGCCAGCCCGGTGCACGAGGGAGCTGTCCTGTTCAGCCAGCGCTGCGGCGGCTGCCACACGCTGTCGGCCGCCGCCACTCACGGCTCGGCCACCAACGTGTCGCAGAAGGAGCGCACCGACGGTCCCGACCTCGACTTCCGGCACGAGTCGGTGCAGGACGTGCTGTTCGCGATCCGCAACGGCGGCTTCTCCGGTTCGATCATGCCGGCGAACGTGGTGGTGGGTCCGGACCAGCAGAAGGTGGCGCAGTTCGTGTCGAAGTACGCGGGCTCCAAAGCCTCGGCCGCCAAGTAGCGCCAGCGGGAGGTCCGCCGTCCTAGACCTCAGACTCATCCGCCGTGACCCCGACGGGGTGAAGGCCGCCCTCGCGCGGCGCGGCGACGGCATCGCCGACGCGGTGGACCAAGTGCTCGCGGCCGACGAGCGCTGGCGCTCGCTGACCACGCGCGCCGAGGAGCTGAAGGCGGAGCAGAACGCCGCCGGCAAAGAGATCGGGGAGCTGAAGCGCACGGGCGAGGATGCGAGCGAGGCGATGAAACGCTCAACCGAGCTGAAGGAGCAGGTGGGGCCGGCGGAGGACGAGGCGCGCCAGGCCAAGGCGGACCTCGACGCAGTGCTCGTCACGCTGCCGAACATCACCGACCCGAGCGCGCCCGACAAGGAGGAGGAGGTCCTGCGCCAGGTGGGCGAGGCCGGCAAGTCCGGCAAGGACCACCTCGAGCTGCTCGGCGACCTCGTGGACATGGAGCGCGGCGCGCGCGTGTCGGGCTCGCGCTTCCTCTACCTGAAGGGCCCGCTCGTGATGCTCGAGCTGGCGCTCGTGCGCTGGGCGCTCGGCCTGGTGGAGGGCCACGGCTTCACGCCGGTGATCCCGCCGGTGCTCGTGCGCGAGGAGGCGCTGTACGGCACCGGCTTCCTGCCGGACACCGAGCAGCAGATCTACAGGCTGCCCGAGGACGAGCTGTACCTCGCCGGCACCTCGGAGGTGCCGCTGGCCTCGCTGCACGCGGACGAGATCCTCGACGACTCGGAGCTGCCGCTCCGCTACGCGGGCTTCTCGCCGTGCTTCCGTCGCGAGGCGGGCGCCGCCGGCAAGGACACGCGGGGGATGTTCCGCGTGCACCAGTTCGACAAGGTCGAGATGTTCACGTTCGTCCGGCCCGAGGAGTCGGCGGCCGAGCACGAGCGCATCCTCGCCATCGAGGAGGAGATCCTGCAGGCGCTCGACATCCCGTACCAGGTGGCGAACATCCCGGCCTGGGACCTCGGCGCGTCGGCCGCGAAGAAGTACGACCTCGAGGGCTGGCTGCCGGGGCAGGAGCGCTACCGCGAGCTCACCTCGTGCTCGAACACCACCGACTTCCAGGCGCGCCGGCTCGGCATCCGCTACCGGCCGGAGGGCGGGAAGCCGGAGGAGGTGCACACGCTGAACGGGACGGCGGTGGCGGTGGGGCGCACGATCATCGCGATCGTGGAGAACCACCAGCAGGACGACGGGACCATCCGGGTGCCGGAAGTCCTTCACCCGTTCGGGGCGCCGTCGGAGATAGTGCGTATGTGAGGATCGCGGCCAGCAGCGCCGTCCGCTCGACGAGGGAGTCCACCAGCACGTGCTCGTGCAGCGCGTGCGCGCCGTCGCCCTCGGGGCCGAGGCCGTCGAGCACGGGAACGCCGAGCGGCGCCACCAGGTTCGCATCGCTCGTGCCGCCGGCCGCGCCTTCTGACAGGTCGAAGCCCAGCTCGCCCGCCAACTCGCGAGCCGCGGCAGCAGCGACTGCCACGGCGGGCGTGCGCTCCATCGGCGGGCGGCTGTGGTGCTGCGCGACGCTCACCCGCGCGCCCTCGCGCGTGGCGTGGAGCGCCTGAAGCGCCTCGTCGGCCCGCTGCTGCCCGGCGATCGTGGTGGCGCGCACCTCGAAGTCGGCAGACGCGTCGGCGGCGATCACGTTGGGGCGCGTCCCGCCGCGGATCGTCCCCACGTTCACCGTCGTGCCGCTGTCCGGGCGGCGCAGATCCGTGACCTGGCGCAGCACGTCCATGAGCTCGTCGATCGCGCTCACGCCCGAGTCGGGGTCGAGTCCCGCGTGGGCGGCGCGGCCGCTGACGAACACGGTGTAGGCGCCCCAGCCCTTGCGCGCTGTCTTCAGGGCGCCGCCCGGCAGCGGCGGCTCGGTGACGAGCACGAGCGCGGCGTCGCGAGCGAGCTCCTCGATCAGCTCGCGCGAGCTGGCGCTGCCCGTCTCCTCGTCGCCGGTGAGCAGTAGCTGCAGCGGCAGCGGAAGGCCGCCGGCGCCGACGATCGCCAGGGCTCCGAGCAGAGCGGTGATCCCGCCGCGCATGTCGAACGTGCCGGGTCCTGACAGCCGCCCGTTCTGCAGCCGCCCCGGGCGCTCCCCGGCCGTGCCCGCCGGCCACACCGTGTCGTAGTGACAAAGCGCGAGCACGTGGCGGCCGTCCGCCCGGCCGATCCGTGCCGAGAGGTGGGTGATGCCGTCGTTCCGGTGCTCCTCGACTCCGCAGCCGAGCTCCTCCAGCTCCGCCCCGAACGCGTCGGCGGCGCCGGCGAGCGCCTCGAGGTCGCCGCTCGGCGCGTCGATCGCCGTCAGCCGAAGGAGCTGCTCGACAAGCTCCGGCTCCGCCCGTTCGGCGGCCTGCCGGAGTGACGCGACCGACTCGCTCGCCGCCTTCACACTGCCTCGGGCAGGGCTTCCGCGAGAGCGCGCGCCATCAGCACGCGCACGAGCTGGCGCTTGTAGTCGGCGGCGCCGTTCAGATCCTCGATCGGCTCGATCCCGGCCGCGGCCGCCTCGCCCACCGCCGCGCGATCCACGCTCGCGGCGTCGGCGCCGGTGAGCAACTCCTCTGCCGCCGCCGCGCGCACCGGGCGCGCGCAGGCCGAGCCGACGGCGAGTCTCGCCGAGGTCACGGTGCCGTCGCTCACCTCGATGCTCGCCGCCACGGTGGCGGCGGGGCGCTCGCGGAAGGAGATCTTGCGATGCACGAGGCGGCTGCCCGCGGGCGCGCGCGGGATGTGCACCGCCACGAGCAGCTCGGCGGGCTCGAGCGCGGTGAGGTAGGGCGCGCGCACGAACTCGTCCACGCCAAGCCGGCGCGCCGCGCCGGAGCCCCGCTGGAGCGACAGCTCGCCGCCGGCGGCCAGCAGGAACGTGGCAGGGTCGGAATGGGGGTCCGCGAAGCAGAGGTTGCCGCCGATCGTGCCGGTGTTCCGCACCCGCAGGTTGCCCACGTGCCGCTCCATCAGCGCGAGCGCGGGCCAGCCCTCACGCACCACCTCCGAGCGCTCCAGCTCGCGGTGCGTGACCGTGGCGCCGATCGTCAGCTCGCCGTTCGCGCTCAGGCCGTGCAGCTCGGGGATGCCCTTCACGTCCACGAGCGACGTGAACTCGGTCATGCCGAGCTTGGCCACGAGCAGCAGCTCCGTGCCGCCGCCGTAGATCACGGCCTCGTCACCCAGCCGCTCGAGCAGCTCGCTGGCCTCGCTCACCGAGCCCGGCCGGTGGAGCTCGAACGGGGAGAGCTTCACGCGTGCGCGGCCTCTCCCGCGCGCGCCTCCGAAAGGACCGCGAGCGCGGCCTCGCACCCGGCGCCCACGTTCACCTCGGCGCCGAGATCCGCCAACCCGCGCCCAAGCGCCCCCACAGCCACGACCGGGTTGAGCGAACGCGCCGCCGGCCCCATGTGGCCGAGCCGGAAGAGCTTGTCCTTGAGCTCGCCGTAGCCACCCGACAGCATCACTCCGTAGCGCTCGCGGATGTGCAGCAGCGTCGCGCCCACGTCGATGCCCTCGGGGCAGCGCACGGCAGTCACGCAGTTGGCCGCGTAGTCCTCGCTCTTCGCCCACAGCTCGAGGCCCATCGCGCGCGCGCCGGCGCGGCTCGCGCGGGCGGCCAGGCGGTGGCGGGCGATCGACGCTTCCACGCCGCCGTTCTCGAGCACGTCCCTGAGCGCGGCGTTCACGCCGTTCACGTCGGACACCGACGGCGTGTATGGGAACGCCACCCGGCCGCCGTCGATCCACTTGTGCTTCCAGTCGAGCAGTGAGAGGAACGAGCCGCGCGGCGCGTTGGGGTTGTCCTCCATCGCCTGCCAGGCCCGCTCGCTCACGCTCACGAGCGACATGCCGGGAGGCCCGGCGAGGCACTTCTGCGGGCCGGCCACGGAGAGGTCCACGTGCCAGTCGTCGATGCGCACGTCGGTGCCCGCGAGCGAGGACACGATGTCGGCGAGCATCAGCGCGCCGTGCCGGTGCGCGAGCGCCCCGATCGCCTCGAGCGGGTTCTCGATTCCCGACGGCGTCTCGGAGTGCACGAGCGCGACGAGCTCGATGCCCTCGTTCTCGGACAGCAGGCGCTCCACGTCGGCGGGATCGATCGCCTCGTCGTACTCGACGGTGTGCTCGATCACCTCGGCGCCGTAGTCGCGCAGCCAGTCGCCGAACCAGGCGGCGTACACGCCCGACACGAGGTTGAGCGCGCGCATGCCCGGACGCACGAGGCCGCGTGCAGCAGCCTCGAGGCCGAGCACGGCCTCGCCCTGCATCAGCACGACGTCGCCGCTCGTGCGCATCACCTCCGCGAGCTTGCGCTCGGTGTCCCGGAAGTGATCCAGGAAGACCGGGTCGTAGTCGAAGACGATCGGCGAGCCGAGCGCCTGCAGCACGCGCGGCGAGGCTGCCGTCGGCCCGGCGGTGAGAGTGAAGTCGGGCGGCTCCAAGGGGTTCCTCTCCGTCGTCTCAGTTGAGTATCTGAACCGGGGCGGTCCAACCGGCGTTGTCGTGGCCGCAGGGGATCTTCGGGTCGTCGTACTGAGTCACGAGGGCGTTGCCGCGCAACACCGAGCAGTAGGCCTGGATGTGGGGATCTCCGAAGTTGACGTTGCAGCGGATCACCGCGGCGTCGTGGAAGCTGCGGCCGGTCGGCACGCAGGCGATCCAGTGCGGGCGCAGCAGCTGGCGGTGCAGTCGGGCGGCCAGCGCTCGCTTCACCTCAGGCTGATTCGAGCGGTACGGCGGCTTTGCCGCAGAGCCTGCTGTGAGCGCGAAAACGAGCACCGCGGCGGCCGCCGCGCAGGCAGCCGCCGCCACCGCCAAACGCAGCCGGCGGGGGCGACCAGAGGAGTCTCGGGGGCTTGAGCGCAAGGACGAACGACTACCGCTAAATCTGTCGGCTGTCAATTGTTGACAGTCGGCACCATACCAGTTACGGTCCCCGCCGAGGCCGCCCCGAGCGGGCGGTTTCCGGGGCCTCCCTGGGTCCCGCGGTCCGTTTGGACTCTGCCCAACACGAAGGGGGAACAACTCTCCATGCAAGCCCTGACGCAGAAGCGCGCGCTACGAGGGGTGTGCCTGATGGCCGCCATGGCGCTGCTGGCGCTCGTGGTGTCCGCCTGTGGTTCGAGCAGCAGCAGCAACTCGAGCAGCAGTGCCGCCAGCACGCCGGCCGCGAGCAGCACACCAGCCGCGAGCAGCAAGGTCAAGACAATCGCCATCGCCACGCCGGCGAAGACGAACGACTACGGATGGAACGCTCAGGGTGTGGCAGGCGCCAAGGCGGCCGCGGGAAGCGTGGGAGCGACCGTGGACGTGAGCTCCGACCTCGGCTACGACAAGACGCCGACCGTCCTCCGTCAGATCGCGCTGAGCAAGCCTCAGCTGATCATCGCTCACGCGAGCGGGTATGACACCGCGGCTCAGCGAATCGGCCAGCAGTACAAGATCCCGACCGTCACCTACGACATCCCGTCGATGAAGTCGCCGGGGGCCGTGTCGAACATCACGACCGAGAGCCAGCAGGCGGCGTACCTCGCCGGCATCCTGGCCGCTCACAAGACGAAGACCGGCAAGGTCGGCGTGATCATCTCCGCCTCGGACAGCAACTGGTTCAAGATGGCCGGCGGCTACGCGGCGGGCGTGCACAGCGTCAACCCGAAGATCCCGATCGCGTTCGCCGAGATCAGCTCCGCGGGATATGACGACTCGGCCGGTGGCAAGCGTGTGGCCACCAGCATGATCGCCGACGGCGCCGATGTGATCTTCACCATGGGCGACGGCGCTTCGTTCGGCTACCTCCAGGGGATCGAAACCGCCAACGCGGGCCACAAGGTCTGGATGATCGGCGACATCGGCGACATGACGCCCATCGACAAGAACGGCGTCTTCCTGTCCTCCGTCCTCTGGAACTTCGCCAACGCGGACAAGGAGTTCGTCAAGGAGATCGACAACGGCACGTTCGGCCAGAAGGGCTATGACCTGACCCTGGCGAACGGCGGCGTGTCGCTCCTGAAGACGAAGTACATCCCGGCCTCGGTGTGGAGCGACATCCAGACCGCCGAGAAGAAGATCGTGTCCGGCCAGCTCCAGGTGCCGAACTACAGCAAGATCAGTCAGGTGAAGGCGGCGCTGAACGGATGACCGTCGCAGCGCTGAAGGCCGTTCCGTCGCCGGCTCCGTGAGCGCGGCTGCGCATCTCAGGTCCGGGGAGTCGGGTCCAGGTGGCCCGTCCTCCCCGGACCTCGCTCCGGTGGTCGAACTGAGGGGGATCACGAAGGCGTTCCCCGGCGTCGTGGCCAACGACGACATCTCGTTCGACGTCCGCCGCGGCGAGGTGCACTGCCTGCTCGGTGAGAACGGCGCGGGCAAGTCCACCCTCATGGGGATCCTGTCCGGCATCCAGCGGCCCGACTCGGGGCGCATCCGCGTGGACGGCGAGGACGTCGACATCGCCTCGCCGCGCGATGCGCTCGAGCTCGGGATCGGCACCGTCTACCAGCACTCCACGCTGATCCCGGCGCTGAGCGTGCTCGAGAACCTGATGCTCGGCGATACGCACAAGCTGCGGCTCGACGGCGTCTCGGCGAGCGCGCGCCTGAAGGAGCTCGGCACGACGCTCGGAGTCGAGGTCGAGCCGTCGGCGAAGGCCGCCGACCTCGCGCTCGGGCGCCAGCAGCAGGTCGAGATCGTGAAGGCGCTCTGGCGCGGCTCGCGACTCCTGATCCTCGACGAGCCCACCTCGATGCTCACGCCCCAGGCGGTGGAGGAGCTCTACAAGGTGCTCTCGCGGCTGAAGGAGAACGGCCTCGCGATCATCTTCATCACGCACAAGCTGCACGAGGCGGCCTTCCTCGGCGACCGCATCTCCGTACTGCGCCGCGGGCAGCTGGTAGGAACGCTCGACGAGCAGGCCGTGAAGGCGGCCACGCCCGAGCAGCTCGAGCAGCGCATCGTGGCGATGATGTTCGGCGACGCCGGCGGTGGCCTTGCCGACGCCGTGGAGCTGAAGGCGGAGCTCAGCGTGAGCGACCAGCTCGAGTACGAGGCGCAGCCGGTCCCCGCCACCGCTGAGGAGGTGCTCAAGCTGGAGCGCGTGTCGGTGCGCGGCGAGGGCGTCGAGCCCGGCCTCGACGACGTGTCGCTCACCCTGCACCTCGGCGAGATCCTCGGTGTGGCCGGCGTGGACGGCAACGGCCAGCGCGCGCTCGCCGAGGCGGTGAGCGGGCAGCGCCGGCTGCAGCGGGGCGAGTTGCTGTTCTTCGGCGCGCGGATCGGCCACGTGGGCGTTACCGGGCGAGAGAAGCTGGGTCTCCGCTACCTCACGGACGACCGGCTCGGCGAGGGGATCGTCTCCGGCATGCCGGTGTCGATCAACATCTTCCTCAAGCGCATCGGCCAGGCGCCCTTCTGGCGCCAGGGACGGATTCGCAAGCACGCGATCGACGAGCGCGCCAGGGAGCTGGTCGAGCGCTTCGACGTGCGCACGCCGAGCGTGGACGCGCGCGCGGGCACGCTGTCCGGCGGCAACGTGCAGAAGGTGATCCTCGCGCGCGAGCTGTCGTTCGACTCGAAGGTCGTCGTCTTCCACAAGCCCACCTACGGGCTCGATCTGAAGACCACGCGCACGGTCCGCCAGATGATCCGCGACATGCGCGAGAACAAGGCCGCGCTCGTGATCTCCACCGACCTCGACGAGCTGCTCGAGGTGTCCGACCGGATCGCCGTGCTGTCGCGTGGCCGCATCGTCGGCGAGGTGAAGCCCGGGCCCGGCGCGGCCGAGGAGGTCGGGCGGCTGATGATCGGAGACGTGTCGCTCGGCACGCGGGCGGGAGCCGCGTGATGAGCGCGATCGGCGCCCGCGAGACGATGCCGACGGTCGACGAGCCGCTGCGCCCCGAGCGCCACCGCAGCGTTGCTCGCATGATCGACCTGCTCGTGCGCTCGCTGGTGCCCGTGATCCTCGCGCTGATCGCGGGCGGCATCCTGCTCGTGATCCTCGGGCGCGACCCGCTCAGCTTCTACTCCGACATCTGGCACGGCGGGGTGCAGCAGGGCTCGTGGCAGGACAGCGCGATGCGCATGGCGCCGCTGCTCCTGATCGCGGTCGGGCTGATCTTCGTGTTCCGCGCGAACATCTGGAACCTCGGCTACGACGGGCAGTTCCTGCTCGCCGCCGCCGTCCTCTCCGGCCTCGGGCCCTCGCTCGTCACGCACGTCCCGCTGTGGGTGGCGATGACGATCCTGTTCCTCGTGGCGGCCGGCGTGGGGGCGTCCTGGACGCTGTTACCCGCGGGGCTGAAGGCGGCCTACGACACCAACGAGATCATCACGACGCTGATGATGTCGTTCATCGGCGTCGGGCTGGCGAACATCCTCGTGAAGGGCCCGTTCCAGGACCCGACGGTGAACATCCCCCAGACCAAGGTCCTGCCGCTCGACAAGATGCTGCCGGCGATCCCCGGCACGCGCATCCACGTGGGCGTGCTCGTGGCCCTCGCCGCCGCGATCGCGGCCTACTACGTGCTCACGCGCACCGCGTTCGGGCTGCGCATCCAGGTGTTCGGCGCCAACCCGCGAGCGGCGCGGCACGTGGGCGTGCAGGTTCGCAAGCTGATCATCTCGGCCTTCCTCGTGAGCGGCGCGATGATCGGCGCCGCGGCGGCCGCCGACATCCTGGGCGTCTGGGGCTACTCGCGCGCGAACTGGAACCCGGCCTACGGCGACACGGTGATCCCGTTCGTGTTCCTCGCGCGGCTCAACCCGCTCGCGGTGATCCCGTTCATCGCTTTCTTCGCGGTGCTCTCCACCGGCGGCGATCTCGCGGCTTCGAACGCCAACCTGCCCACGGACTTCCTGCTCGTGCTCGTGGCACTGATCCTGATCTTCATGACGCTGATCGAGTTCGTCGGCCGCCGCCGCGACCTCGGCCAGAGCTACCTGCCGGAGGGCATGCGCGAGGCGCTGCGCAAGCCGCTCATCCGCCGCCGGCAGGAGAGCGTTGCCTCTCCCACCGAAGGCCAGGAGGCGGCATGAGCAACCTCTTCCACCAGGCGGCGCTCACGGCGCTGATCTCCGGCGGCATCGTGGCCGGCGTACCGCTGATGCTCACCGCGATCGGGGAGACGATCTCCGAGCGCGCCGGAGTGCTCAACCTCGGCCTCGAGGGCATGATGCTCGTGGGCGCCTACGTCGGCTTCATCGGCGCCTACTACGGGCACTCGTCCTGGCTCGGCTTCGGCATGGGAGCCGTCGGCGGGCTGATCGCCTGCTCGCTCATGGTCGTGCTCTGCGTCTGGCTGGGGCTCGACCAGATCGTCATCGGCATCGCGATCACGCTGGCCGGGGAGGGCATCACGAGCGTGCTCCAGGGCGCGCAGTTCGGCACGACCTATCCCCGCCTCGGCGCGATGACCGAAGTGCATGTCCCGCTCCTGCACAAGATCCCGGTGATCGGGCCGAGCGTGTTCGAGCAGCACCTCCTCGTGTACCTCGGGGTCGCGCTCGTGTTCGTTCTCACCTGGGTGTTCCGCCGCACCAACGTCGGGCTGAACCTGCGCGCGGCGGGCGAGAAACCGGAAGCGCTCGACGCCGCCGGCGTGAGCGTGCTGGCCACGCGCTCGTACGCGGTGCTCTGCACCGGCGCGCTCGCGGGCATCGGCGGCGCCTACCTGTCGATCGTCGGCGCCGGGGTGTTCACGCCGTTCATGACCCAGGGCCAGGGCTACATGGCGATCGTGATCTGCATGCTCGCGCGCGGAAAGCCCGTGTGGGTGCTGCTCGGGGCGTTCCTGTTCGGCATCTCGCTGTCGATCGCCACGGCGCTCCAGCTCGCCGGGATCAACATCTCCCAGGACCTGATCAACATGCTGCCGTTCATCGCGATCATGGTCGCGCTGGTGCTGTTCGCGCGTCGTTCCTACCTGCCGCCCGCGCTGGCGACTCCATACGTGAGAGGGGCTCGGTGACCGCCACCCCCGACCAGCGGCCGGTGCGGAATCTGACGCTCCGCGAGCAGGTGGTGGAGCACCTGCGCGAGGAGATCCTGTCGAACCGCCTCGAGCCCGGCAGCGAGCTGAACGAGGTGGCGCTGGCCAACCTCCTGGGCGTGAGCCGCGGGCCGATCCGCGAGGCGCTCGGCGGGCTCGCCGCGGAGGGGCTCGTGACGATCAACCCACGGCGCGGCGCAATCGTCACCAAGCTCACCAAGCAGGAGTTCATGGACGCCTACCAGGTGCGCGAGGCGCTCGAGACGCTCGCCACGCGCGTGGCCGTGCCGCGCCTCACCGACGAGGAGAAGGCCGACCTCCACCGCATGAGCGACGACATGCGCCGGCTGGCCGACGCCGACGACGCCAACGCCTTCTTCGAGATCAACCGCCGCTTCCACGAGAAGCTCGTGGCGGCGTCGGGCAACCGCCGCCTGTTCGACATGCACCAGCAGCTGCTCGGCCAGATGGGCCGGCTGCTGCGCAAGTCGGCCGAGCTGCGTGGCGGCCTGGGCGAGTCGGCGGCGGCGCACGAGCGCATCCTCGAGGCCGTCGACGCCGGCGACGCCGAACGTGCGGCGCGGCTGATGGCCGAGCACATCGAGGTCCCGCAGCGGGTGCTCGACTCGCCCGAGGCGCAGGACCTGTTCGACGAGGCCGACGCCTCCGAGATCGAAAAAGCGAGCTGAAAGGACGGCATGGCAGACGAGACACGAGAGCGGCCGCAGTTCGGCGTGAACCTGAACAACCGCGAGCCGCTGATCGCACCGGACTACGACCTGCAGGCGCTGCTCGAGCTGTCCGAGAAGGTCGAGGAGTACGGGTTCGACTCGGTGTGGGTCGGCGACAGCCTCTTCTCGAAGCCGCGCTACGAGCCGATGTCGCTCCTGTCCGCGATCTCCCAGCGCACGAGCCGCGTGCGCCTCGGCACTGCCTGTCTCGTCACCTCGGTCCGGAACCCGCTGTTCACCGCGCTCGAGTGGGCCACGCTCGACGTGCTCTCCGGCGGCCGCACCATCTTCGGTCCCTGTATGGGCAACCCCGAGGAGGGCGTGCGCCGCGAGTTCGCCGCGATCGGGCTGCCGTTCAAGGACCGCGCGACGGTGTTCGAGGAGGGGCTCCAGGTGGTGAACGACCTCTGGCGCGACGGCACGACCAGCTTCAAGGGCACCTACTACGACTACGACAACATCTCGTTCCACAGCGGCACCGAGATGGCGCCGCTCCGGCCGCTGCAGCAGCCGCCGCCGATCTGGATCGTCTCCAATCCGCGGCTGCTCGGGGACCAGCCCACGGACAAGATGCGCCGGATCATGGAGCGCGCCTGCCGGCGCATCATCGAGTACGGCGACGGGTGGATGACCTGCTGCCGCGCGACGCACCCGGAGGAGCTGACCGAGCAGATCGGCTACCTCACGGACGCCGCCGCCGCGCTCGGCAGCGACTGGTCGGACTACACGGTCTCCTACCAGGTGACCATGAACATCGGCGACTCCGAGGACGATGCGCGCGCCGCGTTCGACGAGTACATCTCGAAGTACTACCCCGAGCTGTCGAAGGCAATGGACCTCTCCAACTGGGGCCCGGTGGGCACCCCCGAGACCATCGCCGAGTGGCTGCGCGAGTTCCACGCGCGCGGGGTGGACTACTTCATCTGCCGCTTTGGAGCGATCGACCAGTTTGGGCAGGTCGAGCGCTTCGCCAAGGAGATCCTGCCCATGTTCGAACCGGAAAGAGTGAGGTAGGCGCAATGCCCGACGCAGCGGAGATCCGAAAGGACGCCGAGCTCGTGGTCGACGTCTGCATGACGGTCGAGGCCGACGACGTCGTCACGATCATCACCGACGACGAGCACTCGCACGAGGCCATGGCGGTGGCCGAGGTATGCATGGAGCGGGGCGCCTGGCCGGTCGTGATGAACAACGAGATGCAGGTGCGCCGCGGCCTGGCCGACACCCACTTCCCGATGGCGCCGCCGCAGAACCTGCACCAGGCGATGGTCAGCTCGGACGAGATCATCATCATCACGAACCTCGAGTGGGCCAACCGCTTCGCCCACATCTCCGCCGTCAAGGAGTCGGTGGCGAACAACGCGAAGATCGCTTCCGTCGAGCCGGGCATGGGCGCCTGGGGACTGACGCTCGACATGCTGCACGCCGCGCGCCAGCGCGCGCAGGACGCGATGAAGGCGCTCGAGGGCGTGGAGAAGGTGCGCGTGACCTCGGCGAAGGGCACCGACTTCACCGTGAGCATCAAGGGCCGCCCGCCGCTCGCCCTCGTGCCGATCAAGGAGCGCGGCATCATGATGGGACCGCTGCCGCTCTGGGCCGAGGTGGCCTACGCCGCGGTCGAGGACCAGACCCAGGGCACGATGGTGGTCGACGGCGTGATGCTCGGCATCGGCCTGCCCGGCCAGGTGAACGAGCCGATCACGTGGACGATCGAGGGCGGCAAGGCCGTGAAGATCGAGGGCGGCGGCGACGCCGCGCGCCTGCGTGACGTGATCGAGGGCGTGGAGAACGCCACGGTGATCGGCGAGTTCGCGTTCGGCGTGAGCGACATCGCGCCGTTCGGCACGCCGTCGGAGAAGGGCCGCGTGGGCACCGTGCACTGCGCGCTTGGCGACAACCACAGCGCGTACCCGGGCGGCCAGAACGTGAGCAAGCTGCACCTCGACGGCGTGGTGCTCGAGGCGAGCCTCCAGGTCGTGGACGACGGGCGCTGGATCATCAAGGACGGCCAGTGGGCGCTCTGACCGAGGTACGCGCCGTCGCGCTCGAGGACGTGCCGCAGATCGACCTGCCCGGCGGCAGCTGGAGCCGCATGGTCGTGACCGACCAGTCTGTGTCCGGCAACTCGGCCTCGCTCGGCTACTCGGTATTCAAGCCCGGCAGCGAGACCGCGCCGGTCGCGCACGAGACCGAGGAGGTGGCCTACGTGCTGAGCGGCAGCGGCGAGCTGCGGCTCGACGACGGCGCCGTGCCGTTCAAGGCCGGGGACGGCCTGTTCGTCCCGGCCGGCGTGTGGCACGCGGTCGTCAACACCTCGGACGAGGACGTGGCGATGGTGTTCGGCTTCCCGTTCCCGGCCTACCCACCGACCGAAAGGCGCTAGGCGCGTCATGACCGACCCGACGACGACGACTGGCATCGGCCTCACCGCGGCGCTCGACGACGACTCCGGGCTGCCGGAGCAGGTGGCCTGGGCCTGCCGGATCCTCGCCTCCCAGGGCTACGAGGACCTGACGCTCGGCCATGTGAGCGTGCGCACGCCCGACGGGATGATGTACATCAAGCGCAAGGGCGTGGCGCTCAGCGAGGTCGCGCCCAAGGACATCCTCCGCTTCCCGCTCGAGGCGGACCTGGCCGACGCGCCGGCGGTGATGCACCTCGAGGCGGTGCTGCACACCGAGGTCTACAAGCGCCGGCCCGACGTGAACTCCGTGATCCACGGGCACCCGGTGCACGCCACGGCGTTCGGCGCCACCGACGCCCGGCTCGAGACGCTCACCCACGACGCCGTGCTGTTCACGGACCGGATCTCCACCTACGAGGGCGCGCCCGACCTGATCATCGACGCCCAGCAGGGCAAGGAGGTGGCCGAGTCGCTCGGCGCCGGCAGCGTGGTGCTGCTGCGCAACCACGGCGTGCTCGTGGCAGAGCGCGACGCGCACTGGGCGGTGCTCACTGCCGTGCTGCTCGAGAAGGCGGTCCAGCTCCAGTCGATCGCAGCCACGCTCGGCCGCCTGCGCCCGATCCCGGACACCCTCGTGCGCTCGATCCACAGCCGCAAGTATCAGGACGGCTTCCCCGAGGAGTACTGGGACGCCTGGGTGCGCGCGCTGCGGCGCAGCGGCGGCGCGGCCGGAATGCCGGCCGAGGGCGGCGAATGAGGATCGAGTTCCGCCTGAACGGCGCGCCCGCCGCGATCGACGTCGAGCCGAGCACCCTGCTCCTCGACATGCTGCGCGACGACTTCCGGCTCACGGGCGCCAAGCGCTCGTGCGACGTCCAGGTCTGCGGTAGCTGCACGGTGCTCGTCGACGGGCAGCCGGTCAGCGCCTGCACATATCTCGCATGCGAGGCGGGCGGACGCGAGGTGCTCACGATCGAGGGGTTCGCCGAGCTCCCCGAGTTCGAGCGCTACGCGTCCGCCTTCGAGCGCCATGCCGCCGTGCAGTGCGGCTTCTGCACGCCCGGCTTCCTGCTCACGCTCAAGTCGCTGTCGGACGCCGGCGAGCTGTCGAGCGAGGAGCAGATCCGCCACGGCCTCGACGGCAACCTCTGCCGCTGCACGGGCTACCGGGCGATCCTCGAGGCGGCGCGCGACATCGGGGAAGTGGCGGCGTGAGCGTGGTCACCGACACGGGCACGCGCGAGGTCGGGCGCTCGCGCACGCGCCTCGACGCCCGCGAGAAGCTGTGCGGCGAGGCCGTCTTCACCGGCGACATGGAGGTGCCGGGCATGCTCTACGGGCGCGTGCTGCGCGCCGACGTGCCGCACGCCGAGATCGTCTCGATCGACACCTCGGCGGCGGAGAGGATGCAGGGCGTGGTGGCGGTGCTCGTGGGCCGCGACCTGCTCGACATCGACCCCTACTACGGGCACGCGATCAAGGACCGCCCGATCGTCGCAATCGAGCGCGTGCGCTTCCACGGCGAGCCGGTGGCGGCGGTGGCCGCCGAGGACGAGGCCACCGCCGAGGCCGCGCTCCAGGCGATTGAGGTGGTCTACGAGGAGCTGCCGCTCGTGGACACGATCGAGCGCGCGCTCGAGCCGGACGCCGCGCTTCTGCACGAGGGCCCGATCCGCCCCGGCCTCTTCCACGGGCTCGGCAACCTGGGCGAGCGCGACGGCAACGTCGGCTACCGCTACCGGGCGGCCGCCGGCGACGTGGAGGCGGCCTCAGCGGGCGCGCCCCACGTGGTGGAGGGCGAGTACGTGTTCCCGGCGGTCTACCAGTACGCGATGGAGACGCACAGCGTGATCGCGGACTGGCGCCCGCGGGAGATCACCCTCTGGGCGAGCTGCCAGCACCCCTTCCTCGTGCAGGCGGAGATCGCTGACGTGTTCGGGCTGCCGATCGGCGCCGTGCGCATCCACGTGCCCTACCTCGGCGGCGGCTTCGGCTCGAAGTCGTACACGAAGATGGAGCCGCTCACCGTGGCCCTCTCGCGCAAGGCGCGCCACCCCGTGAAGATCGTCAACAGGGTCGACGAGTCCATGGTCACCTCGCGCCGCCACGGCATGCGCTGCTGGATGCGCACCACGGCGGACGCCGACGGCCGGCTCCTCACCCGCGAGTCGCGCTTCTGGCTCGACACCGGCGCCTACATGGACAACGGCCCACGGGTCACCGCCACGGCTGCCGACTCCGCCCCCGGCCCCTACCACTGGGAGGCCGTGGACATCGAGGCCAACTGCGTGTATTGCAACACTGCGCCGTCCGGCTCCTACCGCGCGTTCGGAGCGACCCACCTCCAATGGGTCGCCGAGTCCCAGCTCGACGAGCTGGCGCGGAAGGCGAGCATCGATCCACTCGAGATGCGCCGGCGCAACCTACTGCGCCCAGGGGAGCCGGTCCGCCCGGACGGTTCCGGTAAGCCCCTGGACGCAGACTTGATCGGCGACGTGGAGAACGCCGCCGCGGCGGTCGGCTGGGAAGAGCCGCGCCGCCCGCTCACGGGGCGCGGGGTGAGCGTCGGCCTGCTGGCCGCCGGCGCGCACCCCGTGTCGCGGGCGTCGGTGCGGATGCGCGCCGACGGCTCCGTGGAGGTGAGCGTGGGCACCACGGAGATGGGCCAGGGCCCGCGCACGGTGATGGCGCAGATCGCGGCCGAGGAGCTCGGCATGTCGAGCGACAACGTGCGCGTGCTCGGCGCGGACACGCGCTTCACGCCGTACGACCGCTCCACGGGCGCGAGCCGCTCGACCACGCTCGCCGGCAAGGCCGTGCAGAACGCCGCCGCGGCGGTGGCCGGGCGCCTGCGCGAGACGGCGGCCGAGGTGTGGGGGACAGATCCCGAGCTGATCGACCTGCGCGACGGACGCGCCGCGCACGCGGAGCTCGAGATGGAGTTCTCCGAGGTGATCGCCAAGCGCTTCGGCTTCACGGGCGGCGAGATCATCGAGGGCGGCGAGGTCCGGCCGATGGGCGGCGACACCGGCTCGTACGCGGAGGGCCCGGTGTTCTGGGAGGTGTGCGTGGCGGCCGCCGAGGTGGAGGTGGACCCCGAGCTCGGCGTGATCAACGTACTGCGCACCGCGACCATCGCGGACGTGGGCAAGGCGATCAACCCGCAGCTCGTGGAGCGCCAGGACGAGGGCGCCCTGATGCAGGGCTACGGCAACGCGATGTTCGAGGAGATGGTCTACAGCGACGGCGTGCTGATGAACGACAACCTCCTCGAGTACCGCGTGCCGCGCGTGCAGGATCTGCCGCGCGAGATGACTTCGATCGTGGTCGAGAACGCCGACGGCCCCGGCCCGCACGGCGCCAAGGGCTGCGGCGAGGGCGCGCTCGCGGCGGTGCCCGCGGCGATCGTGAACGCGCTCGCGGACGCCGGCATCCCGATGACCGAGCTGCCGCTCACGCCCGAGCGCGTGTGGCGGCGGCTGCAAGAACTTCCCTGAACCCAGAACGCACGGAGGAACTGACATGACTGACATTGCTCGCGCGACCATTCTCGGTACCGGCACGATGGGGCCGGGGATGGGCGCGGTGCTGGCTCGGGCCGGCATCCAGGTGTCCCTGTTCGACGTCAGCGCCGAGGCGCTCGAGCGAGCGAAGGGCGGCCTGGAGATCGCCAACGGCGTGCTCGACCGGCTCGACGCCCCGAAGTCAGACGGCGGCGGCGTGAGTTTCGAGCCAGACCTGGCGGCGGCGCTCGACGGCGCCGAGGTCGTGGCCGAGGCGGTGCCCGAGAAGCTCGAGCTCAAGCAGCAGGTGATCGCCGACGTGGAGCAGCACGTGTCAGACGACGCGATCATCGCCTCGAACACGTCCGGCATCCCGATCACGAAGATGGCCGAGGGGATGCAGCACCCCGAGCGGCTCGTGGGCTGGCACTGGTCCAACCCGCCGACGCTGATCCCGATGAACGAGGTGATCGCCGGCGAGCAGACCTCCGCCGAGGCTGTGAGTGCAGTCGAGGGGCTCACGCGCCGGATCGGCTACCACCCGGTCACGCTCAAGAAGGAGGTGCCGGGCTTCGTCGAGAACCGCGTGCTCTACGCGATCATGCGCGAGTGCCTCGCCCTCATGGACGAGGGCGTGATCGACGCCGAGGGACTCGACCTCTGCGTGCAGTGGGGCATCGGCTACAAGCTCGCCGTGATCCCGCCGATCCACCTGCTCGACGTGGCCGGGCTCGACATCTACACGAGCGTGGCGAGCTACCTCAACCAGGACCTCTCGAACGAGAGCGGCGTCTCCTCGACCGCGCAGAAGCTGCACGACGAGGGCCGACTGGGGATCAAGGCCGGCGGCGGCTTCTTCGACTACACGCCGGAGCAGGCCCAGCAGCTCCAGATGGAGCGCGCCGGCAAGCTCGTGGGCGTGCGCAAGGCGCTCAGCTAAGGCGGAAGAGGAGGACTCGACATGGCCAAGCCGACCAAGGTGCGCCTGCTCGACAGCGGCACGCTGGTGATCGACCAGTCGCACATCACGTGGAACATCGGGTGCGGCACCCCGGTGCGCTTCCCCGTCTACAGCGTGCTGATCGAGCATCCGGACGGGCTGATGATGTTCGACACGGGCTACGACCTCGACGTGGTGAACGAGTTCCTGCCCTTCGAGCTGCCGGAGCAGACGCCGGAGCAGACCGTGCCCGGGCAGCTCGGGCTGTGCGGCTTCAAGCCGGACGACGTGGACGTGCTCGTGAACTCGCACCTCCACTTCGACCACTGCGGCGGCAACACGGACCTGCCGAACGCGACCGTCTGGATGCACGAGCTCGAGATCCGCGAGGCCCGCTCGCCCGAGCCGTTCGAGCGGCTCGGCTACGCGGACAAGACCTGGGATCACCCGAACGCCAAGTTCAACCTGATCCAGGGCGATGTGACCGTTGCCGATGGCGTGCACCTGTTCTACACGCCAGGCCACACGATCGGGCACTACTCGATGCTGGTCGAGATGGACGGCCGCAAGCCGCTGATGTTCATGGCGGACGTGAGCTACACGCCCGCGGCCTACGCGGCCGACCAGCAGGCCGGCTTCCACAACGACCCCGTGGCAGGCGTGCGCTCGATCCGCCGCGTCAAGCAGCTCGTGAAGGAGTGGGACGCGGAGGTCTTCTTCACCCACGACATGGACGTCTTCAAGACGTACAAGCTCGCCCCGGACCACTACGCCTGAGGAGACCTCTGAATGAAGCTCGAGAACAGAGTCGCGATCGTCACCGGCGCCGCTCAGGGCATCGGCAAGGCGATCGCCGAGAAGCTGGCGGCCGAGGGCGCCACGGTGGTGGCCGCAGACATCCAGGGTGACGCCGCGAAGGCCACCGCCGACGCGCTCGGCGGCACCGCCGTGGAGGTGGACATCTCGAAGGAGGAGGACGCGCAGCGGATGGTGGACGAGACGCTGTCGGCCCACGGCAAGGTGGACGTGCTCGTGAACGCGGCGGCGATCGTCCCGTTCATCCCGTGGGACGACGTGGACTACGACTACTGGCGCAAGATCATCTCGGTGAACCTCGACGGGCCGTACCTCGTGTCCCGCGCGGTGGAGAAGCCGATGCGTGAGGCGGGCTACGGGCGCATCGTCCTGATCGCGTCGAACGCGTTCTTCGCCGGAACGCCGAACATGGGCCCGTACCTGGCGGCGAAGGGCGGAGTGGTCGGCCTCACGCGCGCGCTCGCAACGGAGCTCGGCAAGTACGGCATCACCGCCAACGCGGTGGCGCCCGGCATCACCCGCTCGCCCGCCACGTTGAATTCGCCCCACAAGGAAGCGTTCGACTTCGTGCAGTCGCTCCAGGCGATCCCGCGGCACGCCGAGGCGGAGGACATCGCGCCGGCCGCGGCGTTCCTCGCGTCCGAGGAGTCCGGCTGGGTCACCGGCCAGGTGATCGTGGCCGACGCCGGGCACATTCGCGACTGATGGCGGCCTCGCTCTCTGTCACGCGCGCGGGAGCGATCCTCGCGGTCGCGAACGTGGAGCGCTCGGTGGCGTTCTACTCCGAGCGGCTCGGGTTCGAGGTCGAGGCGCTGTACGACGACCCGCCGTACGCCACCCTCGCGCGCGCGGGCGCGCGACTGTCGCTCGCCGAACAGGGGCACGCCGCCGAGGACCGCCCCGGGGTGCTGATGAACGCGCCGGCGGATCCCTCGTCCCTGCAGGTCGTGCTCGTGCTGGAGATGAGCGGGGTGCGCGAGGCCTACGACGCGCTGTCGGCGGCCGGCGTGCGCTTCCTGGCAGAGCCGTACTCGCCGCCGTGGGGCGGCCACCGCTGCTTCGCGGTCGACCCCGACGGATACCTGATCGAGCTGGAGGAGCCCGCATGAAAGCCGTTCGCCTGATCGGGCCCGAGGAGGTCCGCGTAGACGATGTGGCCGAGCCCGAGCTGGTCGAGCCGGGCGACGCGATCGTGCGCGTGAAGGAGACCGCGATCTGCGGCGCCGACCTCTTCCCCTACCACGGCATGACGCCCGGCTTCGAGGCGGGCACCGTGCTGGGCCACGAGTTCGTGGGCGTGGTGGAGGCGGTGGGCGAGGGCGTGACGGGGGTCGCGCCCGGCCAGCGCGTGGTGAACACGAGCATGATCTCCGACGGCACCTGCCCGCACTGCCGCGCCGGCCGGGTGACGCAGTGCGAGTCCCGTGCGATGTTCGGCTACTCGGGCGTGTATCCGCGGCTCGAGGGCGGCCAGGCGGAGCTCGTGCGGATCCCGAATGCCGACCGCTCCTTGTTCGTGATCCCCGACGGCGTGTCCGACGACGACGCGGTGTTCGTGGCCGACATCCTGCCCACCGGCTTCGCCGGCGTGCGCCGCGGGGGAGTGGGCGTGGGCGACGTGGTGGTCGTGCTCGGCGCCGGGCCGGTGGGATTGATGGCGGTGCTGTCGGCGCGCGGGGTCGCGCGCGAGCTGATCGCGGTCGACGGCGTGCCCGAGCGGCGCGCGCTCGCCGAGAAGATGGGCGTGCACGCGGTCGCGCCGGAGGACGCCGCGGCCGCGGTGGTCTCGGCCAGCGGCGGCCTGGGCGCGGACGTGGTGATCGAGGCGGCCGGCGCGCTGCCCGCGCTCGACGCGAGCCTCCAGCTCGTCCGGGCGCAGGGCACCGTGTCGGTGATCGGCGCGCACTTCGAGCCCGACTACCCGCTCAACAACCTCCTGATGTTCGAGAAGGAGATCACGCTGCGCTTCACGATCGGCGACCCCACGCGCGACCGCGAGCGCCTGCTCGCCACGATCGAGGCGGGCGCGATGAAGCCGTCCGAGGTGATCACCCACCGCATGGCGATCGAAGACGCCCCCGACGCCTACCGGCTGTTCGACGCGCGGGAGGCGACGAAGGTCGTCTTCGAGCTCTGACGCGGGGCGGGGTCAGGCTGCCTGGGACTCGGCCTCCACGAACTTGGCGATCCAGTCGCCGGCGATCTGCCTGGCGCTCACGTTCACGCGGTTGAACGCGTTGATCGCCGCGATCGCGACCACGAGCGCCGCAAGCTGCGGTTCCGTGTAGTGGCGCGCGGCCTCGTCCCAGACCTCGTCCGATACAGAGTCCGGATTGTCGGCGAGACGGGTGGCGGCCTCCGTGAGCGCGAGCGCGGCCCGCTCGGCGTCGCTGAAGTACGACGCCTCGCGCCAGGCCGCGACCAGGTGGATGCGCTGGCTGCTGTCGCTCGCCAGCTCGAGTTCGCGCGTGTGTATGTCCACGCACCCGCTGCAGCCGTTGATCTGGCTCGCGCGCAGCTGGACCATGTAGAGCGTGGTCGCGGGGATCCCGGCGTTGGTCGCCGAGGCTGCCAGTGCGCGAAAGGCGTCGAGCGCGCCCGGGACGGTCATGGCGGGGTTGTCGATTCGTGCCTGCATGTCATGTCCTTCCGGATCGTGGAGGGATTCCACCTTGATGACGGCAGGCGAAACGAGAACGTGACAGCCGGCTCTCAGCCGGCGTTCAGCACCGTGAGGTCGAGCTGGGCAAGGCGTTCCGGATCGGCGATGAAATCCATCTCGACGATCTTCCCGTCGCGCACCGTGACGGCGCCGATGGAGAACGGCTGACCGTCGCGGGTCGTGATCGTGCCGACGGCGCCGTTGATCAGCACCGGGTGGCTCACGAGGTCGAGTCGCGAGAAGGCCCGCGCCTGGCTCGCGACTGCCTCGGCGCCGTGCAGCTCCTGCGTCGCGCCGCCACCGAAGTCGGCACGCAGCACGATGTCGGGGTCGAGCACAGCGACGAGCGCATCGAAGTCGCCCTCGCGGGCCGCGGCGAGAAAGGCCTCTACGACCTCGCGCTGGCGCCCGAGGTCCGGGTCAGGCACGGCCCGCTCGCCACGCACCCGTCGCCGGCTCCGGCTCGCGAGCTGGCGCGTCGCCTCGGGCGAGCGGTCGATGATCGGCGCGATCTCGGCGAACGGGATGGCGAACATGTCGTGCAGGACGAACGCGAGGCGCTCCGCCGGCGCCAGCGTCTCGAGGACGATGAGCAGCGCGAGCCCGACCGAGTCCGCGAGGAGCGCCTCGTGCTCGGGATCGGTGCCGTCGGCGGGATCGATGATCGGATCCGGGATGCGCACGCCGAGCGGCTCCTCGCGGTGCCTGGCGCGCGCACGCAGAACGTCCAGCGACTGGCGCGCGACGACCGTCGTCAGCCAGCCGCCGAGGTTCTCGATCTCGTCCGCATCCGAGCGGCTCAGCTTCAGCCAGGCGTCCTGGACCGCGTCCTCGGCCTCGCTGAGCGAGCCGAGCATCCGGTAGGCCACCGCGCGCAGATGCGTGCGGTGTTCCTCGAATTGCTCAGCCAGCCATTCGCGCTCGTCCATCCGCTGCATCACTCCCGTGTGGTGGGTCATACCACTGAGACGTC
>DASXCV010000377.1:0-1744 GCA_036491015.1 Thermoleophilaceae bacterium | reverse complement strand
CGCGAGATGGGCATGTCGAACGAGGAGCTGCGCGACGAGCTCGTGCCCGCCCTCGCCGAGCTCCTCCCCGCAGCGAGCGACGCGATGGTGGAGGATTTCTTCGTGGTGCGCGAGCACTCGGCAACCTTCCGCGCCGAGCCGGGATCCGGGCGCCTGCGCCCCGGAGCGCGGACGCGCGTGCCCGGCCTTTTCCTCGCCGGCGCCTGGACCGATACCGGCTGGCCGGCCACGATGGAGGGCGCTGTGCGCAGCGGGCACACCGCGGCGCGCGAGGCGCTGGCAGCGCTCGGCAATCACGCTCCTGCGATGGTGAGCGCCGCGTGAGGCAGCAGGCACTTCCCACCCCGCCCGATGCGGCGGCGGACGACCACGGCCTCGTGGTGCTCGCGCCGATCCCGCTCGACGCCCGCGCGGCGCGCGCCGGCTCGGCGCAGGCGCGCGTGGTGCACAGCGGCATCGGGTCGCGGCTGTCGCGGCGCGCCGCGGAGCGCGCCCTGCGCGCGCCCGGCTCGGCCGTCGCGGTCACCGGCGTGTGCATGGCGATCGACCCCGCGCTCGAGACCGGCGACCTCGTGCTCGCCTCGGAGATCCGCTTCCCGGACGGCACCGTGCCCATCCCCGCCGCCGGCATCCTCGCCGGTGTGCTGCGGCGCGCCGGCATCAAGGTGCACGTCGGGCCGATCGTCTCCGGGCCGCACGGCATCGCGCTGCTGAGGAGCAAGCGCGCGGAGCTGCGCGAGAGCGGCGCCATCGCGGCGGACACCGGCTCCGGCTGGCTTGCCGGCGGCGCCGGCGGGCGCCCGTTCGCGGTGCTGCGGGCCGTGGTGCGCAGCGGCTCGAGCCAGCTCGGGCGCCCGCTTGTGGCGGCGGCGAGCGGCGCACGCGCCCACCGTTCGCTCGTCGAGGCCACCTGGGTGCTCGACCGCTGGGCTCACACCGTCGCCGCGCGCCGCGTGGTGCTGGCCGCGCCCCGGGCGTCGTGCGCCGGCGTGGAGCGGGCGATCGAAGTCGTGGAGAGGGCGCTCGAGCGCAACGGCGCGCCGGTGTACGTGCGCCGCCAGATCGTCCACAACCGGCACGTGGTCGAGGACCTGGAACAGCGCGGCGCTGTGTTCGTGGAGGAGCTCGACGAGGTGCCCGCGGGCGCCACCACAGTGCTGTCGGCTCACGGCGTGGCGCCGGCGGTGCGCACTGTGGCGGCCGGGCTAGACCTCGACCTGATCGACGCCACCTGCCCGCTCGTGGCGAAGGTGCACCGCGAGGCGCGCCAGTTCGCGGAGGCGGGCTACACGATCGTGCTCGTCGGCCACGGGGGACACGACGAGGTGGAGGGCACGATCGGGCACGCGCCCGACCGGATTCGCCTCGTGGCGAGCGTCGAGGAGGCCGAGACCGTGGAGGTGGACGACCCCGAGCGGGTGGCCTACCTCACGCAGACCACGCTGGCCGTCGACGAGACTCGCGCGGTGATCGACGTGCTCGAGCGCCGCTTCCCCGGACTCGTCGGGCCGCGCTCCGACGACATCTGTTACGCCACCCAGAATCGCCAGGACGCCGTCCGCTCGCTCGCCGAGATGTGCGACACGGTGCTCGTGGTGGGCTCGCCCAACTCGTCCAACTCCAACCGCCTCGTCGAGGTGGTGCGCCGGGCCGGCACGCCGGCCTACCTGATCGACGACGAGGAGGACATCGAGCTGAGCTGGCTCGACGGCGCGCACACGGTCGGCCTCGCGGCCGGCGCCTC
>DASXCV010000376.1:0-5008 GCA_036491015.1 Thermoleophilaceae bacterium | reverse complement strand
GTCGCTCAACGGGTCGCTGTAGACCTCCTTTCTCCAGGGCGGCGTGATTCCGTCGAAGGGTGGTGCGTTGCGCTGGTCGACTGTTTCCAGTGGGATCAGGCGGAGGTCGGCGCCGACGGTAGTGCGCTCGTGGACGTCCAGGCCGGGATATGCCGGGCCTGAGATGTCGTAGCTCCCGCGCGCGAATGGGAAGGCGCCGTCCACGTGCACGCCGCGCACGTGCGTGCGGAGCGGGATGTGGCCGGCGTGGCTGCCGCGTGACACGCGCGTCCAGCCGGTCCATGGGCCCCACTCGTTCTCGCACTGGCGCTGCTTGCAGTACTGGTAGCCGTGATGCGCAGTGGCGCGCACGCGTGCGTCGGCGTCCGGGCCGAGCTCGACCTGGTAACCCTCCCAGTCATCGCGGTGGAAGCCCGGGTAGCGGGGCGCCTTCGGCAGCTTCCCCCACAGCTTGTGCGCGAGGTTGAGCGGCGCGCTGCCGGCCTTCCAGGCCTTGTCGGAGCCCGCCCACGTGGTGTTCGAGTCCGGGTAGTAGAACCAGTATTGGACGAACGTCTCCCCGCCCGCGTGCACCACGTGGGTGAAGGCGCTGGCGGGCACGCCGGCGTCGGTGTGCGAGACGTCGAGCGAGCGGTCGTCGGGCGCGTCGCCGCAGGCGGTGGTGCGGCACTGGCGGTAGTCGATCGGGATCTCCCTCTCACCCGGCTCGTAGACGATGCTCGGCGCGAACTCGCGCACCAGCTCCGCGTCGCGCGCGCCGTAGGCGGACACGAGCGCGTCATGCCCGTCGTCGCAGCCGCCCCGCACCGCGCAGACCAGCGCCCGCGCGAGCGCCCCGCCGTAGCTGCGGCCGTCCACGCGTGGCACGCCGAGCGCGAGGAAACTGGCGAAAGCGAGCGCGACGAGTAGGACCACCGCCGTCCATTCGATGGTCGCCTGGCCGCGCTCGCTCGCCATGCGATCGAACCTACGGAGTGGCGCGTGACGCGTGGGTGACGAGAGTTAAGAGTTCGCGAAGAGGCTGCAAAAAAGTTCGCACGCCCCAGACGGCGGTCCACGGTGTCCCTATGCTCAACGCATGGCGATCAGTTCACCCTCGCCGCGACGATCGCCTGTCCGGCGCTGGTGGCTGTGGCTACCCGTACTGGTTCTGGGCATCGTCGCGATCGCGTTCGCGGCCGCTCTGTTCGAATGGTCGGGGGCCTCGCTCAAAGGCGACCCCACGGCTCTGGCGCATCTCACGTCACAGCCGCTCGCGGGCTCGATCGAGAGCGCGCAGGCGTTCGGACCGAGCGGCAAGCAGATCCCGCTGATAGTCGAGCACGGCCGGCTCACGCCCGAGAAGAAGCTAACGCCGGGCGAGCAGGTGTCGGTGAAAGTGGTGGTCAAGCGGCCGGGCTGGCTGTCCTGGGCGCTCGGCAAGCAGCGCACTGAGACCCTGACCCTGAGCGCGCCCGTCGCGCATGTGACCGAGCGCTGGCTCACGGTCTCCGAGGGCTCGCCCGTGAAGGTGAACTTCGACCAGCCGGTCTCGCGCGTGGCGTACGGCGACACGACGCGGCTCAAGCACGAGCGGCTCGCCACCCCCAGCGACACCGTCGATCTCGGCGCTCGCCCCGCCGCGGGCAGCGTGAGCGTGGCCGCGGCGGTGCGCTCGTGGGAGCGGGTCGGGCACCCGATTCCCGTCAGCTGGTTCCCGCAGGCGCAGGCTCCCGCCGCGATCAGCAACCCCGCGCCCGGCACCAAGATCACGCCCTCCACACCGCTCAGGCTGACGTTCTCCAAGAAGGTCGACGACGTGCTTGGCGGGGCGAAGCCGAAGCTCACGCCAGCCATCCCCGGCAGCTGGCACCGCACCGACAGCCACACCCTCGTCTTCACGCCGTCGGGCTTCGGCGCGCCGTTCGGCGCGACGGTCCGGGCCACGTTGCCGAAGGCGCTGGCGGTTCGCGGCCCGAACGGCGAGGGATCCGCCACCACCAAGCAGATCTCCTGGACCGTTCCCGTCGGCTCCGAGCTGCGGCTCCAGCAGCTGCTCGCCCAGGCGGGCTATCTGCCGGTGAGCTGGTCGCCCTCCGGCACCGATGTCGCTCACACAGCCCCCGCCGAGGTGGCGGCCGCCACCAACCCGCCGCCGGGCTCGTTCGGTTGGCGCTACAGCCACACGCCGCCCGAGCTCCGGAAGATGTGGAGCGATGGCCAGCCCAACGCGATCGCGCGCGGCGCGCTGATGATGTTCGAGAACGAGCACGGCATCACCGCCGACGGCGTCGCCGGCCCGCAGGTGTGGAAGGTGCTGCTGAACGCGGCCATCGCGGGCAAGCGCCACTCGGGCGGCTACAGCTACGTGTACGTCCACCGCAACGTCCCGCAGCTGCTCACGCTCTGGCACAGCGGCCGCACGGTGCTCACCTCGCCGGGCAACACCGGCGTGCCCGCGGCGCCGACACAGCTCGGCACGTTCCCGGTCTTCGAGCACCTCCCCGTGGGTACGATGAGCGGCACCAACCCGGACGGCTCGAAGTACAACGACCCGGGCATCCAGTGGATCAGCTACTTCAACGGCGGCGACGCCCTTCACGCCTTCAACCGCGCCTCCTTCGGCACGCCGCAGAGCCTCGGCTGCGTGGAGCTTCCGCTGGCCGCCGCGGGCAAGATCTGGCCGTACACGCCGATCGGCACGCTGGTCACGATCGAGAACTGAGCGGCCCGTGCGGGTAGCCGAGCTGTGGCGCTACCCGGTGAAGTCGCTGCTCGGCGAGCGGCTCGAGTCGGCCGCGGTCATGCCGCACGGCTTCGAGGGCGACCGCCGCTTCGCGATCTACGACGTCGAGACCGGCTTCGGCCTGACGGCGCGCCGCGTGCCCGAGCTGCTGTTCGCCTCCGCGCGGCTGCGCGACGACGGCAGCGCGGAGATCACCCTTCCCGACGGCTCCACCGCGCTGTCCGACGAGGCGCTGTGCGACTGGCTCGGGCGCGGCGTCACGCTCCGCTCGTCCGACAGCTCGATCGACCGTCGCTACGAGAACCCGGACGACTTCGAGCACGAGGACGCGAGCCACTGGACTCCGTTCGACGGCGCCGACGGCCCATTCCACGACTCCGCCCGCACGCGCGTGTCGCTCCTGTCGAAGGGGACGATCGGCGCGTGGGATCCGCGCCGCTTCCGCTCGAACGTGCTGCTCGACGGCGAGGGCGAGGACGCACTCGTGGGCTCCGCGATCGAGCTCGGCGAGGTGCGGCTCGACGTGGTCAAGCAGATCGACCGCTGCGTGATGACCACACGCCCTCAGGCCGGCGGGATCGAGCGCGACCTCGACGTGCTGCGGACGATCGCCCGCGAGCGCGACGCGTTCCTCGCGATCGGCGCCCTCGTGGAGCAGACCGGCACGATCTGCGTGGGCGACGAGCTGACGCGCGTCTGACCACCGTCTCCGCTTCGTAACAGCAGGGACACGGTGACGATCCACCTGCACGCGGGCCGCTGACTCAGCGTGTCCGCCGGGCGGCGGGTGTTCTCACGCACCCGGGCGTGAGAGGATCGCCGCCTACCGTGCCGCCCGTGGACTCGTGGCGGCTTTTTCATCCCGAGGATCGGAGGTCCCCGGTTGTCAAGCCTGCTCAGACGGAGGCCGTCACCCGCGGCCGTGATCGCATTGCTGGCCCTGTTCGTGGCGCTCGGCGGCACCGGGTACGCCGCGGTGAAGATCAACGGCAAGAACCTGAAGAACGGCTCGGTGACGGGCCCGAAGCTGAAGAAGAACACGCTCACCGGCAAGCAGATCAACGAGTCGAAGCTCGGTGCCGTGCCGAAGGCGAAGCTGGCCACGACGGCCACCAGCGCGACAACGGCCACGAGCGCCACTACGGCCACGCACGCCCTCAGCGCCGACTCGACTCCCGCCGCGGCGAGCGCCGCCAGCGTGGCCGGCCAGACGATCGAGCGCTTCTCGATCACGGTGGCGAACGACGGCGCGCCGGATAGCCGCACGGTCGGCAACGTCGGGCTCGTGGCGAGCTGCGCCGGCGGTCTCAGCGCGCTGGAGATCCACAACGGCACGGCCCAAGCCGCCGCGCTCAGCGCCGGCTGGGTGAGCAACGCGGGTGGGCCCGACGTCGCGCACCGGTTCGCGGACGAGTCGTTTGACGGTGCCGACGCGGACGACATCGTCCAGCACGGCTCCGGAGCCGGAACCGCCGCGGTCGCCTTCGCCGACGGCTCGGTGACGACGATCGACTACGGCTTCATGGACAGCCCCCAGAACAGCGGCAACGGCTGCCGCTACTTCGGGCGCGCGATCGGCGGCTGAGAGAAGCAGAGCGGCCGCCCCCGGGCGGCCGCTCCACTTCCCCTCTCCTCCTTGCCCCTAGCTAGGAGCGCCAGCCGTCGACGGCGATGTACGCCGCGAGGTTGCCGTTCGGGTGCACCAGGATCACCGGCGCGAGGCAGGTGGACGGCACATTGAACGAGCGGTCCTCGATGCGAGCGTTGCCGCGGCGGTCGATCGGCACCGACTGCGTGGTGTCCGCAGCCGTGGTGTCCATGTCGGCGCCGCAGTAGAGCGATGCGCTGATCGTCATCACCGGGCCGGGGGTGTTGTCGCCGGTCGGCGCCGGGATCACGAGCCCGCGCACGCGCAGATCGAAGCGGCCACGGCCGTTCAGCTCAACCGAGCCGCGCCGCAGCACCCAGGGGGCGCCGCCGGGCGCCACGCCGTGGAAGCTCGGGTCGGTGGTCTGGGACGGCGCGAGCGTGGACTCGAGGATCGACTTCCCGCGATCGCCGCCGCGGCCACCGTGGTTGTCGCCGTTGCGGTCGCCATTGCCGTTCCCGCGGCCACTGTTGCCGCCACCGTCGTGGCCGATCGCCACCCCTGCGTAAATCGCCACAGCCAGGGCCATCACCCCGGCCACCATCAGCATCCGTACAAGCCTTGCCATTACGACATTCCTTTCGTCGACTCCGCACACAGAACACGTGCGGAGCCGGCGAAATCACGGTCGCCCG
>DASXCV010000375.1:0-7404 GCA_036491015.1 Thermoleophilaceae bacterium | reverse complement strand
GAGCCGGGCGAGCTGCTCACCCGCGGCTACTCGGTGATGCTCGGCTACTGGAACGACCCGGAGCGCACCGCCGAGGCGATCGACGGCGCAGGCTGGATGCACACCGGCGACCTCGCCACGATGGATGACGAGGGCTACGTGAACATCGTCGGCCGCTCCAAGGACATGATCATCCGCGGTGGCGAGAACGTGTACCCGCGTGAGATCGAGGAGTTCCTCTACACCCATCCCGAGGTGGCCGACGTCGCGGTGATCGGCGTGCCCGACGAGCGCTACGGCGAGGAGATCATGGCCTGGGTGCAGCTGCGCGACGGCGCGGCCGCCTCAGAGGACGACCTCAAGGTGTTCTGCAAGGGCAAGATCGCCCACTACAAGGTGCCGCGCTACGTGAAGCTCGTCGACGAGTTCCCGATGACGATCACCGGCAAGGTGCAGAAGTTCAAGATGCGCGAGGTCGCGATCGACGAGCTCGGCCTCGAGGAGACCGTGACGGCATGATCAGCGGCGGACCTAGGCCCGCAACTGCTCCATCAGGCACTCCTCAGGCGCCTTGTCCTCGCGCCAGCGCTGGAACTTCGCGCCGTGGCGGATGCGGTTGCCTGTGATGTGGTCGAACCCGATCTCGCAGACCAGCTCCGGCCGCAGCCCCTCCCACACGAGCTCCTCGTCGGACTTCCAGCGCGACGGCTCGCCCGAGCCGCGCTCGTAGGTGCGGTAGGGCTCGAGCTTGTCGATCAGCTCGCGCTTCTGCTTGGCGGTGAAGCCGGAGGTGTGGCCCACCACGTGCAGCTGCTTGTCCTCGTCGTAGAGACCGAGGATCAGCGAGCCGACGGTGCCCTCCTCCTTGCCGAAGCGGAACGCCATCACCACGGTGTCGGCCGTGCGCAGGCGCTTGATCTTGAGCATGCCCTTGCGCTCGCCGGGGAGGTAGGGAGCGTCGGCCTGCTTGGCGATCACGCCCTCCGAATGGCCGCTGAACCAGATCTGGGCGCCCTCGGTGTCATGCGCGCACGGCGTGAGCCGCACAGGATCCGCGATCACCTTCTCGAGCCGTTTGCGGCGCTCGGCGTAGGGCAGCTCCATCAGCACCTCGTCGCCCTCGGCCAGCAGGTCGAACGCCACCAGCTCCGCCGGCGTCTCCTTCGACAGCATCTCCACGCGCGAGGCCGCCGGGTGTATGCGCTGGCTGAGCAGGTCGAACTCCTGGATCCCGTCCACCTCGACGATCACCTCGCCGTCGAGCACGAGCCGCCGGCCGGGCAGGGCGAGCACCTGCTCGATCACTTCGGGGAAGTAGCGGTTCATCGGACGGCCGTTGCGCGACTGCAGCTCCACGTCGTCGCCGTCCCGGAACACGATCATCCGGAAGCCATCCCACTTCGGCTCGAAGCGCCACTCGTCCGAGTCCGGCAGCTCCTTCGCCGGGCGGGCGAGCTGCGGTTTGATCGGACTCTTCAGCGGGAGCGACACGGCTAGGATCCTTTCATGGCCGAGCACGAAGTGACCGTCGCCGAAGAGGAGTACCTCCAGACCATCTTCTGGCTCCAGGAGGCGAAGCTCCCCATCACGGGCGCGAACATCGCCCGCGCCATGCAGCTCTCGGCGCCCACCGTCCACGAGATGGTGGGCCGGCTCGAGAGCGACGGCTATGTGCGCCGCAACGAGGACAAGTCGCTCGAGTTCACCGAGTCCGGGCACGACCATGCGGCGGCGATCGTGCGCCGTCACCGGCTGATCGAGCGCTTCCTCACGGATGTGCTCGGCATCCCGTGGCACGAGGTGCACGAGGAGGCGGAGCGGCTCGAGCACGCGATGTCGCCCGTGCTGGAGGAGCGCATGCTTGCCGCGATCGGCGACGCGAAGACCTGCCCGCACGGCCACCCCTTCACCGAGGGACCGCGCGAGGAGGGCGTGCCGCTCGCCGATGTCGAGCTTGGCGCCAGCGTGCGCATCCTGCGCTTCGAGAACGAGGCCGAGGACCTCTTGATCTACCTGAACGAGGCCGGCCTCTACCCCGGACTCAAGGGCAAGCTGGCCACCTCGGACGAGGACGAGGTGACCGTGGCGGCGGACGGCGGCGACAGCCTGTCCGTCACCCGCAGCGTGGCCGAGACCGTGTCCGTGATCGCCGATCCCTCACCGCCGCCGCGCACCGTGCTGCCGGACAAGCTCGTGCTCACCAAGGACCGCTTCGGCCGCTAGAGCGGGGGCTGCACCGGCGGGACCATCGCCGGCAGGCTGCGGCGTGCGAGCAGGTCGAAGTAGAGCAGCGTGAGCATCAGCGCCTGGAACGGCGCGGTGAGCGCGAGCGACACCATCTGGCCCATCAGCGTGAGCGCGGAGCTGTTGGCCAGGTCGGCGAGCACGGTGAACGGCGTCTGCACCGCCGCCTGTGCGATGCCGGTGGCGATGAAGGCGAACAGCAGCACGCCCAGCACCCGCCACCACTGGCCGCTCACCAGCTCGGCGCTGCGCTCGAGCGCGCCCACGCCCCTGCGGCCGTCCACCACCACCGCCTGCGGCGCCAGGTACCAGCGGACCCCGAGCCAGATCCCGGGCAGGATGAAGAAGAGGATGCCGACGAACACGCCCGCCGCGCCGATCACGACCGCGATGAAGACCGGCCGGAACGCCTCGAGCCCGCTCTGGATCGCGGCGCCGGTGCGCGGCCGGTGCCCGTCGGCGACGGCGAGCAGCGCGTGGATCACCATCGCCGTCACGAGCGGACCGACGATCAGGTAGCTCTCGGCTCCCACCACGGCGATCGCGCCCCTGCCCGGGTTCCCCTCGAAGCCGCCGCTGAGCTGGCCGAGCCCGATTCCCGAGACCACGAACATCACGGGCACCACCACCGCGGCGCCGATCGCCACGAAGGGCACGAAGTGGCGGAGATAGGCGCTCAGCGAATCCCGGAACAGAGCGCCGACGTCGCGCGGCCGCAGCAGGTCGAGCCGCGGCCCGTCGGTCACGCGGCGGCGTCCGCCAGGCCCCGGTAGGCCTCGGCAAGCCGCGCGACGCCCTCGTCGATCTCGGCGGGCGTGACGCCGGAGTAGGCGATGCGCAGGGTGTTCTGGCCGCCCTCGATCAGGAAGTCGGTGCCCTTCACGAACACCAGCCCGCGCTCGCGCGCGTTCTCGAACAGCACGTCCACGTCGCTGCCCTCGGGCAGCTCGACCCAGAGGAAGTAGCCGCCGTCCGGCTCCACGAAGTTCGCCTCGGGCAGCTCACGCCTGAGTGCGGCGGCCAGCGCATCGCGCCGCTCCCGCAGCGCAGCCTTCACCGTCTCGATCGAGCCGTCGATCGCGCCCGAGCGGCAGAACTCGGTGACGATCGCCTGCGACACCATGCTCGGCGAGATGTAGGTCTCGGTCGCGATCTTCACGATCGCGGCGATCACCGGCTCCGGCCCGACCAGGTAGCCCACGCGGATGCCCGGGCAGACGGTCTTCGAGAACGACGACGCATAGACCACCTTCTCCGCGCGGTCCATCGACAGCATCGTCGGCAGCCGGTCGCCCTCGAAGCGCAGCTCCACGTACGGGTCGTCCTCGAAGATCACGAAGTCGTACTGCTCCGCGAGCTCGAGCAGCCGGCGGCGCTTGTCCAGCGAGAGCGTGTACCCGGCCGGGTTCTGGAAGTTGGGGATCACGTGCGCGAGCTTCGGCCGGGCGCCCTCCTCGAGCGCCGCGGCAAGCGCCTCCACGTCGATGCCGTCCGGCTGCAGCGGGATCGCGAGGATCTCGGCGCCCAGCTTCCGCAGCGCGAGCAGGGTGCGGTCGTAGGTCGGCGCCTCCACCACCACCACGTCGCCCGGCTCGACCATCAGCTCGAACAGGAACGCGTCGGCCTGCATCGACCCGTTCGTGGTCACCACCTGCCCGACGGCCACCGACTGCTTCGCGGCGATCCACTCGCGCAGCGGCGGGTAGCCGACGGCCGTGCCGTACGCGAACGCGCCCGCCGGGTCGCCGCGCAGCGCGCGCTCGGCGCACTGGGCCAGCTCGTCGCTGGCGATGATGTCGAGCGACGGCGCTCCGCGCGCGAAGGAGATCAGCTTCTGGTCGGCTGCCATGCGGCTGTCCAAGATAACGAGAACTGCCAAACAGGCACGCGGCGACGGCCGGCCGCTCCCCACGGCCGGCCGTCGCACACGGCCTTTTCGATTGAGCCGGCGCTAGCCGGTGAAGCGCGGCGCTGCCTTCCGCCGCGGCTTCGCCACCGCGCAGCGCGCGATCGTGCGGTTGATCGTCGTCACCTTGCCGTTGGCGTCGGTGGCCACGATGCGCAGGCGCGTGTGGTGCCCCAGCTTCTTCGTGTTGATGTGCAGCGTGAACGACGTCTTCGTCGTCGACAGGATCCGCTTCGACCCGAGGAACACGTGCACGCTCTTCGGCTTCGTCGCGCTCGAGATGTGCACACGCACGTTGAACGCCTTGCTCACGCACGCGCGCCGCACCCCGGCCACGGACAGCTTCGGCGCCGGCGGGATGCACTTGTTCGCCGTGTCGACCGTGGTCGTGGCGGTGTGGTGCGCCGCCTCCTGGTAACCGGCGCCGTCGCCGGCCCAGTACTCGATCGAGTGGGCGCCGTTCGCCAGCGCGATCGTGGCGTTGCCCGAGCCGTCCACGGCCGCGACCTGCTCCGCACCGCCGTCCACCTTGTAGTGGACGTCGAGGGGCGACTTGAAGCCGGTCGCATCCGCCGCGTGGATCACCGCGCTGCCGACCGCCGTGCAGCTCGCGAGCGACGCGCTCGCGGCCGGCGAGCCGACGGGCTGCCAGTCCGGGAGGTAGTCGTCGAACCCGCCCGGCGGCGAGCTGACCTGGTGGTCGTTCGAGCCGTCCGCGTTCACCACCCAGATCTCCTGGTTGCGCTCGCCCTTGATGATGGTGAACGGATCGCTCTCGTAGGCGATCTGCGTGCCGTCAGGCGAGAACGCGGCTCCGACGTCGCTCGAGTCGGTGGGGAACGTGACCTGGTGCGCGCCCGAGCCGTCGGCGTTCATGACCCAGATCTCGGCGGGGACGTCGTTGTCCCCGGGGTACTTGTCGAACGCCAGCTGCGCGCCGTTCGGCGACCAGTTCGGATCCTCGTCCCAGTCGGCGTTGTTGCTCACGTTCTGAGGAGTCCCGCTCCCATCGGCGTTGGCCACCCATATTTGCGAGGTGTCGATCTGCTGACCCTCGTCGTTCACTTCTCGCGAATACGCGATCCTGGCGCCGTCAGGTGACCAGTTGGGGAAGAGGTTCTCCACAAAGCCAGTCTCCGGAATGTCGGTCGGGGGGATCACCTCGTGCTGGTTCGAGCCGTCCGCGTTCATGACCCAGATCCCGTCCGAGTTGCTCGCAGGGTCGGCCTGCGAGTAGGCCACCTGCGTGCCGTCCGGGGACCAGGCGGGCAGGAAGGCGTCCGTATCGGTGTTGTTGGTCAGATCCGTCTGGGCGCTGCCGTCGGCGTTCATCGACCAGATCTGAGCGCCCTCGCCGAAGGCGTCGAAGGCGAGCTTCACGCCGTCGGCGCTCCAGTTCACGTCTTCGTCGAGCCTGTCGCTGTTGCTGACGTCGGTTTCCCCGGTCGAGTCCGGATTGATCGTGAAGACCTGATCGCTCTGCTCGAGGCCGCGACCAGAGCGGTCGCCGGCACCCTTCGCAGCGGTGCCATGGCCGATCCGGGCGCCGGGGGCAAGCCCCGTGGACAGATTGGAATAGCGGTCGAAGGCGATCTTCCCGTTGGCGCCGGGGAACGCCGCGTGCGCGGCACCGGCTGCAATCAGGAAGCAGACTGCGATGGCTAGGCCGATCGGCGCCAGTAGCCGACCGGGAATACGGGGCGAGAGCGATTTGCTCAAGGGGCCCTCCCGTGGTTATGAAGCGTGCGAGTTAAGCATCCCTACCACGGGGACACCGCGTACCGCAAGCGGGGTAGGGGCTTTCTCAGCTAGGAAACGGCGGCTTGGGCGATCTCAGTGGCGATGTCCGCCGCCTCGGTGGGCGTGCGCCCCACGCGCACCCCGGAGGCCTCGAGCGCCTCGGCCTTCGCGGCCGCGGTGCCCTTCGAGCCGCTCACGATCGCGCCCGCGTGACCCATGGTCTTCCCGGGCGGCGCCGCGAAGCCCGCGATGTAGCCCACCACCGGCTTCGACACGTTCTCGGCGATGAACTTGGCCGTGAGCTCCTCCTCCTCGCCGCCGATCTCGCCGCACATCACGATCACGTCGGTCTCCGGGTCCTGCTCGAAGAGCGTGATCACGTCGATGAAGGACGAGCCCGGCACCGGGTCGCCCCCGATGCCGACGATCGACGAGTTGCCGAGCCCGCGCTGGGCCAGCTCGTTGCCGATCTGGTAGGTCAGCGTGCCCGAGCGGGACACGAGCCCGACGTTGCCCTCGGAGAAGAAGTGCGCGGGGATGATCCCCACGTTGGCCTTGCCCGGCGACAGCACGCCCGGGCAGTTGGGACCGATCAGCCGTGTGGTCTCGCTGCGCTTGATGTGCGTGTACACGCGGAGCATGTCCTGCACCGGGATGCCCTCGGTGATGCAGATGATCAGCGCGATGCCCGCCTCGGCCGCCTCGAGGATCGAGTCGGCGGCGAAGCGCGGCGGCACGAAGATCATCGCCGTGTTGGCCCCGGCCTGCTCGACCGAGTCGCCGATCGTGTTGAACACCGGGATGCCCTCCACGTCGAGCCCGCCCTTGCCGGGCGTCACGCCGGCCACCACGTCGGTGCCATAGCGCTTGTTGTTGAGCCCGTGGAAGCTGCCCTCGCGGCCGGTCAGGCCGGTCACGACGAGCTTGGTCCCCTTGTCTACGAGGATGCTCATCCCGCGAGCTCAACCACCTTGTCGGCCGCTCCCAGCATCGTCTCCTCGATATAGACGTTGGGCAGGTCCGCGTCCGCGAGGATCTTGCGGCCCTCCTCGTCGTTCGTGCCGTCGAGCCGCACGACGAACGGCACCTTGGGCTCGAGCTCCTTGAAGGCGGTCACGAGGCCGTTCGCGACCTCGTCGCAGCGGGTGATCCCGCCGAAGATGTTGAACAGGACGGCCTTGACCTTGGGGTCGGACAGGATCACCTCGACAGCGCTGGTGATCGCGTCGGCCTTGGATCCGCCGCCGGCGTCGAGGAAGTTCGCGGGTGCGCCGCCGGCCTCGGCGACGACGTCGAGCGTCGACATCGAGAGCCCGGCCCCGTTGGCGAGGATCCCGACATTGCCGTCGAGCTTGACGTAGGTGAGGCCGCGCTCCTTGGCCATGCGCTCCTGCGGGTCCTCGGCGGAAAGGTCGCGCAGGGCGGCGTTGTCGGGGTGGCGGAACAGCGCGTTGCCGTCGAGCGTCACCTTCGCGTCGAGCGCGCGGACATCCCGGTCGGGCGTGATGATCAGCGGGTTGACCTCGACGAGCGTC
>DASXCV010000374.1:0-10465 GCA_036491015.1 Thermoleophilaceae bacterium | reverse complement strand
CTGTACGACAACGTGGCCTTCCCCCTCCGGCAGCACACGGACAAGGGCGAGGACGAGATCGCCGACATCTGTAACCGGCGGCTCAAGGAGGTCGGTCTCGGCGGCGCGGGCGACAAGATGCCCAACGAGCTCTCGGGAGGGATGCGCAAGCGGGCAGGGTTTGCGCGCGCTCTCGTGCTCGACCCGCAGATCGTGCTGTTCGACGAGCCCGACTCAGGTCTCGATCCGGTCCGCACGGCGTTGCTGTGCGAGCTGATCAAGGAGATCCACGACGAGAACGGCGGCTGTTACGTGGTCATCACCCACGACATCATGTCCGCCCGCCGCGTGGCCGAGTACATCGCGATCCTTTGGAAGGGGAGGATCGTCGAGTCCGGCCCGGCGCAGGAACTGTTCAACTCCGAAAACCAGTTCGTGCGGCAGTTCCTCTCAGGCGAGGCCAAGGGCCCGCTCGGGATGGAGTAAGACGGCTTGCAAGTAAGACGGCGCACGATGCGCCGGCCCAGGAGAACACCGGACGCAACGGGAGGCGTCCGAATCATGAGACTCGCTGTTGGCATCTCCCACAACCCCAAATAACCGGCCCCAACCAAGGCAGGGCAGCGGCCAGGCGGGCTCCGCGCTGGCTCGTACGATCGCGATCGTAGCCGTGATCGCCGCTGTCGCGGTGGTGGCGGTGCTCCTGTTCGGCGGCGGCAGCGGTTACACCGTTACGGCCGAGTTCCAGAGCGCCAGTCAGCTCGTGAAGGGCAACCTCGTGGAGGTCGGCGGCGTCGAGGTCGGCAAGGTCGAGGACATCACGCTCGAGGACAACGGCGTGGCCGCCGTGAAGATCAGCGTGAACAGCGACTTCGCGCCGCTGCACGCCGGCACGGTGGCCACCATCCGGGTGAACTCGCTGTCGGGCATCGCCAACCGCTACATCTCGATCGCCCCGGGGCCGAACAACGGCGACAAGATCGCGAGCGGCTCGACCATCCAGGTGGACAACACCCACTCGGCGGTCGATCTCGATCAGATCTTCAACACGCTCGACCCCGCCACGCGGCACGGGCTCCAGCAGCTCATCCGCGGCTCGGCCACGCAGCTCAACGGGAAGGGCCAGCTCGGCAACCTCAGCCTGCATTACCTGGCGCCCGCGCTGTCCACCTCGTCGCTCGTCGCGCAGGAGCTCACGCGCGACCAGGCCGAATTCCAGCGCTTCGTGACCGACACCTCGGGCGTGGTCACGACGATCGCGAGCCGCAGCAACGACCTGTCGGCGCTCGTGGGGAACGCGAACGCCACCACGCGTGCGATCGGCGACGAGAACGTGTCGCTCAACCAGGCGCTCGCCAACCTTCCGGCCACGCTGCGCCAGGCGAACAGCACGTTCGTCGACCTCAACTCGACGCTCAACGACCTCGACACGCTGGTGAACGTGTCGAAGCCCGCCACCAAGCGCCTGGCCCCGTTCCTCGCGCAGCTCCGCCCGCTGATTCGCGACGCCACGCCAACGGTCACGGACCTGCGCCACCTGATCCGCACGCCGGGCCCGAACAACGACCTGATCGAGCTCCTCACGAAGCAGCCGAAGCTCTCGAGCCTCGCGAAGTCGGACTTCCCGCGCACGATCCAGGCGTTCCAGAAGGGGCAGCCGGTGGTGGACTACCTGCGCCCGTACGCGCCGGACTTCACCGGCTGGCTCACGAAGTTCGCCGAGGGCGCCGCCAACTACGACGCCAACGGCCACTACGCGCGCATCCAGCCGGTGTTCAACGCCTTCACGCTCACCGACAACGCGCAGGGCTCGTTCCTCACGGCGATCCCGCCCTCCCAGCGCCTCAACGAGCTGCAGCAGGGCAAGCAGCAGCGCTGCCCGGGCGGGGCCACGCAGCCGGCGCCGGACGGCTCGAACCCGTACCGCGAGCCGCAGACGACCTGTGACCCCAACTCGACCCTGCCCGGCCCATGAAGCGGCTCGTGGCCATAGCCCTCGTGATCGTGGCGGTGCCCCTGGTGCTGGTGTTCGGCACGGGCGCGAGCGATGGAGGCGGCGGCGGCAACTACCAGGTGCGCGCGATCTTCGACTTCGTGCGCGCGGTGCCGGGCGAGGACGTGAAGGTGGCGGGCGCGAAGGTCGGGACGATCAAGTCGCTCCACGTGACGGCGGACAACAAGGCCGCCGTCGTGCTGCAGATCAACACGGCCGGCTTCACGCCGTTCCACACGGACGCGCACTGCACGATCCGGCCGCAGTCGCTGATCGGCGAGACGTTCGCCGACTGCCAGCCCGGCAGCTCCGCCAAGCCCGTGCTGCCCACGATCCCGGACGGCGCTCCCGGCGCGGGCGAGCACCTGCTCCCGGTCACGAACACGAGCTCGCCCGTGGACATCGACGAGATCAACGACATCATGCGCGAGCCCACGCGCGAGCGCCTGGCGATCCTGATCAACGAGTTCGGCACCGGCCTGGCCGGCCGCGGCCAGGACCTCAACGTGGTGATCCACCGCGCCAATCCCGCGCTGCGCGACACCGACAAGGTGCTCGCGGTCCTCGCCAGCCAGAACCGCACCCTGGCGGACCTGGCGAAGAGCTCCGACGCGGTGCTGCAGCCGCTCGCCGCACGGCGCCGCCAGGTCGCGGACTTCGTGGTGCAGGCCAACAAGACCGCGCAGGCCACTGCCGAGCGGCGCCAGGACATCTCCGGGGGCATCGAGCGCTTCCCCGCCTTCCTGCGCCAGCTCAAGCCGACGCTCGACGACCTCAGCTCGCTGTCCGACCAGATGACGCCGGTGATCACGGACCTCGGCCGCGCGGCGCCGGGGCTCAACCGCTTCACCGAGGAGCTCGGGCCGTTCTCGACCGCTTCCACCCCGGCCATCAAGTCGCTCGGCCAGGCGGCGGAGGTCGGCACGCCGGCGCTTGTCGCGGCGGAGCCGATCTCGAACGACCTGCGGCTGCTCGCCAACGACGCCGACCCGGTGTCGAAGAACCTCGACCTCCTGACGAAGAGCCTCGACGCCACGGGCGGCATCAACCACCTGATGGACTTCCTGTTCTTCCAGATGCAGGCCGTGAACGGCTTCGACAGCATCGGCCACTACCTGCGCGCCGGCCTGATCCTGAACACCTGCACGACCTACACGATCGTCCCGATCGCGGGCTGCAGCTCGAACTTCTCCAAGGCGTCCTCGAGCTCCGCCTCGCCCGCCGCCGACGATCCCACCGATCCCACGTTGCAGAAGACGGCCGAGGCGATCCGCCAGGCGCTCGGCGAGGGGAACGGCGGTGGCGGCGGCTCGCAGACGAGCTCCGGCTCCGGCTCGAATACGGCTGACGGCAACACGCTCGTGCAGCCGACCGCGTTCAAGCAGCCGAGCCTCCTCCAGCGCTTCATCGAGCTGGCGAGCCCGCAGGCGCAGCAGGAGCGCAAGGCCGCGCTGAACCGCATCCGCGCCGGCGCCGGCGACAGCAGCGGCTCGCCCGCGCTCGGCCAGGCCGATCCCGCCCTCAACTACCTGCTGGGTCCCTGATGGACAGGCGACGCTCAGCGGCACTCACCGGAAGCCCCGTCCTGATCGGGGCCGTGACCACGCTGGTGACGATCGTGGCCGTGTTCCTCGCCTACAACGCGAACAACGGCCTGCCGTTCGTGCCGACCTACAACGTGAAGGCCGAGCTGCCGAACGCCGCCAACCTCGTGAAGGGCAACGAGGTCCGGATCGGCGGGCAGCGCGTGGGCTCGATCTCGGACATCGAGCCGGTGCACCACTCGAACGGCGTGGACACCGCGGTGGTCACGATGAAGCTCGAGAAGAAGGTCGAGCCGCTGTCGGAGGACACGACCGTGCTCGTGCGGCCGCGCTCCGCCCTCGGCCTGAAGTACGTGGAGATCACCCCCGGCAAGGCGTCCGTGGGTTACAAGGCCGGTTCGACGATCCCGCTGTCGCAGGCGCAGCCGCGGCCGGTGGAGGTCGACGAGGTGCTGAACATGTTCAACAAGCCCACGCGCACCGGGCAGCAGCGCTCGATCCAGGGCTTCGGGGATGCGCTCACCGGCCGCGGCGAGGACGTGAACGAGGCGATCCTCGCGCTGCGCCCGCTGTTCACGGATCTCCAGCCGGTGGCCGCGAACCTGGCCGCGCCGCGCACCGCGCTCCGGCGCTTCTTCCCCGCGCTCAACCGCGCGGCGGGGCTGACGGCGCCGGTGGCGCAGACGCAGGCCGACCTGTTCGCGAACCTCGACACCACCTTCACCGCGCTCGGCAGCGTGGCGCGCCCGTTCATCCAGGAGACGATCTCGAAGGGGCCGCCGACGCTCGACACGGTCACAGCGCAGCTGCCGCTCCAGCGGCCGTTCATCGTGAACCTCACGGGCTTCATGCACGAGCTGCGCCCGGGCGTGGCCGTGCTGCCGAAGACCGCGCCGGTGCTCGCGGACGCGCTCACGGCGGGCGCCAAGTTCCTGCCCGAGACGCCGGCGATGAACAAGCAGCTCGAGAGCACCTTCCGGGCGGTCCAGCGCTTCGCCACCGACCCGCTCGTGCCGAAGGGCGTGAACCAGCTCACGCACACCTTCCACTCGCTCAACCCGACGCTCGCGTTCCTCACGCCGGTGCAGACGCAGTGCAACTACATCTCGCTCTTCCTGCGCAACGTGGCGAGCCTGCTGTCCGTGGGTGACCCGAACGGCACCTGGCAGCGCTTCATCATCGTCGCCACGCCGAGCGGCCCGAACAGCGAGACCGGCCCCTCGGCCGGCCCGGCCAACGGCCCGACGCAGGAGAACCACCTGCACGCCAACAACTACCCGAACACGGCGTCGCCCGGCCAGACCCAGGAGTGCGAGGCGGGCAACGAGCCGTACCAGGCGGGCAAGACCGTGATCGGCAACGTGGCGGGCAACCAGGGCCTGCACACCGATGGGCAGGCGAAGTCGAAGTAATGCGCCGCGGACAGAAACCCGGGATGAGCCCCTTCCGCGCCGGCTTGATCGCGATCGTCGTCGTGGCGATCGGCAGCTACCTCGCCTTCGCGAAGCACATCCCCTTCCTCACCCACCACTACAAGCTCAACGCGGTCTTCAACAACGCCACCAACCTGCGCACCAACTCGCCCGTGCGGATCGCCGGCGTGGAGGTGGGCACGGTGAAGAAGGTGACCACCTACAAGGACTCGAACGGCACTGCCACCGGCGCCGCGCTCGTGACGATGAGCCTGAACAAGAACGCGCTGCCGATTCACACCGACGCGTCGCTGAAGATCCGGCCCAAGCTGTTCCTCGAGGGCAACTTCTTCGTGCAGCTCTCGCCGGGCAGCCCGAGCGCGCCCAGCGTGCACTCCGGCGGGACGATCCCGGTCACCCAGACGAGCGCGCCGGTGCAGATCGACCAGCTGCTCAGCTCGCTGCAGGCGAACACGCGCGCGAACCTGCAGGTGCTGCTGAAGGGCTACGGCGACGCGATCAATGGCCAGCCGACAGCCACCGAGGGCGACGACACGCAGGTGGTCGCGGTGCGCGGCCTCACCGCCGGGCAGGCGCTGAACAAGTCGCTCGACTACTCGGCAAAGGCGCTCAAGGGCACGGCGCTCGTGAACGAGGCCTTCCTCGGCGAGGACCCGCACGACCTCTCGAAGCTCGTGGCGAGCACGCAGAAGGTGGCCGCCGCGCTCAACAACAACGAGAGCGTGCTGCAGGACTTCATCACGAACTTCAACCGCACGATGGCCGCCTTCGCGGCGCAGCAGACCAACCTGCAGACGTCCGTTCACCTGCTCGGCCCGGTGGTGGTGAAGGCGCACTCCGCGCTGCTGCATCTCGACCAGTCATTCCCGCCCACGCGCGCGTGGGCGCGCGAGATCCTGCCGGGCATCCGCGAGACGCCCGCCACGATCAACGCGTCGTTCCCGTGGATCGCCCAGGCGCGGCAGCTCGTGTCGCCCGCCGAGCTCGGCGGCCTCGTGAACGACCTGCGGCCCGCCACGCACGACCTCGCCGGGCTCACCGACGAGTCGATCAAGCTGCTCCCGCAACTCGACCAGATCAACCGCTGCGCCGTGCAGACCATCCTGCCCACGGGTGACATCCCGATCAACGACGGCTTCCTCAGCACCGGGGTGCCGAACTACAAGGAGTTCTGGCAGGCGATGGTCGGGCTCTCGTCCGAGTCCTCGAACTTCGACGGCAACGGCCAGTACACGCGCTTCCAGCCCGGCGGCGGCGACCAGAGCGTGAACACCGGCAACTCGCTGAGCGGCCAGCTGTTCGGTAACGCGGTGCTCAAGCCGCTCGGCACGCAGCCGCGGTTCCCGGGCAAGGAGCCGCCCTACAACTCGTCGGTGCCCTGTTACAAGAGCGGGGTCCCGGATCTCAACAACGCGCCGATCGGACCCGGGGAATGAAGCACGCGATCAAGAAGCACATGCGCGACTTCCTGGCGATCATCGGCCTGATCCTGATCGCGCTGGCGGTGGGCGCATACGTGCTCGGCCACCAGCGGCTCTACCTGCCGGCCTGGGTGCCGTTCGTGGGCACCGACTTCTACACCGTGAACGCCGAGTTCTCGACGGCGCAGGCGGTCGTGCCGGGCCAGGGCCAGACCGTGAACATCGCGGGCGTCCCGATCGGCGAGATCGGCGCCGTGAAGCTCGAGAACGGCGTGGCGATCGTGCAGATGAAGATCAAGAAGTCGATCCGCAAGGCGCCCGTCTACAAGAACGCCACGCTCCTCCTGCGCCCGAAGACCGGCCTGAAGGACATGTACATCGAGATGGACCCGGGCACGAAGTCCGCCGGCGCGGTGGCGGACAACGGCACGCTGCCGGTGTCGAACACGCTGCCCGACGTGAACCTCGACGAGGTCCTGTCCAACCTCGACTCGGACACTCGCGCCTACCTCGAGATCCTGATCAACGCGGGCGGCCAGGCGTTCAGCAGCCCGAACACCGCGGCCGACCTGCGCCAGACGTTCAAGCGCTTCGACCCCACCGCGCAGGACACCGCCGAGTTCACGAGTCTGCTCTCGAAGCGGCGGGCCAACCTCCAGCGCGTGGTCCACAACTTCCAGCTGCTCACGACCGCGCTGGCCGGCAAGGACCACCAGCTCTCCCAGCTCGTCGACTCCTCCAACGCCAACTTCCAGGCGATCGCGCAGGAGGACCAGAAGCTCGAGGAGACGCTCCAGTTGCTGCCGGGCACGCTCACCAGCGCGAGCACGGCTCTTGGCAAGACGGACAAGCTCGCGCAGGTGCTCGGGCCGACATTCCAGGCGCTGCGGCCGGGCGCCCGCGCGCTCGGGCCGTCGCTGCGCGAGGTGCGCCCGTTCCTCAACGAGACCACGCCGGTGATCCGCACCCAGCTCCGGCCGTTCTCGGTGAAGGCGCAGCCCACGGTGCACAACCTGCGCCTCGCCGCGCACAAGCTGCTGCCCACGGCGCCGCGCCTCACGCGCACGGCGTCGTTCCTCAACGTGCTGTTCAACGAGCTGGCCTACAACCCGCCCGGCTCGGCCAACGGCTTCCTGTACTACGCCGCGTGGCTCAACCACGCCGGCGCCTCGATCTTCTCCACGCAGGACGCGCACGGCGCGGTGCGGCGCGGCCTCTTCATCACCGACTGCACGAGCCTCGCCGTGCTGCAGGCGATCCAGCAGGTGAACCCGCAGCTCAAGACCCTGGTGTCACTGCTCAACGCGCCGACTCAGCAGCAGGTGTGCAGCGGCAGCGCGACGCCCGCGGGAGCGACTCCCTGATGCAGAAGCAAGCTCCAAGCCTCGGGCGGATCCTCGTGATGGTGGGCTTCGCGCTCTCCTGCTTCGCGATCCTGCTCTACCTGTGGCTGACGTTCGGCGGCTCGGTGCCGCTGCGGCCGAAGGGCTACCGCGTGAAGGTGAACTTCCCGGAGGCGGTCACGCTCGCGCAGGAGGCGGACGTGCGCATCTCGGGCGTGAACATCGGCAAGGTGGTGAGCCTCAAGCTCGCCGAGCAGAACGGCAAGGTCCAGCCGTACACGACCGCCACGCTCGAGATCAACCCCAAGTACGCGCCGATTCCCGCCAACACGCACGCGATCCTGCGCCAGAAGACGCTGCTCGGTGAGACCTACGTCGAGCTCACCCCCGGCAACCGCAACGCCACGCCGCTGCCGGAGGACGGCCAGCTCCCGACCGCCCAGGTGGCTCCCACGACGCAGCTCGACGAGATCTTCCGCACCTTCAACCAGCCCACCCGTCAGGCCTTCCGCGTCTGGATGCAGCAGGCCGCGATCGCCTTCCACGGGCGCGGGCTCGACCTCAACAACGCGCTCGGAGAGCTGCCGCTCTTCACCCAGTCGGCCAACCGCGTCTTCCGCATCCTCTCCACCCAGGAGCAGGCGGTGCGCCAGCTCGTGCACGGGGGCGGCGAGACGTTCCGGGCGCTGTCGACGCGCGAGGGCCAGCTGTCCTCCCTGATCCGGCACTCGGCGACGGTCTTCGACACCACGGCGAACCGCAACGCCGACCTCGCCGACATCTTCCGCATCCTGCCGACGTTCCAGCGGGAGTCGCGCGCAACGCTCAACCGCCTTGAGTCTTTCGCGGTCAACACCGATCCGCTGGTCACCCAGCTGCGCCCGGCCGCCAAGCAGTTGACGCCGACGCTCGAGGCCACGAAGCGGCTCGCGCCGCACCTCGAGGTCTTCTTCAAGGGCCTGCGCCAGGCGATCCCGGCCGGCGTTAAGGGCCTGCCGGCGCTGCGCTCCCTGCTCTCCAACGACCTCCCGCCGCTGCTCAACCGCATCGACCCGTTCCTGCGCCAGCTCGACCCGCTCCTGACGACGCTGAACCAGTACCGGCACGAGCTGACGGCGTTCTTCGCCAATGGCGCCGCAGCCCTGAACGGGTTCAACATCGCGAGCGGGACCAGACACGACCACCTCGCGCGGACCACCAACATCCTCGGCCCGGAGGTACTCGCCGCGTACCCGCGCCGCCTCACGACCAGCCGGACGAATCCCTATGTGGCGCCCGGCGGATACAACCGCGTTGGCACCAAGCAGGGGCTGTACTCGTTCGAGACCAGGCAGTGCTCGAGCGGCGCAAACGCGACGCTCAACCCGGCGACGCCGTCGAACCCGAGCTTCCAGGCGCGCGCCGGCGGGGCGAACGGGGCCCCGGACCTGTTCAGCCGGATCCAGCGGCTGATCTTCAAGCGCCAGCCGAACGCGTCGTCGATCCCGCAGGCGCCCTGCAACGTCCAGCCGAAGTTCCACTCGATCGGGGTCTCGCCCGAGTTCACGCGCTACCTCCACGTGCGCAAGGAGAAGTGAGGCTGGAAAACCGCAACTTCCGCGCTCGCCGGGGTTCTATAGGTTCTGAGTCTCTGGGTACAGAAGAGACGAGCGGTATCCCCTACGTTCCCAATCAAACTTGGCGCGGCAACAGACGCTGAGCCAAGAGGAGGTGTGCAGAAAGTATGCGTAAGCATCTAATCTGGATCCTCGCGTTGGCGGTCGGTCTTTGTGCGGCCGGCGTCGCGTACGCGACGGATTCAACCGGCTCCGATTTCTCGGCGCTGAAGCAGGGCGTCAGCCCGTCGAAGCAGAGCAGTTCGAAGTTCGGCAAGGCCTCGTTGGCCGTTGAGACCTCGACCCTCGACAACGCGAATCCCGGGACTCCCACGAGCCCCGGTACCACGCCGGTCCCGACGACGAACGTGAAGCTCACGTTCGACAAGCAGCTCAAGTTCACGACTAAGGGCCTCCCGCAGTGCAAGGTCAGTCTCGAGCAGACGACCACGCAGTCGGCACTCCAGCTCTGCAAGAGCTCGAAGGTCGGCGGCGGTTCGGCGACGGCATGCCTCGGCAAGTCCGGACTCCCTTGCACGTCGAAGATCAGCTTCCTCGTGACGGCGTTCAACGGCAAGCCGAAGGGCGGCAAGCCGACGATCATCCTGCATTCCAGGAACGATCAGTTCCAGCTGACGACGGTCCTCACCGGAACGCTCGACCCGAAGAAGAACACCCTGAACGTTCCGATCCCGGCGTCGGTGTACTCCATCGCCACGATCACCGACTTCAAGACGACGGTCGGCAAGGCGTACAAGGCGAAGGGCAAGAAGTACAACTACGTCGGCGCCAAGTGCAGCAAGGGCAAGTACACGCTCAAGGGCACGTTCTCCTATGTCGGGGGCGACCCGGCTGACAAGGTCAGCACGACGACGCCCTGCAAGACCAAGTAGCGGCGTAGGCGCAAGCCAAGCTCGAAAGGGGCGGCCAGATGGCCGCCCCTTTCTTTGTGGCGCACGCCACCCGTTTTCAGGTGTATTTTTCTTCTCGACCACGAACCGGGCACGGCATGAGGCCGGCCTTGAGGAGGTAGATATGCGGAGGCATCTCGTCTTGATGCTCGCCATCTGCGGGGCGATGTCGGTGACCGGCGTCGCGATGGCGACCGACTCGACTGGGTCGAACTTCTCGCTCCTCGCTTCGAAGGTGACGCCGAC
>DASXCV010000373.1:0-20704 GCA_036491015.1 Thermoleophilaceae bacterium | reverse complement strand
GTCGTGCTCGCGGGCTATCTCGTGCCCTGGAACTGGACGGGGTTCCGCGGCAACGCGCTCTGGGACTGGATCAACCTCCTGCTGCTGCCGCTCGTGGTGGCCACGTTCCCGCTCTGGGGGGAGATCCGCCAGGAGCTCGGCATGCGCCACCACCTCCTGCTCGGCGTCGTGCTCGCCGCGTTCGGGATCGCGGTGCTGGGCGGCTACCTGTGGGGTTGGGCCTGGACCGGCTTCGAGGGAAACACGCTCTGGGACTGGCTTCACCTGCTGATCCTGCCGCTCGTGTTCCCCACGCTGCTGCTGCCGGCGGCCCTCGCCATCACCGCGGGCGAGTTGATGCAAGAGGATTCTGAGCCGAGGCAGTTGCCGTAGGCGACAAAGCCGGGTACCTTGTAGTGCATGGTAGCTGCGAAGCAGGTGACCCTCCTCGCCCAGATGCGACGCGGGACGCTTCAGTACTGCGTCCTCGCGCTGCTCTCAGATGGTGAGCAATACGCCCCCGAGCTCGTGCGAGCCCTGGGCGATGTCGAAGGGATGGTCACGAGCGAGGGAACCATCTACCCCCTGCTCAGCCGCATACGCAAGGACGGGCTCGTGGAGACCACATGGCGCGAGTCGCCCTCCGGGCCCCCGCGCCGCTACTACCGGCTGACGAAGGGCGGCCAGGCGGCCTTGCAGGAGTTCATCGACGAGTGGGACACGTTCCGGGACGGCGTCGACCACTTCATCCAGGGAAGGCAGGCACATGGTCACGACCAAAAATCGCGTGGTCGACGACTACCTCGATCGGCTTGACAAGGAGCTGCGCGGCCTACCGCGTGCGCGGCGTCGCGAGCTGGTGGAGCAAATCCGCGAGCACATCGAGGAAGAGCGCTCCCAGTACGACATCGAGAGCGAGGCAGAGCTGCGCAACATGCTCGACCGGCTCGGCGAGCCGGCGGACATCGCGGCGGAGGCGCGCTATCGCTTCGGAGTGAGGCCGGCGAGGGGAGGCTGGCGGGAGACCGCCACCCTCATCCTGCTGCCCATCGGCGGGATCGTCATCCCATTCCTCGGCTGGGTCATCGGCGTGGTTCTGCTCTGGGCGTCAGATGTGTGGTCCACCCGCCAGAAGCTGATCGGCACGCTGGTGCCTCCAGGCGGATTCATGGCCACGTTCTTCGTGCTCGTGGTCGTCGCCCAGGCCACGGTGTCGACGACCAAATGCACCAGCGATCTCGACCCGGCCACAGGCAAGGTCCTGAGCTCGGCATGTCCCGGCGGAGGGGGCATCAGCACGGGACACATCCTGCTCATCGCGCTCCTCGCCGTGATGGTGATCGCCCCGATCGCCACCACCGCCTACCTGGCCACCCACATGCGCCGTGGCCGTCAGGCCGCTGACCTGGCGCTCGACGTGGGATAGATCGCCCAGCCGCATCCATTCGGCCTCCGGGCTGTTACAAACTGAACGGTGAGGCGTCTCGCGGTCATCTGCATGTTGCTGCTCGCTGCCCTGGCGGCGGCCGTTCCGGCCGGCGCGGTGGCGAAGAAGCCCGACCCGGTGATCACCACGCTGTCGGCGCTTCAGGCACGCGGTGGCCAGACGGCCACCGACGCCACGGCCTGGCGCAGCCTCTACAACAAGGGCAAGATCGCGGCGCGGCACCTGAGCGGCTCTTCGCAGCAGAACATGAAGGGCGTGCTCGGAAGCCTCACCTCGCTGGCGCAGCGCCACCTGCTCGGCGGCCGCGCCTACCCGGCGTTCCTCACGCTGCAGCGCAACGTCGACTGGTTCTGGACGCGCAAGAAGGGACCGCTGGCGTACGGCACGCGCACGACCTTCCCCGGCTCGCAGATCATCTACGAGTTCTATCCGGGCGCCGGCTGGCAGCTGCAGCCGCTCGCCAACTTCGGCCACCTCAACGGGATGCTGACGCTCAAGCACCCCAAGGCCGGCTCGCTCGAGAGCTACGCCGACGAGCTGCTGGCCACCGGCGTGACCCGCCACGGCTTCCTGGCGTTCGAGTACTACTTCCCGTGGTCGGGCGGCGCGCCCGGCTGGGTGTCCGGCATGGCCACCGCCACGGGCATGCAGGCGTTCTCCACCCTGGCGAAGCGCGACGGCCAGTCGAAGTACGCGGACGCCGCCCACTCGATGCTCGGCGTGTTCCAGCAGGGCCCGCCGTGGGGGATCACGATCCAGCGCCCGCAGGGAACGTTCTTCCTCCAGTACTCGCAGGACAAGGACCTGCTCGTGGGCAACGCGTACGCGCAGTCGATCCTCGGGCTCGACGACTACGCCGTGAACAGCGGCGACACCACCGCGCTCGACCTTGTGAACCAGGGCGTGGCCGCAGCGCGCAAGATCCTGCCGCTCTACGACACGGGCGCGTGGTCGCTCTACTTCCGCTCGCCAAGCGCGCCGGGGCACGAGTCCGACCTCAACTACCACCAGCTGTTCGAGTCCTTCCTCGACGAGATGTGCGACCGCTGGCAGGAGCCGTTCTGCGGCGAGGCGGCGAACTTCGCGCGCTACGAGAAGGAGCCGGTCAAGCTCACCTCGCTGCGCGCGCGCGTGGACAGGAAGGTCAAGCAGCTGCGAATCGGGTTCACGGTGTCGAAGATCTCCGCCGTGACGATGCGGGTGATGCGTGGCTCGAAGTCCGTCTACACGTTCGGCGGCTCGCTGGCGCGCGGCGGGCACAAGCTCAGCTGGCCACTGCCGGCGAAGGGCAGCTACCAGGTGGTGCTGAGCGCGAAGAGCCTGAACGGCGTGTCGAGCAGCAAGACGCTCGACGTGAGCGTGCCGCGCCGCTAGCTCAGCGCACCGGCGGCGGCGTGCTCTCGGCGCTGGCGGCCAGGCCGGGGTTCCAGCTGCACACCAGGCAGGCGTGGCGGAAAGCCGAGCGCGCGAACTCGAGCGCGAACCCGTGCGGGTCAGGCGCCGCGGTCACGTCGTCCCAGTCGAGGATGTACTCGCCGAGCTCGGACTCCCAGCGCGCGGCGGCCGGCTCGAGCTGCCCGCCGGCGAAGCCTTCTGGGGCCGGGTGCGCGTAGGCATAGAAGGCGGCCTTGCCGTAGCGCCCGTCGCCGGGCCACCAGCCCAGCGCGACCTCCTGCGAGTCCATCGCGTTGCGCATGATGAAGTCGCCGGACGGCGGGTCGGCGGACTCCCCGGAGAAGAGATTCACCGCGAGGTCGAAGGAGCCCCACCACGCGTTCACGGGCGTGGAGCGGCCGCGGTACGGCGCCCGGAAGGCGGCAAGGACGAGCGCCGCCTGGGTGGCGGCGGCGAAGTAGTCGGCCACCTGGCCGGCGTCGTAGCTCGCGTGCTCGTCGTCCTGGTCGAGCGGCACGCTCCACTCCACCTCCTGCGGCGTGGGGTCGATCTTCACGTGGCCGGCGAGGGAGGCGATCCGCTCGAGCAGCTCGCGCGTGACCTCGCCCACGGCACGGTCCGGCGCGAGCGCAACCCGCTCGGTGCGCCCGTCGCTGTGTTCGACCACGGCCTCGTGCGCGCGCAGGTCGAGCGCTGCCACGAACGCGCCAGAGCCATCGGGCGCCCGCAGCGGCAGCGTCTCCCAGCCGCGGGCCGTGAGGCGCAGGGCCGCGTGCTGGAGTTGCGGCTCGGGCGGGGCCAGCGCCACCGCCAGCTTGCCGAGCACCTGCGTGTGGGCGTGCAGCGTGTCGCAGGTGGGGCGCCAGGCCTCGTACGACAGGGTGGGCCAAGCGGAGGGCATACGCGCACGGTAGCGCCCCCGGCAAAAGGAAGGGCCCCGCCGGAGCGAGGCCCTCCCATGCTGCGCTGCCTGTGGCTACTCGGCTAGTGGCTGCGGCCGATCGACGCCAGCGTGACGTCATCGACCAGGAAGCCCTGGCCCAGCGTGAGCGGAGCGGGAGCGCCGCCCTCGCGGAAGAGCAGCTTGGACACGGCCGGCACCTGGTTGCCGTTGCCCGCCTGCTCCGGGTCGTAGCGGTAGTAGTCCTCCCACGTCGTCCCGATCTTGCGGATGCGCCCGTCGATCACGATCGTGACGAGGTCGTTGTGCGGACCCGGGTTGAAGTGGACAAGGAACCCGATCAGGTGGGAGCGCCTGCGGTCGAGCGTCGCGATGTCCGACTCGCGGAAGTCCGCGACGGTGCCGACCGGACCGTGGTCCTTCACGTCGTCGAAGAACACGTGCACGCCGTCGGCCTGGTCCTCGAAGCGGAGGTAGCTCATCCGCCCGCCGCTGCCGTTGTCGGGGCTCACCGACATGCTCAGCCCGGGCTGCACCGTGGACTGGGTGGTGCCGATCAGGAAGCCCGCGGCGAAGTCGGGCGCGGCGCCCTCGCCGGCCGCGTCGTTGAGGCCCGGCGAGAACGTCTGGTCGCCGAAGCTGCCGCTCGTGACCGCGTCCGACAGCCGCAGAGCCTGCGAGCCGAAGAGGTAGTGGGACGCCGCCGGGAAGGCGGACACGTTTGCCACGGCCACGTCGTAGGGACCGGCCTTCTGCCAGCCCTGCTGGCCGTTGATGTCACCGGTGTGGTAGGCCGGCTGCTCGAAGTTGATCGGACCGACGACGTCCGCGCTTGCCGCTGACGCAAAAGCGCCGGCGAGTCCGACGGCGAGCACCGCCGCAGCACCGATGGTGCCGAAGAATCGACGCACTGGAACCCTCCTGGAAAGAGATGAGGCGAACGGGGCGCGCCGGGCCTAGGCGCGAATCACACAGCGACGACTCCCTGCCCGCGTAGGTCAAACTGTCCAGTCGAAGCTAACCCAGGCTGGGCGCGCTCGCCAGCAGGGATTCTTTAGCGGTCAGGATCCTGACAGCGACCCTCGCTCTTGGGCGATCAGCGTCCCGAGCGAGGAGAGCTGGCGCCCGTCGGCATCGAAGTTCGACTCCGCCAGCCAGCGCTCGTGGCCGCGCCGCACCGCCGGCCAGTCCTCGTCGGTGATGGCGAACCAGGCCGTGTCGCGGTTGCGGCCCTTCACAACCATGTGCCGGCGGAAGACGCCCTCGAAGCGGAAGCCGAGCCGCTCGGCGGCGGTCCGTGAGGGAGCGTTCAGCGCGTTGCACTTCCATTCGAGGCGCCGGTAGCCAAGGCCGTCGAAGGCCTCGCGCGCGAGTAGGAACATCGCCTCGGTGCCCTCGGCCCCGCGGCGGATCGGGGCGCCGAACCAGATGTGCCCGATCTCGATCACGCCGTGCTCGGGCGTGATGCGCAGATAGGACGCGACGCCGCAGGGCAGCGAGTCGCGCACGCGCTCGATCGTGAAGAACAGCGGGTCGTCCGCTCCCGCCGCCTCCGCGAGCGCGGCGCGCAGCTGTGAGGCGTCGGCATACGGGCCGGTGGGCAGGTAGGTCCAGTGCTCCGGATCGCCGTCCGGCGGATGGGACGAGCGGAAGAGTGGGTCCGCGTCGCGCTCCGGGTCCACCGGTCGCAGGCGCACCATGCGGCCCTCGAGCGGTCGACGCTCCGGGCGCCGCGCGCCGGCCCACTGGACGGTCTCTCCGAGGGGAAGCGGGTCAGGGTCGCGAGCCACCAATCGCAAAATGTAGGGAAACCTCCGTTGATCGCCCTGGCCCGCGCGCCGTAGCGTGAGCGCATGAATCGCCAACTCGCAGCCACCACTCTGGCCCTAGGCGCGCTGGCACTCCCCGCTGCCCCCGCGCTCGCCTCGATTCCGCACCTGTCCTTCAAGAAGCCCTCGATCGTGCCGGGCAAGTCGATCGGCGGGGTGAAGGTCGGGATGACCAAGCGTCAGGCCGTGGCCAAGTGGGGCACGCCCGATCGCTGCCTGCCCTTCGAGAACGACATCTGGTGCCAGTTCCTCACGCGCTCGCCGGTTCAGGGCGGCGGGTCGACCACGGTTCCCTTCGCCGGCTACTACCTGAAGGGCGGCAAGGTGACCGGTGTGGAGATCGGTCTGCCGGACAACAGCGGCAGCGCGGCCGTGACCAAGGTCAAGAAGCTGAAGACCGCCAAGAAGGTCGGACTCGGCTCCGCCGCCGCGACGGTGCGCTCGAAGTACGGCATCCCGACGCCCCCGCCCGGCGAGGCCACGGCGTCCCGCAACAACCTCAAGACCGGCAGGACCTGCACGAGCTTCTACGCGCCGCAGGCTCCCTACACCACGATCACGGGGATCACCGTCGGCCTCTGCGGCGCGGTGGTGGACCTCACCTTCTGACCGTGCGGAGCTTCCTCGTCGAGAGCTACGTGGCCCGCACCCCGGTTCCGGACCTCCGCAGCCTGTCGGCGCTCGCGGAGGCGGGCGCCGAGGCGGGCGCGCGCGAGGGCATCGAGGTGCGCCACGTGCGCAGCTTCCTCACACCGGACGACGAGATCTGCTTCCACGTCTTCGAGGCGCCGTCGCGGCAGGAGGTCGCGCGGATGACCGAGCTTGCGAACCTCGACCATGAACGGATCACGGAGGTGATCGAATGACTCGCGCATCACGCGCCCTCGCCGTGGCGGCGGTGGCGACCCTCTCGCTCGTACTCGTGCCCGTGGCAGGCAACGCCGCCGGCGCGAGGAAGAGCAAGATCATCGAGACCATCTGGCACGTCACGTCCGCCAGCGGCGTTCAGACCCTCGCCATGAGCGGCTCCGACCCGGACCAGGGTCTCGACCAGTTCAAGGCCGACATCACGTCGCGCTGGCACACCACCACGGACAAGAACACGACGATGACGTTCGGCTGGCCGCTGCCGAAGATCACGAGGGACTTCCCGGACCCGCGAACGTTTGCGTCGATCATCAAGCCCAAGGTCGTGATGACCGGCTCGGCCAACGGCCAGATGCGCGACGCGAACGACAACCCGGTGCCGTTTTCCTGCATCGCCAACGCCGGCAAGAACCCCGAGAACTTCCTGCCCGTCGACACCGTGCCGATCAGCGGCGGAACGATCCACGGCACGCGGCTCGGGATCGGCGCGATCCTGCACTCAGATCCGCGCGTGCTGTTCGACACCTGCGCGGCGCCCGAGGGCGGCACGGTGCTGTCGGTGCTCAGCCCGGAGCAGATCGACGTCAACAAGCCCACCTATCTGCCCGTTCCCGAGAACCACGTGAAGAAGGGACACCGGGGCGAGAAGTTCACGCTCCACATCAAGCTCACGGCCCCGATCAAGTCGAGCACCGGCGCGCAGGTGGGCACGCTCACCTCCACGGCGAACATCCACCTCAAGTTCTCGGCGGCGGCCTAGGAGGGACGGCCGGCGAACATGCGCGCGAGCTCGGCCCGCGAGCGGATGCCGAGCTTGCGGTAGACGCGAGACAGGGCGGCCTCGACCGTCTTGACGGTCACGAACAGCGCGGCGGCCGCCTCGCGGTTCGACATCCCCTCGGCCACGAGCTCGGCCACGCGCTGCTCTGCGCTTGTCAGCTCGTTGCGCGCCGCGGGCCGGCCGCCGATCCGGCCGAGCTCCCGCCGCGCGCGCTCGGCCCAGAGCGGCGCGCCGAGGTGATCGAAGAGGGCGAGCGCCTCGCCAAGCGTCGTACGCGCGTCGGCGCGGCGCTGGGCGCGGCGCTGCGCCTGGCCGAGCAGGAGCAGAGTGCGCCCGTGCTCGAGCGGGCAGCCGAGCGCGACACCCACCTCACGCGCGCGCAACAGGTGCTCGACTCCGTTCTCCAGGTCGCCACCCGCCGCGAGCACGTGACCGCGGCTGCGCAGCGCGTAGAGCGTGAGCCGCGGGTGGGGCATGCGCGCTGCCTCGGCCTCCACCTCGGCGGCCAGCCGCTCGGCGCGCTCCACCTCGCCCGCACCGGCGAACGCCTCCACTCCCCAGGGCCCGACGGGCGCGAGCAGCGAGCTGAGCATCCCCGTGCGCTCGGCGGCGGCGATCCACGCGTCGGCGGCCGCGCTCGCCTCGGCGAAGCGCTCGAGAGCCAGCTCGAGCGAGACCAGTATGAAGCCGCGCCGGATCTCGCCAAGGTCCTGGAGCCCGCGGCCGAGCTCGGCGATCAGCTCGGCGTGGTGGCGCGCGTCCTCCTCGAGGCCCAGCTCCGCCTCCACCTGGGCGAGCACGCCGAGCGCCTCGTTCTCCTCGAGCGGCAGCCCGGCCTGCCGCCACACCTCGCACGCCTCGCGAGCGCCCTCGTGCGCCAGCCGCAGGTTGCCCGTGCGCAGCTCCAGGAAGCTCGTCACGCAGAGCATGCGCGCGTATGAGATGTCGCCCTGGTCGCGCGCTTCGTCGACGATCGCTCCACCCAGCTCGCGCGCCTCGTCCACCTCGTCGAGCATGCACAGCGCCGATGCGAGGAACGAACGCGGGCCCACGCGCCCGGGGAAATGACCGGTCTCGTCCTCGACCGCCGCCATGCGGCGCATCAGCCCGAGGTCGAAGCCGCGGCCGGCGAGCCCGTCCATCATCGCCCGCAGCGAGAGGGCCAGCGCCTCGCGGCGCACGTCGCCGGCCTCGGTCGCGGCGGCCGCGCCGCGGGCCGCGAGCTCTGCGGCGCCGTTCACGTCGCCGGCGCCGTAGGTGAGCATGGCGAGGAAGGTCTCGATGTCGCCCCGCAGGCTCGGGCTGCTCTCGGCCTCCTCGAGCGCCGCCGTGCAGAGCCTGATCGACTCCATGATGTCGCGCGGGTTGCGCGACAGCCGCAGCAGCGCGTCCGCGCGCTCGGGCCCGGGCTCGGCGCTGTCGAGCACCTGCTGGAGGATTGCGCGGCCCTTCTCGTAGTCGCCCGCGGCCCAGCTCGCCTCGCCGGCGAGCGTGGCGCGCCGCCGTCCCGCCGCGCGCTCGGCCGACGGTGTCAGCTCGCTCGCGCGCTCAGCAAGCTCGGCCACCGCCGAGTAGCCGCCGCGGGCGCCGGCCGAGTAGGCCGCCAGCTCCAGCTCGGAGGCGATCCCCTCGTCCGGCTCGGATGCGCTGAGCGCGAGGTGCCGCGCGCGCTCCTCCACGGTCGCCACGGCGCCGGCCAGCGCCGCGTGGGCGCGGCGGCGGTCGGCGTCCTGCGCGTCGCCGTGCACCACCGCGCCGAGCAGCGGGTGCTCGAAGGACACGGCCTCGCCGCGCAGCTCGACGATGTGCGCGTCGAGCGCCGGGCCGAGCGCCTCCCGCGGATCGCTGCCGAGCGCGGCCGACAGCGTGGCGAGCGTGGGGCGCCCGGCGGCCGCCACGTAGAGGAGCGCCGCGCGCGTGTCCTTTGGGAGGGCCGCGATGCGGTCGCGCACCAGCCCGGAGAGCGTGCCCGGCACGGGCAGCGGGCCGGCGGGCGGCGGCTCGTCGTGCGTGGCGAGGGCGCGCGCCAGCTCGGCCGCGAAGAACGGGTTTCCGCCCGACAGGTCGTGCACGCGCACGAGCGTCGGGCGGCGCAGCGAGACGCCGAGGCGCGTGCGCACCAGATGATCGACCGCGCCGAGGCTGAGCGGCCCCAGCTCGATCCGCTCGAGCCCGGGCGTGCCGACCCGGTCGAGCCCGAGGGGCGCCGCCAGGCGCTCGCCGTCCACGCGCCGGGCGAGCAGCAGCCGCACGCCGTCGGACGCCTCGAGACGCCGCGCCGCAAACGCGAGCGTGGCCGCTGACGGCGCGTCCAGCCATTGCACGTCGTCCACCGCGAGCAGCACCGGCTCGCGCCCGTCGAGCGTGCGCAGTGCGCTGCGGAACGCGGTAGCCACGGCGCGGTCGTCGGGCGGCGGCCCGTCGAGGTCGCGGATCAGCAGGGCGATCTCGAGCGCCCGCCGCTGCGGACCAGGCAGCTCGGGCAGCAGCTCGTCGAGCACCGGGGCCAGCAGGTCGCCGATCGCGACGAACGAGAGCCGCGCCTCCTCGCTCGCCGGCGCGCATCCGAGCACGCGGTAGCCGCGCTCGCGCGCGAGGTCGAGGCTCGCCTGCCAGACCGTGGTCTTGCCGATACCGAGCTCGCCCTCCAGCAGCAGGGCGCGGGCGCCGTCCGCGGGCGCGCGATCGAGAAACCGGCCGACGTCGGCTAGCTCTGCTTCCCTACCGATGATCTCGGGGTGGGTGCCAAGCATGGCGGGACTGCACCCATCCTCTCAGCAAGACGGCGCCTTCCGCTAGGCCTCGAGCTGGCAAGGAAGAGAGGTCAATCTATGCTGAGCTAAGTACCAGCGATGAACTTGGCGGCGCAGATCACCCTCATAACCGTGCCTCAGGAGTTCGCCCGTCTTTGTAACGCCGTACTCGCAGCAGATCACGGAGACGACTTCCACCCTGTTGACGACGACCGCCCGGACCGCGGCAACGACGGTTATCTCAAGTCCGAGAAGCGCTTGTTTGCGATGCACTGCTTCAAGCGCGTGCAAAACCAGAGCATTGACGCTGCAGTCCGGTCGAAAATGTTGGGTGACCTTGGCAAGGCAATCGTGCTCACGGAAGAGGGACGTTGGAACATCGAGGCGTGGACCTTCATCAGTAACTATCCAGTTAGTGAGGAGATCGCCGCGCAGATCGTCAAGGTCGGGGAGCAGTCGGGAATCGATGTGAGTTGGCGCGGCCCCGACTACCTGGCGGACGGTCTGCAGAGGAATAAGTCAATACGCGCGGCCTTCCCAAGCCTGCAAACCAACGAACTTGGCGAACGAATTGAGGCCCTTCAACAGGACCTCGGAACTTTGATGATGTCCGTGGACAAGGCTTCAGGAGGTGCCGGTTCGATGGAGCACGGGATCCAAACCACAGATGAGGGTCGGGAGCGTTTATTGGAAGAGCGACCTGGCGGCTGGGAGTACCTCTACCTAGCGTCGCTCCTAGATCAAGGAAAGCGTGGGCTTGAGCTCAAGTGGCGTGAGCACGGGGCGGGTGCACCGGCGTGGTCCCGGGACCGCTTAGACGATGACGAGGCGATGGACTATCTGCAGCGCCGCTTCGGCGAAATCAAAATTGAGATCGCGGTGATGATGACGGTGTTCGATCCAACCAGCCAGGTCGAGGCCTTCGGCGCACCGGGTGAGGCTGGGAATCCCATCGGAATCGAGCACTTTGCTCGCCGGGTACTCGCTGGGTATGAGTATTTCTTGGATTGGGCGGCAAGGCTTCGAGGCGCGGATGTTGGCGACACGTTTCGAGCGCTCTTTGAGGTGACGGCTTCCCTTGCGACCGAACCGGCCAGCCAGATTCGCGCGTTCATTGAGACGCTCGTCAGTGAGACGGCCAGGATCCCCGCTTACCTCGCGGATGAGGACCCAAACAAGGCGCCTCTCAGCATCGAGGTAAGTCTTGTCCTGTCTATCGACGACGAGGCAATCGATGCCTATCAGAGCGAGATGCGGGCGGTTGAAGAGGCGATTCTTGAACGGCCCTAAGCGTCGCGGCGCGCCTCAACCACCGCCCGCGCCTGGTCGGCGTCCATCCACATCTCCCAGCGCCCGGAGGCCGACTGGCGCGTGTCCTGGAAGCGGTAGGGGCGACGGCCCGCGAACTCGCGGTGGCGCAGGCGATGCACGCCGCCGAGCACGGACGCGATGCGCCGCTGCGGCCAGCCGATCGCGTCCTCGATCCGCGGGAACGGGCGCGGCTGATCGGGCGCCGCGGCCAGCCCGTCGAGCAGCTCGCGCATGAGGTGGCTGCAGCTGTCGTAGAAGCGGGCGATCTCGCCGGGATCCTCGAGCGCGTTCTGCGCCAAGCACTCCACGAGGACGGTGGGCATCAGTCCGCTTCATCTACGACAGGCTGCGCAGGCACCCTCTGGATGCTCTCACGCCCGCCGGTCCGGCCGACCTGTCAGCCGAGGATCTTTGCCTTCTGCGCGGAGAACTCCTCGTCGGTGAGGATGCCCTGCTCGTGCAGCTGGCCCAGTTCCTTGAGCTGCTCGATCGGATCGGGCCCGGCCGCTTCGGGGGCCGGAGCCGCCTGTGCCTGCTGATCGTCGTACTGCTGCTGGTCTTGCTGCGCCCAGCGGTTGCCCTGGCGCCGGCTGACCCGGTTGGACACAGCGGTGGCCGTGCCTGCGACCACTGCAACGCGTCCCATTCCACGTAGAAGTCCTGGCATGTCGTTCTCCTTTGTCGAGTCAGGACGCGGCTTCGGCGGCGGCGAGCGCCTCGAGCACGTCCTCGTGGGGAATGCGCTGGTTGTCCACCAGCACGCCGCCATTGCGCCGCACCGCGGCGGCGAACGGCGCCGCCCAGGCGTTCTCGTAGAGGATCATCGCCGCGGCCGTGCCGGGCTCGATCGTGTCGGCGGCGGTCTTCACGTCGTCTTCACCGAGCAGGCCAGAGGACGCGCCCTCGAGAACGGTGAAGTCGCCGACCGAATTCTGGTCGAGCCCCACCGCGTTGAACCCCGAGTAGGTTCCGTCGTCGTTCTTCTGGACGAACATCGCGTCGAGTACGCGGACGATCCCGCGGTCGACGAGGTCGAGGAGGAGCGGTAGCGCCTCGCCCGTCAACGGCGCTCCCGGCGGGTACGCGATCACCACGAGGTCGATCGGGCCGATCTCGTCGTGCTCGATGGCGTATGCCGCGGAGAGGTCCTGCTGGCCTTCTGAAGTTGTGCTCATCGGTCGTCCTCCGGTCAGGTGAGGGGATCTTCGAGCGCCGGTGGGGCGCTCGCATCCCCCTAAACGGGTGAGGCTTCGGGTCTCTGCGTGAAGCCGTCTGGGCAGGTGTTAAAACTGTTCAGACCTTTTGAAGTTCGCCACGGAGTTCCTGGTGCCCGAGGGACTCGACCTCGGGCTGATGGGCGAGGCACTCGGCCCACGCTTTGCGCTGGCGAACGACGCGAAGGGCGAGCTGCAGCAGGCGTTCTTCGACACCTTCGACGGGCGCCTCCACGAGCGCGGCCAGAGCCTCGTGCACCAGGGGGGACGCCTGGCGCTCGTGAACGGCAGCGGCTACTCGGAGATCGCGAGCGCCGACTGCCCGCGGCTCAGGGAGCGCGTGCTCGTGGCCGACCTGCCGGCGGGTGCCCTGCGCGCGAAGCTCGCACCCGTGGTGGACGTGCGGGCGCTGACCCTGCTCGCGCGGGTCCGCGGGCGGCGGCGCGTGTACGGCGTGACCGACGACCAGGGGAAGATCGTGGCGCGCCTCGTCGTGGAGGAGCCGGAGCTGGTGAGCGCGGGCGGCAACGGCGCCGCGGCGCTGCGACCGCGCTTGCGCGTGGTCGGGGTGCGCGGCTACGACCGCGAGCGCGACCGAGTGGCGCGGCTGATCGGCCGGCGGCTCGGCCTGACCGCGGCCGAGCTGACCGTGCAGGACGAGGCCGTGAGCCGATCGGGCGGCACCCCGGGCGGCTGCCCCGCTCGCGCGGACGTCGAGCTCCGCCGCGGGGAGCGGGCCGGGCCCGCCGGCGCGCGCCTCCTGCGCCGCCAGCTCGAGGTGATCGAGAGCAACCTGCCGGGGGCGATCGCGGACGTGGACAGCGAGTTCCTGCACGACCTGCGCGTGGGGGTGCGGCGCACGCGTTCGCTGCTGCGCGAGCTGAGCGCGGTCTTCCCGCCACGCCGCCTCGAGCACTTCCGCGAGGAGTTCCGCTGGCTCCAGCAGGTCACGGGACCGTGCCGGGACCTCGACGTCTACCTGCTCGACTTCGAGGACTTCCGCGCGAGCCTGGCCGAGCAGCGCGCACACAACCTCGATCCGCTCCGAGGCCTCCTCAAGCGCCGCCGGACGCTGGAGCGCCGGCGCCTGCTGCGGGCCCTGCGCTCCGAGCGCACCACTGCCCTGCTCGCGGACTGGCGCCTGTTCCTCGACCAGCTCGAGCGCCAGAACGGCCGCGGCCCGAGCGCCGCCTCGTCGCCGATCTCTGAGCTGGCCGCGGCGCGGATCGGCAAGGTCTACCGGCGGATGGTGAGGCGCGGCGGGGCGATCGACGACACCACGCCGCCGGAGGCCCTGCACGACCTGCGCAAGCAGGGCAAGGAGCTGCGCTACCTGCTCGAGTTCTTCGCCGCTCTCTATCCCGAGCCCGTGGTGTCCCTCGCCGTCCGCTCGCTCAAGTCGCTGCAGGACACGCTCGGGCGCTTCCAGGACCGGCAGGTGCAGGCGCTGCTGATCAACTCGCTCGGCGACGAGGTGCGGGCGCTCGACGACGGCGCCGCCGCCTTGATGGCGATGGGCCAGCTGATCGAGCGGCTCGAGGAGCACGAGGCGGTCGCGCGCGCGGAGTTCGCGGATCGCTTCGCCGCGTTCGCGGCCGGCCCGCAGCGGGCCATGATGCGGGAGACATTCGGATGAGCCGGATCCTCGCCACCTACAACATCAAGGGCGGCGTGGGGAAGACCTCGGCGGCCGCGAACCTCGCCTACCTCGCCGCGCGCGGCGGCGCGACCACGCTGCTCTGGGACCTCGACCCGCAGGGCGCGAGCACCTACCTCTTCCGGATCAAGCCGAAGGTGAAGGGCGGCGGGCGCAAGCTCGTGCGCGGCAAGACGGACATCGCGTCGCGGATCAAGGGCAGCGACTACGAGCGGCTCGACCTCCTGCCCGCGGACTTCTCCTACCGCCACATGGACCTCGCGCTCGACCAGTCGAAGAAGCCCACACGGCGGCTGGCGCGCGTGCTCGCGCCGCTCGCCGACGAGTACGACTACATCGTGCTCGACTGCCCGCCGAGCATCTCGCTCGTGTCGGAGAGCGTGTTCGAGGCTGCCGACGCGCTGCTCGTCCCGCTGATCCCGGCCACGCTCTCGGCGCGCACGTTCGACCAGCTGCAGAAGGTCGCGAACGGCAACACGCGCGTGCTCGCGTTCTTCTCGATGGTCGACGGCCGCAAGCGCCTGCACCGCGAGGTGATGGAGCAGCTGGCGCTCGACACGGAGCATGTGCTGCGCACGGCCATCCCCGCGTCGAGCGACGTCGAGCGCATGGGCTCGCGGCGCTCGGTGCTCGACGAGTTCGCCCCGCGCAGCCGCGCCGCGAAGGCGTACCGCTCGCTGTGGCAAGAGGTGCGCGACCGGCTGGGACCCCTGGCGCAGCCCGCGCGCTAGCTCCGCGGATCTCGTATCGACAACGCGGCGCGAATGGGCGAACATGGTCATCGCCATGACGTCATTCGCCGAGCGTGTGTTCGGACGGTCCTTCGGACGTCAGCCCGAGATCGTGGACGGCATCCGCGGCGAGGCGCTGGTGCTGCAGTCGATCGCGAGCCTCACGCCGACGATGATGAACATGGACCGCCACATCGTCGGCAGCTGGAAGGCCTGGGCGTGCAGCATCCCGCTGCTCGTCACGTTGCCGGGACGCGAGCCCTACGGGGTCTCGCCGGTGCGCTGGATGTGGCGGAGCAAGTATCCGATCGGCGGCACCACGCTGCCCGTGACGGTCGACATCGGCGACCCGTCGATCATCAGGATCGAGTGGGACGAGGTGCCGGAGATCGACGAGTGGATCGCGTCCGGCCACCCCGTGTTCACCGACCCGGAGTCGGTCCAGAAGCGCTTCGACGAAGGCTGGGCGCGCTACCGCGCCGCGATCGTCGAGGCGGGTACGAGCGACGTGGCCACCCAGGTGGCGCGCGCGGCGAATGCCGCCGGGCCGACGGCGAGCGTGGATCGCGATGCCCTGCAGCAGCTGATCGGCGACCTGCAGGCCGAGCACGCCGAGCTCGCACCGAAGCCGGTGCTCAAGCGCCCCCACGTCGACGGGCCGAGCGGGCGGATCCTGGCGGTGGGCCGCCAGGATGACAGCAACGCGCGCGAGAGCGGCGGCGAGGTGCTGCTGTCGGTGTCGGTTCCCGGCTCGCCGCGCTACGGGGTGCGCTGCAACACGTCGATCCCGGCGTCCAAGATGAAGGTCGAGTGGTGGGACGTGCCGGTGGACGTGAACCCGAAGAACCCGGCGAAGGTGAAGATCCGCTGGGACGAGGTGGCCGGGCTCGAGGCGATCGTCCCGCTGATCGACGAGCGCAGCCGGCAGCTGGAAGAGAGGATCGCCGCGCCCACTCTCAACACCACCAGCCCGCAGGCGTTCGAGGGGCTGCTCGGCATGATCCCGGATCCCGCCCGGCGCGCCGAGGCCGAGAAGCAGCTGGCCGAGGGGCTGCGGCGGGCGGCGGGGGAGCCCGAGCTCGACCCGATCGACGAGCTCGCGCGCCTCGGCGAACGCCGCGCGACGGGCGACCTGACCGACGAAGAGTTCGCCGCCGAGAAGGCGCGCCTGCTCGGCGAGATCTGAAAGGACGAGCGATGGGCTACTTCAACCGCCGCAAGCAGGAGAAGGAAGGGGCGAAGGAGGCGCTCGGCGCCGTCCAGCACTACACCGACCTCGCCGACCAGCTCAAGGCCAAGACGAGCGCCGACCTCGGCACGGACGTCGACCAGCTGATGAGCCAGGGCATGGCCGCGATGAGCGACGGCAGCGCCCAGCAGATGATGGCCCAGGCCGCGCGCGCCAACCGGCTGTTCCAGCTCGGCGTGGAGACCCCGGCGGTGGTGCGCTCGTTCGAGCTCGGCCAGGCTTCGCCGCTACAGGGCGGCACACCCGCCCGTGTGGAGCTGACGGTGGCGCCGCCGGGCGGCGAGCCGTATGAAGCGACCGCCGAGCAGGCGATGCACGAGCAGATGGCGAGCACGCTGGTGGCGGACGGGCGCGTGATCGTGAGGGTGGACCCCGACGATCCTCAGAGCGTGATGGTGTGGGCCACCGCGCCCGCGGAGGCACCCGCGCCGAGCGACGCCGGACCCGCCGAGCGCATCGCCAAGCTCGCGGGGCTGCGAACCAGTGGCGTGATCAGCGACGCCGAGTTCGAGGAGCAGAAGGCGAAGCTGCTCGGCACCCCGCCGCCCGCGGCCTAGTCACAAAATCACCCGGATCGCGCTAGGCGCCGGCGCTAGCCGCGCCTTTACGGTTGGCCGAGATGGCTCACGAAGCCGCGTCGACCAACGCGAAGGGCAGCAACCGGCTCGCGATTCTGCTGTCGATGGCGATGTTCGTGCTGGTGGTCGACACGTCGCTGATGAACGTGTCGATCTCGAACGTCGTGCACGACCTGCACACCACGGTAAGCGGCGTGCAGTCGGCAATCGCCCTCGAGGCGCTCGTGTCCGCCGCATTCATCCTGATCGGGAGCAAGGTGGGCGACCTGATAGGCCGCAAGCGCGCGTTCGTGCTCGGCCTGCTCGGCTACGCGCTCGGCGCGCTGTCGATGGCGCTCGCCCAGGACCTCGTGGCGATCATCGTCTTCTGGGCGATCATCGGCGGGCTCGGCGCGTCACTCCTGCTGCCCGCGATGCAGTCGCTCATCCACGGCAACTTCGAGGGCGCCGCACAGAAGAAGGCGTACGCGCTCGTGGGCGCGGCGGCTTCGATCGCCGCGGCGGTCGGGCCGCTGCTCGGTGGGTTCATCACGACCTACCTGTCGTGGCGGATCGCCTTTCTGCTCGAGGACGTGGTGATCGTGATCGTGCTGTCGGGCATAAAGCTCATCCAAGACGTGCCGTACACGGGTGATCGCCAGATCGACGTCGTGGGCGCGGTCCTCTCCACCGTGGGCATGGGTGGGATCGTGCTCGGCATCCTGGTCTGGCAGGAGGGCGGCGAGGCCGTGGCCGGATTGCTCGTGCTCGGCGGCGCCGCGATGACCGGGCTCGTCTTCTGGCTGCCCCGCCGCAAGCGCGAGGGCAAGGCCGCGCTGATCGACCCGGACCTCTTCAAGTCGAAGGTCTTCCGCTTCGGGATCACGGGCCAGCTGTGTCAGCAGATCGCGCTCGGCGGCATGATGATCGCGCTCCCCATCTATCTCCAGATGGTGCTTGAGTACAACGCGCTGCAGGCAGGCCTCTCGCTCGCCCCGCTGTCGCTCACGATGTTCGCGGTCGCGCTGCTCGTCGGCCGCAAACCGGGGAAGAGAAGCTCGAGCGCCGTCATCCGGATGGGGTTCCTGCTGCTCACCGGCGGGGCCATCCTGCTCGTCCCGATCGTGCCGCGCGCCACGTCCGGCTGGTACCTCGTGATCCCGCTGATCGTCGCGGGCTCCGGACTCGGCCTGCTCGTGTCGCAACTCAACAACTACACGCTCGCCCCGATCTCCGAGGAGCGCGTGAGCGAGGCGGCCGGGGTGAATTCGGCGGGCGGCTCGTTCGGGCTCTCATTCGGGCTCGCCTTCGCGGGCGCGATCATGCTCGCCACGCTGTCGGTCTCCTTCACGCACATGGCCGACAACAGCACCGTTCTCACCCAGTCCCAGCAGACGCAGGTGAGCAAGGGGCTCGAGCACGATGCCGAGGTGATGACCAACACTCAGCTGGCCAAGGAGCTGGTCGACCAACCCAAGGCGACGCAGGAAGAGATCCTCAGCATCAACACGGACGCGCGCCACATCGCGCTCCAGATCGCCCTGCTCGTCCCGATCCTCGCGGGCATCGCCGGCCTGCTCAACTCGTTCCGGATGATCCGCGTGCCCGAGCCGGTGCCATCGAGCCCCGGCGAGGAACTGGCTCTCAGCTGAGCGGCAGTACCGGTCGCCCTTGTCGGCCTACGTGCCGGATTCGGCCTTTGGCGCGATGGCGAAGCCCACCAGCCCGAACGGCAGCGGCAGCCAGTACGAGAACAGCCGGTACGCGAACGTGGCCACCACGGCGTCGCCCGCATCGACGCCCGCGAGCACGAGCATCGCGGTGAGTCCCGCCTCCACGAAGCCGAGGCCGCCGGGGGTCACCGGGATGTTCGCCAGCGCCCGCGCGCCGCAGAAGGCGAGCAGCACGAGGCTCGGACGCGGGTGGGACCCGATCGCGGCGAGCGCCGCGAGCAGCGTCATGTAGTCGAGGATCCAGCGGCCCACGGTGGCGAGCAGCGCGCGCTTCCAGCGCGGGCCGAGCGTGTCGAGGATGCGGTCGCGCTCGCGCAGCAGGCGGGCGGGCAGGCCATGAAGCGGGTCGGCCTTGCGGCGGATCCGGTTGCGCACGCGCTGCGCCAGGCGGCCGATCCACTCGAGCGGCTTGTCCGTGGTGAGCAGCAGCGCGCCCACGCCGGCGGTCACGGCGAAGGCCACGATCGCCGCGATGCCGGCCTCGAGCAGGTTGCGGTTCACCTCGCCGCGGAACAGGCCGGGCAGCGCGAGCACGGGCAGGCCGAGCACGACCGCGAACACGAGCACGTTCACCGCGGTGAGCGCGGCGGCCGTCGCCGGCCCGGAGAAGCCTGCCTGCACGAGCATGCGGTACTGGAGCGCGGCGCCCACAGGACCTCCGCCCGGCGCGATGTTCGACAGCGCGTTGCTCGCGAGCTGCGAGGCGATCACCGGTCTCCAGCGCTTGGTGAGCAGCGCCACCCGCTGGAGGTCCCACAGGCAGGCGTTCGTCGCCACCTGCAGCACGGCCATCGTCACGAGCCAGAGGATCGACAAGCGCGTGATCTGCCGCCACGAGCCGAACGTCTCCACGAGCGACGGGAACACGAGGTAGAGCGACACGCCGGTGAGTGCGAGCCAGATGATGTTGCGGCGCAGCCGGCTCGGCTTCTGCTGCTCGCCGCGCTCGATCTCGCTCGCAGTGTCGGCGCGGCGCTCGATCGCGCGCTCCACCCGATCGCCGACGGTCCCGGCGGGCGCCTGAGCCATGTGGCGCAGTCTCGCAGTCGCGGCCGGCGGCGATGAGTTTCGTAGGAGTTCGCGGTCGTACTTTGCGACACTCGAAAAACGGAGGAAGACGTGACCAGGAACCTGACATACACCGCGAATCTGGCCCGGCTCGAGGATCTTCACCGCCACGCCGCCGTGCGCGCGAGCCTCACCGCCCTCACCGACGAGCGCCCCCGGCGCCGGCGCTGGCCGGTGCAGGTGCCCAGAGCTCGACGTGCTCGCCGGACCATCGGCGCAGTCACCACCGGCTGACTCGGTCGATGACCGACCGCCTCACACAGCTCCGGGCATCGTTGACGGGCGACGTCCTCGCGCCGTCGGACCGCGAGTACGAGCGGGCGCGTCTTTGCTTCAACCTGCTGATCGATCGGCGGCCGGCGGCGATCGCGCGTTGCGTCGACGCCGGCGATGTGGCGGCGGCCCTGGCCTTCGCCCGGGAGCATGACCTGGAGATCGCCGTTCGCGGCGGCGGCCACAACCCGGCCGGGCACTGCGCTGTCGACGACGGCCTGGTGATCGACCTCTCCCGGATGCGGAACGTCGAGGTGGACCAGGACGTGCGTGTGGCCATCTCGGGGGGCGGCGCCACCTGGCTCGACTTCGACGCCGCCACGCAGGCCCACGGTCTGGTCACGCCCGGCGGCGTCGTGGGCTCGACCGGTGTTGCCGGCCTCGCGCTCGGCGGCGGGATCGGCCACCTCACGGCCCAGTACGGGCTCACCTGCGACAACCTGATCGCCGCCGAGCTCGTGACCCCCGCGGGAGAGCTGGTCCGCACGGGCGGCGACGAGAACCCTGAGCTGCTGTGGGGCCTTCGCGGGGGCGGCGGCAACTTCGGCGTGGCCACGCGGCTCGAGTTCCGCCTCCACCCGCTCGAGCGGGTGATCGGCGGGGCCCTTGGGTACGCGGGGGACGGCGTCCGCGATGCCCTTCGGGTATTTCGGGATGTCGATGCGAGCGCCGGCGACGACCTGAGTTGCCAGGCTCAGCTCGACGTCGATGAGACCCTTGCCCCGGCCCTGACGCTCTTCCCCTGCTACACCGGTCCGGACGAGGATCCGCCCGCGCACCGGGCGCTGCGCTCGGCACCGGGGCTGGTCCGGGACGGAGTGCGCGTCCAGGGGTTCCTCGACCAGCAGCGGCTGATGGACCCGGGCTACGGCGTCGACCGCAACTACTGGAAGAGCCATTTCGTCCGCGAGCTGCCGGACGAGCTGATCGACACCCTGCTCGAGCGCCTGGCCGCCCTG
>DASXCV010000372.1:0-18926 GCA_036491015.1 Thermoleophilaceae bacterium | reverse complement strand
CCTCTCGCGCCGCCGCATCGATGGCAGCAACTGAGGTGCGTACACGCAGCTCGATCTCGTTCTCTTCATAAAAGCCATCCTCGTGTACGTAGACCTTCTCCCGTCCGGCCTCTCCGCGCAAGTACTCCTTTGAAAGCGGGGGCGCGCGGTGTTCAGGTGAATGCCCGCGGCCTGCGCCAGCTCAGGTAGCGTGGCCGGACTTTCTGAGGCGCGCTCCACGGGATTAACTCGCATAATTTTGTATGTAAATGCCAGGCGGCGAATACCCGCCGAGAGGGAGCGAGTGTTCGACTTTCTCTCGGACCTCGACAATCACTGGCAGCTCGCGGACGGCGCGATCTCGGTCGTGTCGGTCGAGCCCGGCGATGGCGGGCGGGTGCGCATGCGGGGTCCGCTCGGCGTCCGGCGCACCGCGGTGACGACGGTGGACGAGCTCGATCCCCCGCGCGCGATGGCCGGCAGCGCCCAGGTGGGCGGCCGCACCCGCGCGCGCGTGACCTGGACGCTCGAGCCCGACGGCGACTCCGGCTCCACGAACGTCACCCTCGCGGCGACGGTCGAGCACGCCGCGCCCCTCGACCGCCTGCTGCTCGCCGCCGGCGGCCGCGCCTGGCTCGAGTCGCGCTTCGCCAGCATCCTGTCTACGCTGGCGGAGAGGTTCGAGGAGCAGTGACGCCCGACTCACCGATTCAGCAGCTCATGCGCTGGGAGGAGCACGGCGCCGAATGGCGCATCGTGCACCTCTCCGACGAGCGCGCGATCGTCGATCTGTGCACTTGCTACGGGGAGCCAGTCGACCAGCTCGAGTCGAGTGACCCGGACGTGATCGCCTGGCTCCGCGAGCGCGCTATTTCCTCTTCTTCTTAGTCGGCTTCAGCGTCAGCGTGGCGGTGGTTGTCCTCTTGATGCCGCCGGCGGTGGCCGTGAGCGTGGCGCGCACCTTCAGCGAGCGCTTGGCGAGAAGCTTGCGCGCCTTGCTCGACAGCTTCACCTTCACGTGACCCGTCTTGCCCGAGGCGATCGTGAACTTCGCCGAGCCGAGCTTGAGGCGCGTCTTGTGCTTGCTCTTCGCGGCGACGGCCTTGACCGTGCGCAGGCTGATTGTGCCCTTGCAGCTCGTGGAGAGCCCCGCCGGACAGGGGACCGAGATAGTCACTGCCTTGCCGCTGACGCGGAAGCTGTGGAGCTTCAGGTGCAGTCCGGCAAAGGTCGCGCCTGGGGCGGGTGGCGGTGGCGGCGGGGGCGGGGGAACCGGCGGCGCGGAGACGCCGGTGATCTTGGCGATCTTCTGGGACGTTTCGAGCGACACCCAGAGCGTGTCGTTCGGACCCTTGGCGATCTGGCGCGGGCCGCTGCCGGCGCCGAGGTCGATCGGCGAAGTCACGTCGCCCGCCGGCGTCATCCGCCGGACCGCGTTGGCGCCGAAGTTGGCGATCCAGTACGCGCCGTCGTTGCCGAACACGATGCCGATCGGATCACCGAGCCCGTTGGGCATGTCCGTGAACTGCACGTTGCCCGAATAGTCCATGCGCCCGACGCGCTCCGGAATGGTCCCGCCGATGGGCTCGGTGAAGACCACCTGGCCGGGAGGTCCGGCCGCGAGCTCTGACTGCTGCAGGGTGTTACCCGCAGGCGTTGGAGTGCCCTGGACGACACCGCTCGTGTTGACCCGGACAATCTGGCTGGTGTTCGGGTTGCCGGTGTTGTCGGCGATCCAGATGTTGCCGTCGCCGCCGGCGGTGAGGCCCAATGCCTGGCCGGCGAGCACCCCTGTGAAGTCCTGGTCTCCACCAGCACTGCCGGGATTGCCCGGTGGGATCTTGACCACGCCGTTGGTCGCGTCCCCGGCCCACAGGTTCTCGTCGGGCCCAACCGTGATCTCGCTCAGGGCGCCGATGTTGGCGTCATTGAAATCCTGCCCCGTTGACGGGTCCGATGGCGGCATCTTCACAACCTTGCCGATCGCCGTCGCCCAGATGGCTCCGCCGGGCCCGGCGGTAATCCCGATAAGAGGATCGTTGTTCGGCGACGCGTATTCGGTGACCGTCCCGTCCGGCGTGATCTTGCCGATCTGCTTGTTGTCGCCAGATCCCTCGATGACGAAAAAGACGTTCCCGTCGGGCCCTGCGGTGATCCGCTTGGGCTGACCTGAGAGACCAGCAGGGGGGAACGTCCCAGCCAAAGTCGGTGTTGCGTGGGCGGCGGGCACGAAGACCGAGACTGCGATGAGGGCCGCTGCCAGGGCCAGTGGCTTGCGGGGCATGGGCGGAGTCCTTATTTCGGGGCGGTGGGCTGACCCTAACGGGCGCGGCCGTGCCAGTCCACCGGACCGGCGGTGAGCAGATGGCTCGTGAGGGGACGTCCCAGAACGTCTCGCACCGCGCGGCTCGCGTCAAGCAGTTTCTCGAGGTCGATGCCGGTGGCGTGACCCATCTCATGCAGCATCGACACGAGGTCCTCGGTGGCGATGTTGCCGGTGGCGCCCTTGGGCACCGGGCAGCCGCCCAGCTCGCCGAACGAGGACTCGAACGAGCGGACACCGGAGTCGAGCGCGGCCAGCACGTTCGCGAGCCCCTGCCCGCGCGTGTTGTGGAAGTGCGCGGTGAGCTCGACTCCCTGCAGGCGCGAGCGCGCCGCCTCGAAGAACTCGCGGACCTGCCGCGGGTTGGCCATCCCGGTGGTGTCGCCGAATGCGACCTCCTCGCAGCCGGCGGCGGCCAGCCGCTCGGCGATGCCGAACACCCGCTCCGGCGGCACCTCTCCCTCGTAGGGGCAGCCGAACGACACTGAGATCACGCCCTCGCAGCGCAGCCCCTCCTCGCGCGCGCGTGCAACCACCCGCTCGAGCCCGGACAGCGACTCCTCGACCGAGCGGTTCACGTTCGCCTGGTTGTGCGACTCGCTGGCGGACAGGAAGAGGTTCACCTCGTCGAAGCGGTCGCGCAGCTCCAACGCGTTGTCGAGCCCCTTTTCGTTGGGGATCAGGACGGTCACGGACACGTCGTCCGGAATGTCCACCGCGCGCAGCACCTCGGGACCGTCGGCGAGCTGCGGGATCACGTCCGCGCGCACGAAGCTCGTCACCTCGAGCCGGCTCAGGCCGGTCCGCGCGAGCATGTCGATCAGCCGCACCTTGTCGGCCGTCGGGATGACTTCGGGCTCGTTCTGGAAGCCGTCGCGAGGACCCACCTCGCGGATCAGCACCCGGTCTTCAGCCATGGCTCAGATCATGGCAAGGCCGCCGGAGACGCCGAGCGCCTGGCCGGTGACGAACGAGGCATCGTCGGAGGCGAGGAACGTGATCGCCGCCGCCACCTCGTCGGGCTGGCCGAGCCGGCGCAGCACCGTCGAGCCCACCATCGTGTCCACGAGCTTCTGCCCCACGTCGCCGAGCGCCTCGGGCGCCGCCATCAGGAGGGGCGTCTCGATCGGACCGGGCGCGACCGCGTTGCACGTGATCCCGTACCTGGCCGACTCGCGCGCGACCGCCTTCGTGAAGCCGATCACCCCGGCCTTCGCGGCGCTGTAGATGCCCGAGCCGGAAGAGCCCACGCGCCCGGCCTCGGACGCGACGCTCACGATCCGGCCGCGGCGGCGCTCCTGCATCCCCGGCAGCACGGCATGCGTCACCGCGATCACGCCGCGCAGGTTCACGCCGAGCACCCGGTCCCACATGGCCTCGTCGGTGTTCACGAAGAAGCCGAACTCGTCATAGCCCGCGTTGTTCACGAGGATGTCGATCGGGCCGAGCTCCTCCTCGGTGGCCTTCACGGCCGCGGCGATCTGCTCGCCGGAAGTCACGTTCAGCTCGCACGCCAGCCCGCTCACCTCGCCGGCGATCTCGCGCGCGCCGTCGACGTTCATGTCGGTGACCGCCACGCGCGCTCCCTCGGCGGCCAGCCGCCGGCAAGTGGCCGCGCCGATTCCGCTTGCGCCCCCGGTCACAAGCGCGATCCTCCCCTCGAGCCTCATGGCCGGGCAGCCTACCCGGTACTCTCGCCGCCCGGTGATCACCGTCCTTGCCGGAGGAACTGGAGGCGCACGCCTCGCCCGCGGCCTGCTCGACGTGGTGGGTCCGCGCGAGCTTGCCGTGATCGCGAACACGGGCGACGACGTGGAGATGTACGGCGTGCACGTGTCCCCCGACCCCGACCTCGTGGCGTTCACGCTCGCCGACGTGATCGACGATCGCGGCTGGGGCATCGCTGGCGACAGCTTCGAGGTGATGGACGCGCTCGAGCGTGCCGACCGCCCCGCCTGGTTCCGCCTCGGCGACCGCGACCTCGCGATGTGCCTCGTGCGCACCGAGCGCCTCAACGCGGGCGAGCGGCTCACGCTCGCGCACGCGGAGGTGTGCCACGCGCTCGGCCTCGACTCCCAGGTGATCCCGATGTCGGACGATCCGGTGCGCACGCAGGTGAAGCTCGACGGCGACTGGCTGCCGTTCCAGGAGTTCATGATCGCCGCGAACGGCAAGCAGGGCGCCGAGATCGAGGACGTGGAGTTCGTCGGCATGGACGAGGCCACCCCCTCGCCCGAGGCGATCAACGCGATCGAGGACTCGGAGGTGATCGTGATCGGACCGTCCAACCCGGTGATCTCGATCGGCCCGATCCTGGCGATCAACGGACTGCAGGAGGCGGTGGCGGACTCGGGCGCGCCGGTGGTGGCCGTCAGCCCCTTCGTTCATGGGCGCGCGATCAAGGGCCCGACGGAGGACTTCTGCCAGTGGGCGGGCCTCCCGCTCGGCACCGAGTGCGTATTCGAGGCCTACGGCGACCTGATCGGCGGAGCCGTGGCGGACACGCCGGCGGCCGACCTGCCGGTGCACGTCACGGAGACGCTGATGGATTCCCCCGACGCCCGGCGCCGCTTGGCCGAAGAGACCCTCGAATTTGCGGCCACTTTGCGCACATGAGGCCCGTGCGCGGTAGGCCCAGCCGCTAGAGTCGCTCGCGGTCGACAGGTCTTGCGTATGCGCACAGCCGCGATCTTGCCCATCAAGAGCTTCGGCGCCGCGAAGCAGCGGCTGTCTCCCCTGCTTGGGACGGGCTCTCGTCAGGCCCTGGCACAGGCCATGTTCTCGGACGTGCTGGGATCTCTGCGGAAGGTCGAGGAACTCGACGCGATCACCGTCGTGTCCGCCGACGTCGCGGTCGACGCCGCCGCGCGTGGAAGCGGCGTCACCGTTGTCGTGGACCCGTCTGAGAGCGGGCAGTCGGACGCGACGCTGGTCGGAATCCGTCACGCCCTGGCATCCGGCTACGAGCGGGTGCTGCTCGTGCCCGGGGACACGCCGCTGCTCTGCCCGTCCGAGCTCGACGCTCTGCTCGAGGGCGGCGAGGCCGAGGACCTCCAGGTGGTGGTTGTGCCGGACCGCCACGGCAGCGGGACGAACGCGCTGCTGATCGCGCCGCCGGACGTGTTCCGGCCGAGCTTCGGGCCGGACAGCCTGAGCCGCCACGTGAGGCTCGCGGAGGAGGCCGGGCTCAGGTTCGCCGTCAAGGAGGTGTCGTCGCTTGGTCATGACGTGGACACCCCGGACGACCTGACCGCCCTCGCCGACGCGCTCCACGAGAAGCGCGCGGTGGCGCCGAACACCCGCGGCGCGCTGCGCCAGCTCGACCGGATGCAGGCCAGCCGCTTCGGACGCGAGATCGCGCCCGAGGCGCTCGAGGTCTAGGCCTGGAGCTCACCGCCACCGCGCTGCCCGGGTTGCCGGAGGTCCGGCCCGGGGACGATCTGGCCGCGCTGATCGCCGCCGCCTGCCCGGCCGATCTCGCGGACGGCGACGTGCTCGTGGTGGCGAGCAAGGCGGTGTCGAAGGCCGAGGGGTGCACCGTCGAGCTCGCCTCGATCACCCCCAGCGAGCAGGCACTGCGGCTGGCGGAGGCGGCGCCGCCGCCCGGCAAGGACCCGCGGCTCGTGCAGGTCGTGCTCGACGAGGCCACCGAGGTGATCCGCGCCGAGCGCGGCGTGCTGATCGTGGAGACGCGCCACGGCTTCGTGTGCGCGAATGCGGGCATCGACCTGTCGAACCTGCCGGGCGAGGACATCGCGCTGCTCCTGCCGGCGGATCCCGACGGCTCGGCGCGCGCGATCCGCGCCGGCATCGAGGCCGCGCGCGGGGTGCGGCCCGCGGTGGTGATCACGGACAGCTTCGGCCGCGCCTGGCGGGTGGGCCAGGTGGACGTGGCGATCGGCGCGGCCGGGCTCGTGACGGTCGACGACTGGCGCGGCCGCTCGGACGCTCACGGGCGCGAGCTGCGCGCGACGGTTGCCGCGGTGGGCGACGCCGTGGCCGGAGCCGCGGACCTCGCGCGCTCGAAGGACGCGAGCGAGCCTGTGGTGCTGATGCGCGGGCTCGAGCGCTTCGTCACGCCGGACGACGGCCCGGGCGCGGGCGAGCTCAGGCGCCCGCGGCCGGACGACCTGTTCCGCTAGCGGCGTCGAGCCCGAGCCGGTGCGCGACGGCGGCCGCCTCGGTGCGGCTGCGCACGCCGAGCTTCGACAGGATCCGGGACACGTGCACGCTGGCCGTCTTCTCGGCCATGAAGAGCGACTCGCCGATCTCGCGGTTGGTGCGGCCCTCGGCCACGAGCGTGAGCACCTGGCGCTCGCGCGGGGTGAGGCCGAACGGCTCCTCCTCGGCGGGCTCGGCCTGCTCGACCTGCGGCACGGCGCCGTCGCCGTCCACGCCGTCGAGCTGGAGGCGGCCGCGTGCGCAGAGACCGTGCACCTCGCTCTCGAGCCAGTTCGCGCCGAGCGCGCGTGCCGTGGCGAGCGCGGCGGTGGCCGCGGCGCTCGCCCCCGCACGATCGCCGTCGATTAGGTGCGCCTCGGCCTCGCGCCAGCGGACCAGCGCGGCCTCGTACGGCCACTCGAGCGCCTCCCATGCCTCGGCGGCCGTGGCCCAGAGCAGCGGCACGGAGTTGCCTTCCGCGCGCGTCCACTGGGCCTCGGCCGTGGCGCGGTAGGCGGCCTCGATCGGCCGGTCACCCTCGGCCGCCGCCCGCACGCGCGCGAGCATGATCTCGGCACGTGCGAGAGCGGGCCCGGGGTCCTCACCGAGGTCGCGGGCGCGCTGGGCCGCGTCCGCCTCGATCGCCACGCCGACGGCCGATAGCCGCACGATGCGCGACGCATCCTCGGTGCAGAACTCGATGCGGTCGAGTGCTTCGTCGATGGCGCGGCGCGCGGACTCGACGTCGCCCTCCCGCAGGTCGAGCTGCGCGGACAGCGCGCCCCACGCGCCGAGGAACTGTGGCTCGCTCGACTCCGCCACGTGCTCGCCGGTCGCGATGAGGTGCTCGCGGGCGGCCACGTGGTCGCCGCGGCCGAGCGCGATCGTCGTGCGCAGCAAGAGCACGGCCATCAGCGAGGTACCCACCTGGCGACGGTCGCGAGCCGGCATCCAGCGCTCGGCCTCGTCCCACTCGCCCAGGTACCAGCTCAGCTCGGCCACCATCGCGCTCAGCCAGTCGTTTCGGCGCGAGAGCTTCGTGACCGCCTCCAGTCCTTCACGCACCATCGCCAGCGCCTCGCGGGTGTGGCCGGAGCTGTTGATCGACTCGGCGAGGTTGGCGTACGCGCTGCTCATCTCGGCGATGTTCTCGCGCTTGCGAGCCAGCTCGAGCGAGTCACGCAACTCGGCCAGACCGGGCTCCACCTCGCCGAGCGCCACCAGCGAGATGCCGCGCGCGTTGCGCGCCCTGCCCTCGGCCAGCGTGTCGGTGGCGGCGATGGCCACGTCGATCGCCTCGCTCGCGACCTCGAGTGACTGCACGTAGCGGCCCTGGAGCATGCGCGCCTTCGCGATCCAGCTGAGCAGGCGCGCCCGCTCGGTGGACGGCTCGTTGTCCGGGAGCATCGAGAGCGCCCGGCCGGCGGTCTCCATCGCCTCGTTGCCGCGGTTGAGCATCCACTGGGCGCGGGCTAGAGGCTCCATGAGCATGGCCGCGCGGCGCGGCTCGGCGTCGTTGTCGATCAGGCTGAGGCCCTTCTTCAGCATGTGTTCCTGGCGGGCGTAGTCGCCCTCCGCCGCGTTCTCGTTCGCGGCGAGACGGTAGAGCTCCACCTGCTCGATGCCCGCGACCTCCTCGGCGTCCGGCACCCGGTCCCAGAGGTCGAGGGCGCGCTCGAACTGCGCGGCCGCCTCGCCGTGGGCATGCACCGCGTCGGCACCCTTGCCCGCCTTCACCGACGCGGTGAGCGCGGCGGCCTGGTCGCCCGCGGCGTAGTAGTGGTGGGCGATCCCGGCGGACAGGTGCGCGCCGTCGCCCTGCTCGGCGGCGCGCCGCTCGAGCGCCCCCGCCAGTGCAAGGTGAAGCTCGGAGCGCTCGCCGGGCAGCAGGTCGTCGGCCACCACCTCGCGCAGCAGCGCGTGGCGGAAGCTGTACCAGCCGTCCTCGTCGGCGGCGACGATGTGGCTCGCCACCACCTCGCGCAGGGCTGCGCGCAGCGCGCCCGGCTCGAGATCGCTCGCGTCGGCGATCAGCGAGGTGTCGAGCCGGCGGCCGGTGGCGAGCACGCGGAGCAACTCCTGGGCGTCCTCGCTGAGCCGCTCGATGCGGACCATCAGCGCGTCGCGCAGGGTCGGGGGCGTGGCGCCACGGCCGTCGAGGCTCGCTGCGAGAAGCTCTTCGGTGAAGAGTGGGTTGCCCTCGCTCCGCGCCCACATGCGGTCCAGCAGCTCGCGCTCGGGCGGGCCGCCGAGGATGTCGGTGAGCTGCTCGCGCAGCTCGCCGCGGTTGAGCGGCGACAGCTCGATCCGGCGCGCGCTCGCGTTGCGCTCGAGCTCCGCGAGCAGCGGGCGCAGCGGGTGGCGGCGGTGCAGCTCGTCCGGCCGGTAGCTCGCCACCACCATCACGCGCTCGTTGCAGAGACTCCGCGCGAGGAACGCGAGGAAGGCGCGCGTGGAGCTGTCGGCCCAGTGGATGTCCTCGACCGAGACGAGCAGGGTGCGCTCGCGGCCGAGCGCGTCGAAGAGGGTCAGCAGCGCTTCGAATACGCGCGCCTGGGCGGCGTCGTCGCCCTCGGGGCGAGGGTCTGAGCCGGCAGCGCCGCCGAGCCCGGGGATGAGGGCCCCGAGCTCGGACCGCGCTGCCGTGGGGAGGCCGTCAAGCACTTCGTCGTGCTGCCTTGCGAGCGGCCTGAGTGCCGCGACGATCGGTGCGTAGGGCAGTTCGCCCTCGCCCAACTCGACGCAGTCACCGCCAATCACGCGGACCGGGGGATCGCCCGCGCGGGCGCGCCGCTCGAATTCGCTCAACAGACGGGACTTTCCTACGCCCGACTCACCCGCCAAGAAGGCGATACTGGGGCGTCCGGCTGAAGCGTCGGCCAAGACGGCCTCGAGCTCCGCCAGCTCCGTCTCGCGTCCCACGACCTTCGTGCTCATGACCCGTGTAGTCATGTTCGAAGTATCGCGCCGCGGCCCGCTGGCGACTGTCCGAGATGAGGTAGTAGTGGAGGTTGCTGTGCATGGCGCGGTCCTTTCTGGCATCGCTATGCATGGCATCCTGGCCTAAGACAAGGGCCTTTACATCGGGCGTAAGGAGCGTCTTTTGGCGCCCGACCCCTTAGTTGTGAAGGGGGACCCCTTAGGCGCGTGCGCGGTGCGCGGTGCGCGGTGCGCAGTGAGCAGAGGACCCGGGCGGGGGGGCGAAACTTCGGGCGTCGTGGCCTTTCCGTGGCGTGCCCAGTGAATTCCAACAGCTCACGGTTTATCGCCTCGCCGTGGATCTCTCTGACGAGATCTATGAGACGGTCGCTCGCTGGCCGGCGCTTGCGCGCCATTCGATCGGGAATCAGCTCATCCGGTCAGCCGATTCGATCGGGGCCAACATCGCCGAGGCCAGCGGTCGGTACCACGCTGCTGACAGGCGTCGTCTGCTCGTGATCGCCCGCGGCTCCCTCTATGAAACCGAGCACTGGATGAGACGCGCAGAGAAGCGGGGACTGCTGCCGCTGAGGTCGTCTGAGCGGCTGGATGAGATAGCCAGACTGCTGAATGGGCTAATAAGACGCCCGGTGAAAAGCCCTGCGCACTTGCGCACTGCGCACCGCGCACCTAGTAGGTAGCCAACACCCGATACAAGGTGTCCCGTTGCGCAACAGGCCGCCCCGCTGCCTGTCCCGCGGCCACCAGCTCCTCCGCCGTCAGCATCACCCCGTGGTAGCTGCCGGCCATGCGGCTGATGGACTCCTCCATCAGCGTGCCGCCGAGGTCGTTCACGCCCCAGCGGAGCGCCTCGGTGGCGGCGTCGAGGCCCATCTTCACCCAGCTCGCCTGCAGGTTCGGGATCGAGCGGCCGAGCGCCAGGCGGAACACGGCGGTGTGCTTGAGGTTCTCCTCGCGCGAGATCTCCTCGATCCCGTGCGTACGGCCGAGCAGCGTGTGGAACGGGATGAACGAGAGCGGCACGAACTCGGTGATGCCGCCGGTGCGCTCCTGCAGGGCGCGGATCACGCGCATGTGCTCGGCCAGCTCCCACGGCTCCTCCACGTGCCCGAACATCACCGTGCTGGTCGAGCGGATGCCGGCGGCATGGCTCGCCTCGATCACCTCGATCCAGCGCTGCACGGGCAGCTTGTTGGGCGAGATGCGCTCGCGCACGCCGTCATGGAGCACCTCGGCGGCCGTGCCCGGCGTGGACCCGAGCCCCGCCTCGCGCAGGCGCTCGAACACCTCGGACAGCGGGATGCCGTCGGACATCGCGTCGATCTCCATCGGCGAGTAGGCGTGCATGTGGATCTCGGGCGCCTCGTCCTTGGCCACCCGCAGCCAGTGCTCGTAGTTCTCGATCGTCCAGTCCGGGTGGATGCCCGACTGCATGCAGATTTCGGTGGCCCCGAACTCCACGGCGTCGCGCACGCGCCCGCGGAACTCCTCCTCGGAGTGCTCGTAGGCGTCGGGAGAGCGCTTGCCCTGTCCGAAGCCGCAGAACGCGCAGCCCACCACGCAGACGTTCGACACGTTGATGTTCCGGTTCACGACGAACGTGACCGTGTCCCCCACGAGCTCCTCGCGCAGCTCGTCGGCCGCCTGGCGCATGTCCTCGATCGCCTCGGGGCGGGTCTCGGCGAACAGCGCCGTGAGCTCGTCCTCGGACAGCTCCACCCCATCGCGCCCCTTGGCGATCGCCCCCGGCACGAGGTCCCCGCGGATCGCCCGCTCCTCGCGCCGGCCCGAGCCCCGCCTCGGGATGAAGCTCCAGTACTTCAGCTTGATCACGTCGAGCACGCCCTGCTCGACCCACTCGGGATCCATGTACTGCGGGTAGACGCAGAGCCGCTCGGTGAGCGCGTAGCCGCGTGGCGAGAGCTCCTTGCGCATCTTGTGGACGCCGGGGAACGGATGCTCCGGCGAGATGTGATCGCCGTTCGCCGACAACCCGCCCAGATCCGTGGCCCCCTCCTCGACGAGAGGCAGCCACCAGTCCGAGAGGTTCGGCGGAATCTGGATCCCGACCCCCGGCAGCAGCCGCTGAGCCTCTCGCACCAAGACCTTCATGTCATCCAGATCGATCGGAGTGGCCCAGCTCGGGTCCCGGGTCTCGGGTGCCGGGTGTCGGGAACCTTCGGCCTGCACGCGATCGGCGATTTCGGCCGGCTCGGCGCCGTAGTAGCGCGGATGCGCGACGAAGTTCTGGAGGATCACCTCCTGGATGTGCCCGTACTCGCGCTGCACCTCGCCGAGCGCGGCAAGCGAGGCGATCCGGTCCTCGGGCGACTCGCCGATTCCCACGAGGATTCCGCTCGTGAAGGGGATGCGCAGCTCACCCGCGGCGCGGATCGTGTCGAGCCGCACGGCCGGGTGCTTGGTCGGCGAGCCCTGGTGCACCACGAGATCGGGCACGATCGACTCGAGCATCAGGCCCTGCGATGCCGTGACCTCGCGCAGCCGGGCGAGCTCCTCGCGCGAGGCCGCTCCGATGTTCGTGTGCGGCAGCATTCCGCGCTCGAGCGCGCGCTCGCACGTCCAAGCGACGTAGGAGACGAAATCGTCGTGCCCGTAGGCGGCGAGGCGGCTCGCCACCTCGGCGTTCACCTCCGGCTTCTCGCCGGTCAGAACGAGCAGTTCCTTCACCCCGCGGCGCGCGGCGTCGTCGAGCATCTTCTCCACCTCCGCGGGCGCGTAGAGATGCGCCTGATGGGTCGCGAACGCGCAGTACTTGCAGTAGCACTGGCAAGTCCGTGACAGGGAGACGGTGAAGTTGCGCGAGAAGGTGACCCGCCGCATGGACCCGCCAGTCTAGGAAACCGCGAAGCCGGGATAATCGCGGCCATGAAGAGTTACAACCTCAACCGCCCCGAGATCGTCCACGACGAGGACGATCCGAAGGGCTACGAAACGGGCTACGACCGCTTCGGGCCGAAGATCGGCGCCTCCCAGATGGGCGCGACGATTTACGAGATGCCGCCGGGACAGGCGCTCTGCCCGTACCACTACGAATATCCCGAGGAGGAGTGGGTGATCGTCCTCGAGGGCAAGGCCACCCTGCGCCACCCGGGGGGCGAGGACCAGCTCGAGCCGGGCGACGTCGTCTGCTTCCCGACCGGCCCCGGGGGCGCCCACCAGCTGAAGAACACGGGCTCCGAGGGCAACGTGCGCGTGATGATGATCTCCACGCTGGCGGACCTGAACGTGGCGGTCTACCCGGACAGCGACAAGATCGGCGTGCACACCCCGGGCAAGGCCGACGACGTCCGGCTCCGCCGGGAGGACGGCCAGCGCGACTACTGGGACCGGGAGCTCTAGCCCACGGGCGCCATTCCCTCCGCTCCCTTCTTTCCGGGCAGGATGAACATCGTGTGGTACGCGAACGCGGACACCACGCCGCCCACCGCCGGGCCGACGAAGTAGACAAGGATCCACTTGATCGCGCTCGGCGGGAACGAATGGCTCACGAGCGCGGGGCCGAACGCCCTGGCCGGGTTGAACGAGCCGCCGGTGAGCGGACCCATCGCCATCACGGCGAGCCCCAGCGTCCCGCCGATCACGAGGCCGGCCCAGCCCTTCACCGCCTGCGGGTTGACCGCCACGCCGACGATCGCCCACACGAGGAAGAAGGTGCCGATCGCCTCGCAGCAGAAGCCGCCGAAGATCGTGATGTGACTCGACACCGCGGGCGCGCCGTAGTGCACGGCACGGCCCTCGTCGGTGACGATCGCCTTCGTCGCGAGCGCCGCGACGATGCCGCCCGCGAACTGGCACATCCAGTAGATCACGGCGTCCGCGGTGCGGATCTGCCGGATGATGAACAGCGCGAGCGTGACGGCGGGGTTGAAGTGCGCCCCGGACACCACGGCGAGCGTCTGGATCAGCATGAACAGCGCGAGCAGGTGCACGAGGCCGATCACCGAGAAGTCGATGAACGGCTGCACACCGTTCACCGGCCGGGTGACGTAGATACTCACCGTGATGGTGATGAAGAAGACGAGCGCGAAGGTGCCGAGGAACTCGGCGACGTAGGCAGCCGGTCCTCGTTCTGGGATCTCTGACATGGCGACTCCTCCCTTGTCAGCGAGTTGACGGCGCGCAGACTACTCGTGGCACCGGTCACAATTCCGACCGCCTAAGATGCCCGCCGCATGCGCGCGCGAATTGCGCTTCTGGCCGCCGCCGCGGCGCTCGTGGTCGCGGGCTGCGGCGGTGGCTCTGGCAAGCAGCAGCCCGTCACGGTCGCCCTCGACTTCACGCCCAACGGCGTCCACGCCGGCATCTACGCGGCGGTGGCGAAGGGCTTCGACACACAGCACGGGATCAAGCTCGTGATCCGGCAGCCGAGCGCGTCCACCGACTCGCTCAAGCTGCTCGCCGCCGGCCGCGCCGACCTCGCGATCGTCGACATCCACGACCTCGGCCTCGCCCGCGCCAAGGGCGCCGACATCGTGGGCGTCGGCGCGCTCGTGAACCGTCCGCTCGCCTCGGTGATCGCGCAGTCGAACGTCGCGCGGCCACGCGATCTCGAGGGCAAGCGCGTGGGCGTGACCGGCCTGCCCTCGGACAATGCGGTGCTGAAGTCGATGGTGGACGCCGACGGCGGCGACTACTCGAAGGTGAAGACCGTGACGATCGGCTTCTCCGCCGTGCCCGACCTCGTGGCGAAGAAGGTCGACGCCGCCACCGCGTTCTGGAACGCCGAGGGCGTGACGCTCAAGCAGCGCGGCGTGCCCGTGAACGTGTTCCGCGCGGATGAGTTCGGCGCGCCGCCCTACCCCGAGCTCGTGATCGCCACCAAGCGCAGCACGCTCGACGAGAACATCGGCATGGTGCGCCGCGCGCTGGCCGCGCTCGGCGAGGGCTCGGACGCCGCGCGCGCCAACCCGGACATCGCGCTCCAGCCGATCGTGAAGGCGTCCGGAGCCGACCCGGCGCTGATCCGCGCCGAGCTCGCCGCCGTGCGCCCCATCCTGGCGCCGGGCGTGAAGCTCGACCCGCTGACGCTCGACCAGTGGGCGGCGTTCGACGCCAAGTTCGGCATCCTCAAGACCGCCCCGCGCCTGAGCGACGTGTTCGACGTGAACGTCGCGCGCTAGCTGAGCTGCTTACGGCGCTCGCCCCGGCTCCCGCTTTAGCCAGCGGTCCCACCAGCTCGGCGAGGTCGGCCATCGGCCGCCACAAGCTAGCGCGCCGGCAGCTTCACGCTCGCGAGGTGACCCCAGTTGCCGGCCGCGTCCTGGTAGAGGACCGCCACGTACCTGGCGCCCTGCGGCGGCGTGAGAGTCTGGCTCCCCGCACTGCCCACGCCACCGGTCGAGTCGAACGTCCCCACCACGCTGCCGTCGGTCGGGTGCACGATCGGCTCGGCCGACGCGATCACGCGGTAGCGCTTCGCGGCGCCGCACATCCAATCGCCGCCCGGCGCATTCCATGACAGCTCCACCTGCCCTGCGGCCTTGGCGGCGGCAAGTCCCGTCGGCGTGCCCGGCGGCCGGCTGTCGGTGCCGTAGGCGCCGCTGCCGAACTCGTCGTGGCGCGAGGTCCACCACTCGTCGTTCGTCCCGCACGCCGGGCGGTCCGTCTTCCACAGGAAGCCGTAGCCCTCGCGCGTGACCTCCGCCACGTCGAGCTTGCCGTCGCCGTCCACGTCGCCGATCGCGGGCACCGCGAAGTTCCAGCCGCCGGTGAACTTCGGCCAGCCGGGACCCTCGATGCCCTGGGCGTTGATGTCGTGGATCAGATACATGCCCGTGCCCACGATGATCTCGTTGCCGGGCGCGTCCGACACGTCGGCCACCGCCGGGCTCGACAGCAGCTGGTAGTCGTCCACCGCGTGCGGGAACGCGGGCAGCTCCTGCCCGGTCTTCGCGTTCCACGCCTGCACCACGTGGTTGTAGGGAAGGTTCTGGCCGACCGCGATCCCCACGTTCACCAGGCCATCGAGGGTGATCCCGTCCTTGATCACGTCGAGCTGTCCGTCGAGCTTCGCGACGATCGGGTTCTCGAACAGGTTGAGCACCTTCGTCTTGTCGACCGTGTCGCCGCCCTGCGGCTGCGAGTCGTAGGTGACGATCTGCTTGCCAGTCGAGTCGACCGCCGTCACGTCGCCCGTGGCCACGTTGCCGATCACGTCGAGCTTGCCGTCCCCGTTCACGTCTGCCAGCACGTGGTCCACGCCGGGGCCGACGAACGGCAGCGCGTCCGGCTGCAGCCCGCCGGGCTTGATCGGCCAGCCGGACAGGATCTTCCCGTCGGCGCCCAGGGCGTACACGCGCCCCGTGGCGCCGATCGCGTTCGACAGCGCGTTCGTCACCACCTGGCCGATCGCGCCCGCGACGTTCCCCGGCACTGGCTCGGGCTGCTGCGCGTCGCTGCCGGGACCCAGCTCGTTGGTGGGCGCCACCAGCTCGGGCTTGCCGTCGCCGTCGATGTCGCCCGCCGCGGCGCTGTTGATCGACTCCGCGCCCACCAGGTTCTCACCCGGGCTCTTCAGCTTCGCCGGGAAGCCGGGCAGCGGCCGGCCGCTGCCGTCCCAGGCGTACAGATGCTGGTCGAGCGCCGGGATCGCGATGTCGAGCTTGCCGTCGCCGTTCAGGTCCACGAGCGTCGGCGAGCCCGCGAACCCGCGCTTCACGTGGTTCTGCTTGGTCTCGTCCGCGGGCTGTGAGAACGCCGGGTCAACGCGCACCGGGAAGCCCTTCACCGGCGTGCCGTCCTCGTGCCACGCGTACACGTGCTCGCCCGCGGAGTCCACGATCTCGGGCTCCATGTCGCCGTCGATGTCGCCGATCGCGGGCGTGCGCAGCACCTCGTGCGGCGGCGGCAGCGACCCGTACACGGGCGCGCCCGGATGCACGTTCGAGTAGATCTGCGTCTCCACCGGCCGGCCGTGGTTGAAGCTCTGGAGGGGCGTGCCGTCCGCGTTCAGGACGTGCAGCTCGCCGCTCGAGTCGGCAAGCACCACGTCGAGCTTGTTGTCGCCGTTCAGGTCGTACAGCCGCTCGGACGCCTCGCCACCGGTGCCGAACGCCCTGGACCAGCCCGCGTGCAGGGAGGTGTCGCGGTAGTCGAACAGCACCTTGCGGTCCTCGCCGCGGTTGCCGTCGCTGTCCCACACCACCACGCGCACGGTGAAGGCCGGCTCGTTGGGATCCACGTCGCCCGGGCCCTTGGCGGGCGCCGTCGGGTCCGGTGTCGAGCCGCCGGTCACGGGCTGCGGCGGCCCCGGGCAGCTCGACGAGAGCTTGCGCGCGTCCAGCGCGGCGCGGACCGCGTAGAGGTTGATCGAGCCGAGCGCGCCCGTGTGCGGCGAGCTGCTCGTGCCGCTCGCGACGTTGCGGAAGTCGTCCTCGCAGGGCTCGAGGCCAGGCGCCCACTGGAGCGTCCACTTGTAGCTGCTCGCCCGCGCCGACAGCGACGCGCCGATCTGCACGCTCCCCTGCTGCGGGACGTTCAGCGGAGCGAACCAGTCCGGCGAGGTGATGAGCGCCTGCGGCGGGATCTTGCCGTCGGCGATCCGCTCCATCGCGAGCGCGAGGTCGGGCCGGCCGTAGCCGAAGTGCTGGTCCCAGCCGTACTGCGACGGGTCGGGCACACCGGTGCCGCGGGTGTTCTCCGGCACCACGTCCTCGGCGGTCATCGTGAGCAGCTGCTTCACCTCGTTCGGCGCGAGCGTCGTGCCCTTCTCGAGCGCCTCCGACTGCAGCAACCCCGCCGCGCCAGCGGCCTGGCCGGTGGCCTCCGAGCCCGTCACCGCCGGCATCACGATGTGCGCGTGGCCGCCGTACTGGGTCGTGCCCGAGTTGCGAAACCAGGTGCCCACCGGCAGGTTCGTGCCGAAGCCAAGGGTCTGCAGCGTGTGCTCGAGCGACTGGCAGAAGCTCGCCGCGCCGCTCCCGCAATCCGGCAGCTCGGTGCCCGCGCCCTCGGTGTCCGCCACCGTGCCGGCGACGAACAGCGACTGGTCGTAGTCGGTCGGGAAGTTGTGGTCGCCCGTATTCAGGTCGCTCGACACGAGCACCGGCAGCGTGCCCTTCGAGTACGCGTACGCGAACGCCTGCCGGGCGAAGCGCGAGTTGAACAGCCCGCCCACCGCGCCCTCGACCACCTTGGCGCCGTTGTCGGCGGCATAGGTCACGGCCTGGGCGTAGTTGTTCGTGTCGACCACGAACGTGTCCCACACGCGCATCGGCAGGATCTGGCAGTGCGGGCACACGCCGAGCCCACCCGTGCCGTCGTTGCCCTCCTCGGCCGCATCCTCGGCGCGCCCCGTGCCGTGGTTGTTCGCGCTCGAGTAGCTCGACTGGTCGAACGGGTCGTTGTCGTTGTTGAAGAAGTCCCAGCCCGCGATGTCGTCCACGTAGCCGTTGTGATCCGAGTCCACGCCGTTGCTGAAGGTCGCGATCAGGTCGCTCGGGTCGAGAATCGAATCGGCGCTGTCGTCGCCCGCGGTCTTCGACACGCGCGGGTCGTGCGCGTAGTCCTCGACGTTGAAGGCGCCGTCGCCGTTGCAGTCGTATGACGCGCAGGTCGAGCCGTCGGCGTTCTCCGGCAGCGGCAGCTCGCCCCTGTTGAGCGCGATGCGGTCGACCAGCCCCTGGTCCTCCCAGCGAATGCCGGTGTCGAGGATCGCCACCTTCACGCGCGGGTCGCCGGGCGTGAACTTCCACGCGCGGTCCGCCGACACGCCCGACGCCTGCCCCGTGCGGTTGCGCCCGGCCGCCACGTTCTGAGCCTCGATCCGCTTTGTCGCCGGGCTCGCGTCGTTCAGATAGGTGGCCGTGTTCTGCGTGGCCGCCGGCGCGAAGCCGAAGCGCGCGGTCTGCTCGTCGAACACGTTCGTGCAGGTGCCGCCGTCCTGGTCGTCGGGCTCGGCGCAGTCGAAGTCCGGGTCGTCTGGCGTGTGCAGGCGCACGCTCTCGTTCGGATTCGAGCCCGGCCAGCCGTGATCGGCCGCGTATGCGGGCACGGCAAACACGAGCGCCATGAACAGCGCCACGAGCGGTCCCCTGCCAAAGCTCCGCACGATCAAGCCTCCCCTGAGCGCGGAAAGGGTGCCAGAGCGACTCCGCGGATGCGCCGGTTGACCTCACGGATCGCCCACCTGCCAACGTTTGGGCCAGATGGACTCGCAAGGCCGCCCGCTCCTGCCCTGGCAGGCATCGTTCCTGCTGCTCAGCACGATCTGGGGCGCGTCGTTCATGTTCATCAAGGTCGAGCTCGAGGCACTCGACCCGCTCGAGGTCGCACTCGCGCGCGTGGCCTTCGGCGCGGCCACCCTGGCCCTGCTGATGGTGATCCGCCGCGACCGCCTCCCCCGCGGCCGCACCGTCTGGCGCGACCTCTTCATCGTCGCGCTCTTCTACAACTCGATCCCGTTCTCGCTGTTCGCGTTCGGCGAGCAGCACGCGTCGTCGATCGTGGCCGCGATCGGCAACGCCACCGCCGCGCTCTGGACCGTCATCTTCGCGATGGCGAT
>DASXCV010000371.1:0-2538 GCA_036491015.1 Thermoleophilaceae bacterium | reverse complement strand
GTCACGGCCAGGCTCAGACCCTGGATGCGGACGAGCGCGCCGGGCCGGCCGACGGCCTTCGCCGATTCGGCGGCCACCGAGCCGATCGCGCCGCCGAGCATGAGCCCCCAGAGGCACGCGATCACGTGGCCCGCCGGCCGCCAGCGGTCACCGAGGAGCAGCACCGCGGTCGGCACGCCCAGCGGGACGAGGGCGAGGCTGAGCGGCACCCCGAGCCCCAGGGCCAGCCGATACAGGCGCTTGACGGCCGCGTTCAGGCGCTGGGGCTCGCGGGCCATGCGCGCGAGCTTCGGCAGCGCGACGTAGGCGCCGACGTCCACGAACGCGTTGACGGGTTGCACCGCGAGCCGGAACCCGTTGCGGTACTGGCCCAGAGCGGCAGCGCTCGAGAAGCGGCCGAGCATGATCACGTCCAGCTGGCCGGCCACGCGGCGCAGGATCTCCGAGCCGAGCACCGGGCGCGCGAAGGCAGCGATCTCTCTCCACATCGCCCGCGACGCCAGCCCCCACCTCGGGCGGAACCGGGCGAAGCCCCACGACGCGCACACCTCGACCAGCTCGGACGCGTAGATCCCGGCGACCAGCCCCCAGATTCCCGCGCCGGCTTCGCAGGCGGCCACGGACACCCCGGCGAAAGCCAGCGCGCCGAGCGGATCGACGGCCACCCGCCGCGCTACCGAGGCCCGTCGCTGCAGCAGCGCGTCGGGGACGATCGGCAGCGAGTGCAGGAGCAGCCAGCCGGACAGCGCCGCGGCGACTTTGCCGGCTTCGTTGTTGTCGAAGAAGGCCGCCACCAGCGGCGAGCACGCCAGGGACACCAGCGACAGGACGGTCCCGCTCGCGACCAACCAGAAGAACGCCGAGCTGGCCGCTTCCTCGATGCGGTCATGCCGGCTGATCAGGGCGGCCGTCGTGCCCGACTCCGCAAACAGGAAGCCGAAGGCGATCAGGATGGTTCCCGCGGTGAAGCTGCCGAACGTGCTCGGGGCGAGCAGATGCGCGAGAACGATGTAGGCGGCGAGTGTGATTCCCTGACCGGCACCCCATCCCAGGAGAGCAAGCTGGGCTCCTCGTGCGGCCCCTCGCCCGGAGCTCACCTGATGTCCGGACTGTGATGGTCGAGGCGCTGCATGGCGCGGTCGGTCGCCGAGGCTAACAGCACGCCCGGAGCGTTCCGGTTGATGCCATGATGGTTGGGTGTACTCGCGCGCACGGCTCGCAGTCTTCTGCGACTTTCGTTATCGCGTGGACAGTGGAGTTCTCACGGCCGAGGCGCCGTTCAGCCTGTTCCTACAGGCGCTGTCGAAGTACTTTGCCCGGCTCGTGCTCGTCGGCCGTCTCGATCCGTCCGCCGGCCGCTTCCCATACGAGCTGGCCGGCGTCGAGCTCGAGCCGCTCGACTACTACGCCAGTGGCGCCGACTTTCTCGCGGTGACACGTGCCCTGCCCGCGGCGCTGCGACGGTTCTGGCGCCTGCTCGCGCGCGTGGACATCGTGTGGGTTCTCGGGCCCAATCCGCCGCATGCGTTCGCGTTCGCGCTCCTGGCGCTCATCCGTCGCCGTCGGGTGGTGCTGGGGGTTCGCCAGGACCTGCCCCGGCTGGTCCGCCATCGCCATCCCCGGCGCCCGGCCGTGTGGCTGGCCGCGTGGATCCTCGAGCGTCTGTTCCGGCTGCTCGGCCGGCTCGTCCCGGTGCTGGTGGTCGGTCCGGAGTTGCAGCGGCACTACGGTCGTTCGGCCGAGGTCCACACGTCGCTGATCTCGCTGATCGAGGAGTCTGACATCGCTTCGCCGGACGAAGATCAGCGCGACTACGACGGTCCCGAGCTGCGCCTGCTGAGCGTCGGCCGGCTCGAGCCCGAGAAGAATCCGCTGCTCATGCTCGACATCCTCCGCGATGCCCTGAAGCTCGACCGGCGCTGGCGGTTGGAGGTCTGCGGGGACGGCAGCCTCATGAGCGCGATGGCCAGGCATGAGGAGGATCTCGGAATCGCGGATCGTGTCGACATGCTCGGTCACGTACGCCACGGGCAGGAGCTGCGGAGGCTCTATCGGCGGTCCCACGCTCTGCTCCATGTGTCGATGACGGAGGGCGTGCCCCAGGTGCTGCTCGAGGCGTTCGCGGCGCGGTTGCCCGTCGTGGCCACGGCCGTCGGGGGCGTCCCCGAAGTGCTACGGGGTCGCGGGCTGCTCGTGGCGAGCCGGGACGCGCCGGGCGCGGCCGGGGCGCTACAGCGTCTGGTCGACGATCCAGCACTCCGGGCGCGGAACGTGGAGTCCGCGGCGGCGTACGTCGCGGGTCACACGCTCCAGGGCGAGTCGGCTCGGGCGGCAGCGTTCCTGCAAGGCGTCACGACGTGACAACGGCGGATCGCGGTGTCGACTGCTCGGTGCTCATTCCGCTGCGCAACGAGGCGCGCTTTCTCGAGCCGATGCTCGTCGCGTTGCGTCAGCAGCGCTTCGAGGGGCGGCTGGAGTTCCAGTTCGCCGTCGCCAGCTCGACCGACGGCACGCTCGAGATCCTGCAGCGCCTGGCGA
>DASXCV010000370.1:0-8875 GCA_036491015.1 Thermoleophilaceae bacterium | reverse complement strand
CGGCTTCCGGATGGACGAGCAGACCGAGCGCCTGGCCCGCGAGGCCGCGGCCGGGGCCGGCTTCGCCACCGTCTCCGGCGCGCGCGTGCGCGACGAGCTGCTCGATCTGCTGAGCGAGGACGAGGCGCCGTCCGCTGTCGCGCGGATGCACGAGCTGGGGCTCGACCGGGCGCTCGACCCGTCGCTCGAGGCCGACCCCGAGCTCGTGGCGAGCACGCTGCTCGCCTGTGCCGAGACCGGCGCCGAGCGCGGGCTGGCCGGTCTGGCGGCGCTCGTGTCGGGCGCACCTGAGGCGCTCGCCGACTGGGTGGAGGAGCTGCACCTGGGACGCCAGCAGGCCGATGCCGTGCTGCGCGCCGCGGCCAAGGGGCCACAGCTCGCCTCGACCCTCCGCAACGAGCTCGCGCCGTCAGCCGTGCACGCGGTGCTGAGCTGCGAGCCGCCGGAAGCGCTCGCGCTGGCGCTCGCCCGCGGCGCGCCCGGGGATCCGGTGCTGCGCTACCTCGCCGACCTGCGCGGCGTGCGGCTCGAGATCACGGGGCACGATCTGGTGGCGGCCGGCGTGCCCGAGTCGCCCGAGCTCGGCCGCGCGCTGGAGGAGACGCTCCGGCGCAAGCTCGACGGCGAGGTGTCCGGCCGCGAGCAGGAGCTCGAGCTGGCACTGGCGCTCGCGCGCGGGGAGAAGGCGTGATCGAGCTCGCCCTCCCCGGAGCGCGCGTGGCGTTCACCGACCGCCAGGGCGGCGTGAGCAGCGGTCCCTACGACTCGCTCAACCTCGGCATCCTCACCGACGACGACCAGCAGAGCGTGGCCGAGAACCGCCGCCGCCTGGCCGCGGCAATCGAGAGCGCCCCCGAGCGCGTGGCGATGGGCTGGCAGGTGCACGGCGACGAGATCCTCGAGTGGGACGGCCCGCCCCAGAACGGCGGCTTCGCGCACGCGGGCGCCGAGCTGCCGAAGGTGGACGGCCACACCACCAGCGCGCGTGGCGTGCCGCTGCTGGTGCTCGTGGCCGATTGCCTGCCGGTCGCGCTGGTGTCGGAAGACCGCGCGACGATGCTCCACTGCGGCTGGCGCGGGCTCGCCGCGGGGATCCTCGAGCGCGGCCTGGACCTCTTTCCGGAGCCGCCGCGCGCGGTGCTCGGCCCGTGCATCGGCGCCTGCTGTTACGAGGTGGGCGAGGAGGTGCTGGCCGAGTTCGCCGACCTCCAGCACGTGGCCGACGGCCGGATGCTCTCGCTCCAGGCGGTGGCGCAGCAGAAGTTGCTCGCGCGCGGCGTGACGAAGATCGACTCGTTCCCGCTCTGCACGAGCTGCCGGCCCGACCTGTTCTTCTCCCACCGCCGCGACGACGGCGTGACCGGCCGCCAGGCCGGTCTCGTGTGGCTCACATGACGCGACAGTTCACAGGCCTGCGCCCCGAGCGCATTCGCGACAACCTCGAGCGCGTGCGCGAGGCGATCGCCAAGGCGGGGCGCGAGCCCGCCGACGTGGAGATCCTCGCCGCGATCAAGTACGTGTCCGCCGACGAGCTGCCCGCGCTCGCCGAGGGCGGCATCGAGCTGGTGGGGGAGAACCGCGCGCAGGAGCTACTCGCCAAGCGCGAGCGCCACGCCGGCGATTTCACGTGGGACTTCATCGGCGCGCTCCAGAGCCGCAAGGTCAAGGACATCGCCCCGGCGGTACGCCTTATCCACTCGGTGGCGTCCGAGTCCGCGCTGCGCCAGCTCGAGCAGCACCCGGTGTCCGAGGTGCTGATCGAGGTGAACGTGGCGGGGGAGGAGAGCAAGGCGGGGATCGACCCCGGCGAGCTCGCCCACTACATCGAGACCTGCCCCGTGCCGGTGACCGGCCTGATGTGCATGCCGCCGTTCACCGAGAACCCGGAGGACAGCCGCCGCCACTTCGCGCGCATTGCCGAGCTGGCGGCGGAGCACAGCCTGCCGCGGCTGTCGATGGGCACGAGCCAGGACTACGCGGTGGCAGCGGCGGAGGGCGCGACGATCGTCCGCCTCGGCAGCGTGCTGTACGAGCGATGACGATCGGTTCGCGGCCCAGGGTCAGCTTCCAGACCCTGCCGCCGTCGTGGCCAGCCCCGCGATCTGGCCGAGCTGCTCGGCGTCGAGCACGACGATGTGACGCCGGCGGGTCTCGATCAGCTCGGCGGCGCGCAGGTCGCGCAGCGCTTTCGAGATCGCCTCGCGCGACCCGCCGGCCCAGCCCGCCAGCTCCTCCTGCGAGATCGGCAGCGTGATGAGGATGCCGCCGTCAGACGGTTCGCCGTAGCGCTCGCTCAGCTCGAGCAGCCGGCGCGCCACGCGGGTGACGGTCTGGTAGGCGGCGAACTCGATCTGCTGCTGGTCGGCCGAGCGCAGCCGCGCGATCACCACGCGCAGGATCACGAGGGCCACGCGCGGCTGGGCGTCGAGGAAGGCTTCGAAGTCGCCGCTCGCGATCGCGAGCGCGCGCAGCGGCTCGAGCGCCCGGACCATCGCCACCCGCGGCGAGCCGCCGAGGGCGGACAGCTCGCCGAGCAGGTCGCCCGGCCCGCTGAACGCAAGCACGAGCTCGCGGCCGTCATCGGTGATCGCGCTGATCTTGGCCCGCCCCTCCTCGATCACGAGCACGCGCCCGGGAGCCTCGCCCTGGTGCATGAGCGTCGCGCCGCGCCGGAAGCTGCGGCTCACCGCACGCGACCGCAGCGCTGCCGCCTCGTCGTCCGTGAGCGCGGCAAGGAAACTCGGGGGGAGGTCTGTGTCCGGTCGGGCCATGGGAACCGGTAGGGGCAGCATCCCAGGCCCGGGAGGCCGCGTCGAGTGCGTAGGAATACGCATCCGAGCGGGCAGGATTGCGTGGAAGCGCGCGGCGAACCGCCATACGGTCGCCTGTATCGCCTCACCCACCAACCGCCGGTCCCGATCAGGGGCCGGAAGCGTCCCGGAGGTTCCTACTCATGAAGGCCCACCGTCCCCTCAAAAGAGCACTGCGCGCGCTCGCTCTGACCACCTGCGCCTTCGCTCTCGCCCTGCCGGCCGCAGCGGGGGCCCGGCCCATCATCTACCACTCGGTGAGCCAGCTCACGGCCACCACCGGCACCGGGCCGAGCGCGCCCTCCGCGTATCACCCGCACGGCCGCCCGTCAGCGTATTCGGCTGTGGACGAGCCCTCCAGCGACGTCCAGACGCCGCGAGCCGGCTTCGGCCTGCCCCCGGGCTTCCATACGGACGCCCAGTCGCCCGCCAAGCCGGCCACGAGCACCGCCCCCGCCGTGGTCGTCCGTGAGGTTCACACCGTCACGAACGGCTCTGACCACACGCTCGCCATCGTGCTCGCCTCCTGCGCCCTCGGAATCGCCCTTTGCGGCAGCGGCTACGCCGTGTCCCGCACCGTGCGCCTCCAGCGCCGGGTTGCCGGGAGCAGCTCCTAACACCCTCGAAACTGTGGAGCGCCGGGAACGCGGCCCGGCGCTCCACGGCTATCCGGACTCAGCCAGGAACTCGTCGATCGCGCGCGAGAGCTGTGCGCCCTGCCACGCGAGCGGGGACTTGCCCGGCTCTTCCACCATGAGGCGCCCCCGCGGCAGCCGCTGCGCGTAGTCCTCCGCCACGGCGAGCGGATGGCCGGGGTCGGCCTCGTCGCGGCTCCCGACCACGAGGGCGGGAAACTCCAGCTCGTCGAGCAGGTCCAGTGAGTCGAACGGACGCGAGCGCGGCACCACCCTGAGCGCATCCGCGACGGCAGCCGGGTGGCGGTGACGCGCCAGCCGCTGGCGCACCACGAGCGTGGCCGTCTCCCGCCAGCGCTCGTCGGCCGGCGGTGTCCACGCCTCGACGAAGCCCTCCACGCCGCCGGTCGCGAGCCCGTCGGCCAGCGCATCCCATTCCGCGAGGCCCTCCTCGTGGATGCGCCCGTCGAATGCGGGCGTGATCAGCACGAGGCCCGACACGCGCTCGGGATTCGCGATGGCGAACGCGAGCGCCGTGTGGGCGCCCATCGAGGCGCCGGCGAGCGCGGCACGCTCGATGCCGAGCCCGTCGAGCACGCTCTCGAGGTCCGCCGCGAGGTCCGAGTACTCGTACGCGCGAGGTTCGGACGCCGGGTCGGACTCGCCGTGGCCGCGCGCGTCGTAGGGCACGATCCGCCGCCCGTGGGTGGGGAGGTAGCGCGATCCCATCACCACATAGCGGCGCGTTGCGGTCAAACCGTGGAGGAGCACAAGGGGATCGCCGTCGCCTGCCTGCTCGCCCCGGAGCGTCGCGGAAGCGCCGTTCAGCTCGAATTGCTGGGCATTTTCAGTGTCTTGCATGTGTGGTCTGAGGCTAGAGAAGGCTGTAACGTGTAAATCGCAGGATTTCCCGCATAGCGGGCGAAAGATCGCATCATGGCGCTACGCGACACCTGGCACCGCGCGCTCGTCTACTTCGGCCTCGCCGAAGAGGACGACGGCTACTACGAGGAAGAGCCCGAGCCCGAGGCCGAGCTCGAGGACCGTTACCGCGAGCGCCCGAACGTTCGCAGGCTCTCATCCCGCCGCCGCCGCGACGAGATCGACGACATCTTCTCGGACGAGGACGCGCCCCCGCGCTCCGGCAGCCGCACGCGCGTGCTGCGCCCGGTGGAGAACGGCGGCCGGGGCGGCAGCGGGGTGCAGGTTCACCTCGTGATCCCCAAGAACTTCAACGACGCCCAGCAGATCGCCGATCAGTTCAAGGAGTCGATCCCGGTGATCCTCAACCTCCAGGGCAGCGACACCGACCTCTCGAAGCGGCTGATCGATTTTGCGTCCGGCCTCACCTACGCTCTCGACGGCGGCATGCAGCGGATCGCGGACAAGGTGTTCCTGCTCACGCCTCGCAACGTCGAGGTGTCGGCCGAGGAGCGCGCTCGGCTGATCGAGAAGGGCTTCTTCAACCAGTCGTAAGCCAGGGGCCGCGCGCCCCTATCCTTCGGCGCCAATGCGGATCGGGCTGATCGGGGCGGGAAACATGGCGAGCGCGCTGGCGCGCGGCTTCGGCGAGCCCGCGCTCGTGGCCGACGCGGTGCCGGGCAAAGCCGAGGCGCTCGCGGAGGAGCTCGGCGGCGAGGCCGTCGGGTCGAACGCGGAGCTGGCCGAGCGCGCCGACGTCGTATTCCTCTGCCACAAGCCCGCCCAGCTCGGCGCCGTGGCTCAGTCCACCGGCGGCAAGGCCAAGGCGATCGTCTCGATCCTCGGCGGCGTGAAGGTGGAGGACATCGAGGGCGCCTACCCCGGCGTGCCCGTATACCGCTTCCTGCCGAGCATTCCGGCCGAGGTGCGCCAGGGCGTGTCCTGCTACGCGCCCGGGCAACACGCGGCCGACGGTCCCGAGGCGGAGATCGTCGAGCTGTTCGAGCGCGTGGGCACGGTGGTGCGGGTGGACGAGCCGCTGATCGAGCCGTCGATGGCGCTGATGAGCTGCGGCCCGGCGTTCGTGGCCCTGGTGGCCGAGGCGATGGTGGACGCGGGCGTCCGGCACGGCCTGCAGCCCGCGGATGCGTCGCAGATGGCGGTGGAAACGCTCGCCGGCACGGCGACGATGCTGCGCGAGACGGGGTATGACACCGCCGGGCTGCGCCGCAGGGTCACATCACCCGGGGGCTCGACCGCCCGCGGCCTCGAGGCTCTCGAGCGCGCGGGGCTGCGTGCGGCCTTCCACGACGCCGTGACGGCCGTCGTCGATGGAGGGAAGCGCTGATGCTCGTGCCGCTGGCCATCGACCGCGTGGACGTGGCGAACTACATCGACACGCTGTTCATCGTCTACTTCGTCCTGATCTTCATACGCGTCCTGCTGAGCTGGATCCCCAGGTTGCCCTACTCCCGCTGGCTCGACATCGTCCTGAATTTCGTTCGCGAGGTCACCGACCCGTATCTGAACGTCTTCCGGCGCTTCATGCCGATGGTCCGCCTCGGAGGCGGGGGGCTGGACCTCAGCCCGATGGTCGCGATCATCGTGCTGCTCGTGCTCCGTCAGCTGATCGTCGGGCTCGTCCAGGGCTAGGTGATCCCTTCCTGGAGAAGGGCGCTGATCGTGACCGGCCTGGTGGTGGTGGCCGACCAGCTCACCAAGTCGATCGTCCGCGCCGAGCTGTTCCCGGGCGAGAGCCGCACGGTGATGGCGGGGATCCTCGACATCACCAACGCGCACAACAAGGGCGTGGCCTTCGGGGCGCTCGCCGGCGGCGGGGCGATCCTCGCGGCGCTCACGGGGCTCGCACTCGGGGCGCTCGTCGTCTACTTCGTGCTGCGCTCGAACACGCCGCACCTCTGGCTGCCGGTGGGGCTGCTGCTCGGCGGCGCGCTCGGGAACCTCGCGGACCGCGCGCGGATGGGCTCTGTCACCGACTTCATCGACCCCCGGCTGTGGCCCGCCTTCAACGTCGCGGACTCCTGCGTCGTGGTCGGCGTCCTGATCCTGCTCTGGGTGATCGAGGGCGCGCCTGAGCCGTCCGCGGCAGCCAAGGGCTGATGGACGAGGTCCGCTTCAGCGCGGGACCTGAGGACGGCGGCAAGCGCCTCGACGTACGCCTCGCCGCCGAGCCGGCGGTGGGCTCGCGGGCGAAGGCTCAGCGCCTGATCGACGCTGGGCTCGTGACCGTGGACGGGCGCGTTCGGCCCAAGAGCCACACGCTGGCGGCCGGCGAGAGCGTGGAGGCGCGAATGGAGCCGCCGCCCGACCCGGCGGATCCGGCCGCCGGCGAGGGCGTGCCGTTCGAGGTGGTCTACGAGGACGACGACCTGCTCGTGGTGGACAAGCCCGCGGGCGTGGTGGTGCATCCCGCGGCGGGTCACGCCACGGGCACGCTGTCCCAGGCGCTGGCCGCGCGCGGGGCGGCGGGCGGCGATCCGCTGCGCCCGGGCATCGTCCACCGGCTCGACCGCGACACCTCCGGGCTGCTCGTGGTCGCCAAGTCCGAGCCGATCCACCGGGCGCTGCAGGAGTTGATCCGGGCGCGCGAGCTCGAGCGGGAATACGCGGCGCTCGTGGACGGCCGCCCGGCGCGGAGCGGGACGATCGACGCGCCCGTGGGGCGCGACCGCGTGGCGCGCAAGCTGATCTCCACCCGCACCGACGCGCCGCGCGAGGCGCGCACGCATTTCGAGGTCGAGGAGGAGCTGCCGCGGACCTCGCTTTTGAAGGTCACGCTGGAGACGGGGCGGACCCATCAAATCCGAGCCCATATGGAGGCGATCGGTCACCCGGTTTGCGGAGATTTCCAGTATGGAGGCGGAAAATCTGGCGACCGGCTTGGGTTAACGCGCCAATTCCTACATTCGCGATATCTCAGGTTTCAGCACCCGAATACGGGGGCATATCTCCGCTGCGAGTCCAAACTACCCGTCGACCTAAGTCGCACGCTCGGCTTAGCCCGACGGGAGCCAGTCTCCGAAGGGCCAGACGGAGACTGAACATAAGAACGGAGCGGGGCGGTCTTCGGGCCGCCTCGTCTTCTTTTGAAATCGGCTTCGCCGATTCTCGCGTTGACGGTTGACGGTTGACCGTTGACCGGCTCGTCAGGAAGCGGCGGCCAGGGCGTCTTCTGGCGATTCATACGCCACCATCTCGACCACTTTGCCGTCTCTGAAGGTGCTCAGGTTTGCTCTCAGGTCCGTTTGGCCTGGTGGGCGCATCACGACCACGACCTGGCCGCCCGCCGCCTCGATCACGTCGACGAGCTCGCCCACGCGGCCGTTTGCGAGCGCTTGCTCGATGAGGTGGAGTGCCTCGTCTTTGTTCTGACAGCCGGAGGCGGGATCGCCTCCGTGCCACTTCACATCGGGGTCGAGGAGCTCCGTGATCGCGCCGAGGTCACCGTGGGTCACTGCCTCGAAGCCCTGCCGTACGGTGTCCGCGTTCGATGGGGTCATCGCGTCATTCTCTATGCTCTGACGCGGCAAATCCACCACTACCCCGGTGCGCTGACGCACGCCCTGCCCGGCACGAGCCGGGTCCGTGCTGAGAAGCCTCCGGGCCGCCAGTACCAAACGACAAGGGAGCATCTGTGGCTCAGGTAGGAATCAAGGAGCTGCTGGAGGCCGGTGTGCACTTCGGTCACCAGACGCGCCGCTGGAACCCGAAGATGCGCCGCTTCATCTTCGGCGAGCGCGGCGGGATCCACATCATCGACTTGCAGCAGACCGAGCGTTTGCTGCAGCAGGCCCAGGACTTCGCCTCCGAGGTGGCGAGTCGCGGCGGCACCGTGCTGTTCGTGGGCACGAAGAAGCAGGCCCGCGACGCCGTGAAGGACGCCGCCAGCAAGGGCGGCATGCCATACGTGAACCAGCGCTGGCTGGGCGGTCTGCTCACCAACTTCCAGACGATCAACCGCCGCATCCGGCGGCTGCACCAGCTCACGGACTGGACCGAGGACGGCACGCTCGAGCTGCTGCCCACGCGCGAGCGGATCAAGGCGATCAACGAGCGCGAGAAGCTCGACATGAACCTCGGCGGCGTGCGCGACATGCAGCGCACACCGGACGCGGTGTTCATCGTCGACCTCAAGACCGAGGTGATCGCCGTGCGCGAGGCCGAGCGCCTGCGCATCCCGATCATCGGGCTCGTGGATACGAACGTGGACCCCGAGGGCGTGGCCTATCCGATCCCTGGCAACGACGACGCGATTCGCTCCTGCAAGGTGATCGTGGATGCGATCGGCGACGTCGTGGCCGAGCGCGCCATGACGTTCCGGGCGGAGGAGGAGGCGGCGCGCCGCGAGCGCGAGGAGCAGGAGCGCCAGCAGGCCGAGGAGCGCGCCAAGCGGGACGCCGAGGAGGCTGCCGCCCGCGAGGCCGCGCAGCGCGAGGCCGACGAGAAGGCCCGCGCGCAGGCGCAGGCGCTCGAGGCGCAGGAAGCGGC
>DASXCV010000369.1:0-1881 GCA_036491015.1 Thermoleophilaceae bacterium | reverse complement strand
CCCAGTCGCATTCCTCGCCGGGGAGAAAGCCGCGTCGCGCCGTCATGAGCGTGACCTGAGATGGCCCCCACGCGGCCGCCCAGTGGCCGAGCGCGATCGCCGATTCCGCCCGGTGGATGGCGCGCCGGGCGTGCTCGATGTCCACGATCGCGCCCGCCGGGAGGACGAGGCGCGGCTCCTCGCGCCCCTCGATCTCCGCCGGGGCGAGCACCTTGCGAAGCTTCGACAGGAGCGCGCGCAGCGCGGCGTCCGCCGCCGGGGGCTGCGTGTCGGGCCAGATCGCCTCGACCAGCTCGTCGCGGCGGACCGGGCGCTCGCGCCTGGTCCCGAGATAGGCAAGCGCAAGCCGGCCCTGCCTGCCGGGGAGCTTGGCCTCCACACGGCTCTCGCCCACGACGACGGCAAGGCGCCCGCACAGCTGAAGCCTCATCGATGGCGTCAACGTTGCGCCAACATAACCCCAACGCTGTGGGCCTACAACACTCCCGACCCGACTGGAGGATCACATGGCGAAGCTGATCAATTGCGAGTGCGGATACGTCGCCCGGGCAGACACCGACGACGCCGTGGTCGCCGACATCAGGGAGCACATGCGCCAGGACCACCCGGAGCTGCTCACGCAGGTTTCGGATGACGACCTCCAAGGGTGGATCGAAGAGGACTAATCGAGCCCACACAGGAGGAACCATGAGCACGCAGACTCAGGCACCCAAGTTCGACCCCGCCGCCTACAAGGAGACCACGCGCGAGCAGTGGCAACAGGCGGCCGAGGCCTGGCACCGCTTCGGACCGGCCATCGAGGGGTGGCTCGGCGAGGCCACCGAGACGATGCTCGACCTGGCGGGCATCGGCGACGGCGACCGCGTGCTCGACGTTGCCGCCGGGGCCGGCGGACAGTCACTGGCGGCCGCGCGCCGCGTCGGTGCCGGCGGCGCCGTCCTCGCCACCGACATCTCCGAGCGGATACTCGACTACGCGCGGTCCGAGGCCACCCGCGCCGGCCTCGTGAACGTGGCCACGCGGACGATGGACGGCGAGGACCTGGACCTCGAGGAGGACTTCTACGACGCGGTGATCTCGCGCGTGGGGTTCATCTACTTCCCCGACCGCGCACGTGCGTTCGCGCAGATGAAGCGGGCGCTGAAGACCGGCGGCAGGGTGGCCGGGGTGGTCTATTCGACGCCGGACCGCAACGAGTTCTTCTCGCTGCCGGTGTCGATCATCCGGCGCCGCGCGGGGCTGCCGGCGCCCGCGCCGGGCCAGCCCGGCCCGTTCAGCCTCGGTGGCGAGGGAGTGCTCGCCGCGGAGCTCGAGCAGGCCGGCTTCCACTCGGTGGAGGTGCGCACCGTGCAGGCGCCGCTGCACTTCGACAGCGCGGCCGAATGCGTGCGCTTCGAGCGCGAGTCGTTCGGCGCGCTCCACCAGATGCTCGCCGGCCTGGACGAGCCCGGTCGCGAGGCCGCCTGGGCCGAGATCGAGGAGACGCTCGAGCAGTTCGAGGGTCCCGGCGGCTTCGAGGGCCCGTGCGAGCTGCTCGTGGGAGCGGGCACCAAGTAGAGCTCAGCCGACGGCGGCCCGGGCGGTCGCCATCACCTCTGGCAGCGCTTCGGCTACACGCGCGATCTGGCCCTCCGCGATCTGCGGGAAGAAGGGCAGCGCAAGCGAGCGGCGGGCCACGTCCTCACAGACGGGGAACTCGCCCTCGCGGTGGCCGAAGCGCTCGCGGTAGAAGCTCATCAGGTGGATCGCCGGCAGGTACGGCTTCGCGTCGATCCCGCGCTCGCGCAGGGCCTCGATCGCGCCGTCGCGGTCCACGTCGCGCGGCAGCTTGACCACGTAGACGAACCACGACCGGCGATCGCCGCCCGTGTCCGGGTAGGG
>DASXCV010000368.1:0-5723 GCA_036491015.1 Thermoleophilaceae bacterium | reverse complement strand
ACGGCACGCCTACCGCAACAAGTCGAGTGCCGAGGCGCACATGGTGTGCCACGTGCGCCCGCCGTCGACGCTCCAGGAGTTCCTCGAGGACACCGTGCGCCTGAGCCGCTCCGGCGGGCTCACGCAGAACGCGATCCCGCGGTCGCCGCACGCGCTGCTCGAGGGGATCGTGTTGGCGCACGCGTACCGGGACATGGTCACGCTGCTCTTCCCGCCGTTCCCGCCGCCAGCTGTCCAGCGCCTGATCATCCCGCCCCTGGCACGGCTCGGCGCCCGGCGCGGGATTCGCGCCGGGCACATCGGCGAGCCGCGCGGCTAGGCGACGGCCGCTGCGGGCTCCGGCTCGCCCCTGTCCGCGCCGGCGGGCCTGGGCAACAGCCGCGACATCACGACGATGCCGATGGCCAACCCGCCGAGCTGGAACAGGCTCAGCTTGAACGCGTGGCCGAGGTCGTGGCCGGCGCCGAAGAAGATCACTCCGGTCACCGCCACGCCGAGCGCATAGCCCACCTGAGTGATCGTCGACATCGCCCCCGAGGCGGCGCCCGACCGCGCGGGGTCGATGCCCGCGAGCACCGTGGCCGTGAGCGGCGTGTAACACAGCCCGATGCCGGCGCCCACCAGGACGAGGCCGGGCACGAGCACGAGCAGCGAGCCGCCCACGCCCACGTCGGCCACGGCCAGCGCGAGCACCAGCAGCCCAGCCGCGAGGCTCACGCCGCCGGCGGCCACCACCGAGCGGCCGAAGCGGCGGGTGAGCTCCGGCGCGGGACCGGAGGCCACCACGTACGCCACCGCGAGGATCGTGAACACGAGGCCCGCCTCGAGCGGGTTCAGCCCGCGGCCGTCTTGGAGGTAGAACGCCAGGTAGACGAAGAACGACGCCTGCGCGCTCGCCAGGAACAGCTGCGTGAGCACCCCCGCGGAAAACGTGCGCTCGCGGAACAGGCCGAGGTCGAGCAACGCGCCGCTGCCCCGCCGGGCGAGCCGCACTTGGTGCGCCACGAAAGCGCCGAGGATCAGGGGCGCGGCGGCGAGCGAGGCCCACGTCCACGCGGGCCAGCCGTGCTCGCGGCCCTCGATCAGCGGCAGCAGCACCGCCGTGAGCCCGAGCGCGAGCACCAGAGCGCCGGGGAGGTCGATCCGGGCGCGCTCCGGCGCCCGCGACTCGGGCACGAGGCGGGGGGTGGCGGCCAGGGCCGCGAGTCCGGTCGGCACGTTGATCAGGAAGCAACCGCGCCAGCCGAGGCCGAGGAAGTTCGTCTGCACCAGCGCGCCGCCGATCACCTGGCCGCCGACCGCCGCCAGCCCGAGCGTCATGCCGTAGTAGCTGAGCGCGCGCACGTAGTCGTTCTCGCGGAAGGTCACGCCGATGATCGACAGCACCTGCGGCATCACGATCGCGCCGGCCACGCCCTGCAGCACGCGCGCGAGCACGAGCGTTGCCGGGCTCGGAGCGAGCCCGCAGGCGGCCGACGCCGCGGTGAACAGGCCGAGACCGAGCGCGTAGATGCGCCGGCGCCCGAACTCGTCGCCGAGCCGCCCGGCCGTGATGAGAAACGCGGCGAAGGTGAGCCCGTAGCCCGCCACGATCCACTCGAGCGAGCTCTCGCCCGCGTGAAGCTCGGTGGCGATGGCCGGCAGCGCCACGTTGACGATGAAGAAGTCGAGGACAACCATGAACGCGCCCGCAAGCAGCACCGGCAGGGCGGCCCAAGGCCTGGCGTGTGTTTGTTCCGTTCGATTGGTCATGGCGGCGATGGTGCCGCCGCGCGTGCGCCTTCTCAATTACCTCGGAGGTAAGTGCCGGAGGGCTTGCCGGTCGGTAGCTTGAGGCCATGCCCCAGGTCGCCTCAGACGCCACCCGCATCGGTCCGCTGCTGCGCGACTGGCGGGAGCGACGGCGCATGAGCCAGCTCGATCTGGCGCTCGGCGCGGGCGTGTCCGCACGACACGTGAGCTTCGTCGAGACCGGCCGCTCGCGGCCGAGCGCCGAGATGGTCGTGCAGCTCGCCGAGCACCTCGACGTGCCGCTGCGCGACCGCAACGGCCTGCTGCTCGCCGCCGGCTACGCGCCGCTGTACGGGCAGCGCGGCCTCGACGAGCCGGAGATGGGGCCGGTGCGCGAGGCGATCGACCGCCTACTGCGCGGCCACGAGCCGTTCCCGGCGCTCGTGGTGGACCGCCACTGGGGGCTCGTGGCTGCGAATCGCACGGTGGCGCTGCTCACCGACGGCGCGGCGGAGCACCTGCTCGAGCCGCCGGTGAACGTGCTGCGCCTGGCGCTCCACCCCGAGGGGCTCGCGCCGCGCACGATCAACTTCGGCGAGTGGCGCGCGCACCTGCTCGACCGGCTCGGCCGCCAGGCGGTGGCGAGCGGCGACCCGGCGCTGTTCGCCCTGCACGAGGAGCTGGCCGGCTACCCGGGCGGGGGCGGCGGGCACGCCGTCGACCTCGAGGCGGGCGAGATCGCCGTGCCGTTCCGCGTCCGCGTGGGCCACGCCGAGCTCGCCTTCATCAGCACCGCCACCACCTTCGGCACGGCCGTGGACGTCACCGTGTCCGAGCTGTCGATCGAGTCCTTCTTCCCCGCCGACGACGCCACTGTCGCCTTCCTCAAGGCGCAGAAGCTGGATTAGGTGGGGCGGCGCGGGCGGCGCCCCGACGACCACAGCCGGCGCTCCGGCTCATCGTGCTCCGGCTCCTGCTCCTCGAGCCGCTTGCGGCGCTCCTCGTCCTCGCGCTCGCGGGCATGGTCCTCGCTCAGCCCGATCTCGTAGAACACGAGCAGCACCACGGCGCCCATCGCGAGCGTGATCAGCGTCAGCCGGATCACCTCGCCGACGATGCCGGGCACCGCGAAGCCGATGATCCCGCCGAGCACCGCCATGCCGGCGGCGCCCCCGTAGGCCCAGATGCGTTCGCGCCGGGCCACGCTCAGTCGCGCGGCTTGCCCTCGGCGAAGCGCTCGAGGCCGTCGTCCGGAACCGGCTCCCACGACGCCGCGTAGGTCACGAACGTGCGCCAGCTCGGCCGCACGCCGGGGTCGCCGTCGAACGCCGACATGCGGATGCCCATGTGGCGCGAGCCGTCCGGGTCGCGGCTCCACAGATGGGAGCCGCACTCGCCGCAGAAGCACTTCTCGAAGCCGCCGTCGGGGTGCCGCCAGCCCTTCACGAGCTCCCCGCCCTGGACGAGCCGGAAGCTGCGCCCGTCGATCCTGGCCTGCGCCGAGGAGGCCGTGCCGGTGCGCTTCTGGCAGCGCGTGCAGTGGCAGTAGCCGGCCCACTTGGGCGCCTCGGTGAGCTCGAAACGGACACCGCCGCAGAGGCAACCGCCGGTGAGCACGGGATCGGCCATCGACCGAAGTGTGGCAGCGGCTAGCGCCGTTCGAGCGCGAGCCGGACGCCGAGCCCGACGAGCACCACGCCTGTCAGTCGCTCGAAGCGCCTGAGCCATGGACCTTCGACGAACGCGCGCCGCGCCCGCGCCACGAGGAACGCGAGCGACGAGTACCAGGCGAAGTCGATCACCACGATCGTCGCCGCCATCAGGAGCGCCGACGGCAGCACCGGCGCGCCGCGCGGCACGAACTGCGGGAACAGCGCGACGAAGAACGCGGCGAGCTTGGGATTGGCGATGGCCGTCGCGAGCCCCTCGCGGAAGGCGGAGCGGGTCTCGGCCCGCGGGCGCCTTGCCACCGGCGACGCGCCCTTGCCGCGCAGCGACTGCACGCCCAGGTAGACGAGGAACAGCGCGCCGACCAGCTTCAGCACCGTGAACAGCTCAGCCGAAGCCGCCACCACAGCAGCGATGCCGAGCGCCGCGAACGCGCCCCAGGCGAACACGCCGAGCGAACTGCCCACCGTGGTGAAGAGCGCATGCCGCCGCCCGCCGCGGGCGGCGTTGCGAACCACGAGCGCGGTGGCCGGCCCGGGCGCCAGCGAAAGCAGCGCGGCGACGGGAGCGAAGGCGATGAGGGCGCGCGCCATGGGCGGAGTTTAGGTCCGAGCGCAGCGAGCTATCCCAGGCGAGTGCCCCTCAGAGGCACCAGGATGGGATTGCTTACGCGTAGAGGGCGAGCAGCTCGCGGGTGAAGCGCTCGCGGCTGTAGCGCTCGCGCACGCGGGCGATCTGCTCGTCGCCGTCGGCCTTGCGGCGGGCGGGGTCGTGCCAGAGCTCGCGCAGGCGGTCGGCCATCGCGGGAGCGTCGTCGCGGGCGACGCAGTACTTGCCGCCCACCAGCTCGGTGAGCGCGCCCGCTCGGGTGGCGATCACCGGCACGCCCGCGCCCATCGCCTCGAGGGCTGCGAGCCCGAACGACTCGTCGCTGCGCGAGGGCATGAGCAGGACGGCGGCCTTGCGAAACAGGCCGGCGAGCGCGTCCGGCGCCACGCGCCCCAGCATCTCGACGGGAGCGGCCGAGGCACGGGCGCGCTCGCCGAGCTGCTCGGCCAGCGGCCCGTCGCCGGCCACGCGCAGCGGCACGCCGGCCAGCCCGGCGGCCTCGATCGCCGTCTCGACGCCCTTCTCCACTGCCAGCCGCCCGACCACCAGAGCGAACCCGCCCTCGTCCGCGCGCGACTCCGCCGCGATCTCCTCGTCCGGCAGGTAGTGCGGCAGCGGCGCGATCCGGTCGGCCGGCACGCCCAGGCGCGTGAGCTGGCCCACGCCATAGCGGCTAGGCGCGACGAACTGGTCCACGGCGTCGAGCACTCGCGGCAGCTGGCGCGCGAGTGCCGTCGCGTACACCGCGGCCTCGGGTAGCGAGCCGCGGCAGTTCAGCACGAAGCCGGGCGTGGTCCGCCCGTGGTGGCAGCGGAAGCACGGCTCGCCTCGCCGGAACCCGACCCCGATCGCGCAGAACAGGCGGAAGTTGTGCAGATGCAGCACCACGCGCGCGCCCGCCTCGCGCGCGGCCACCAGCGCGCGCGGGCCGAACAGCGGCTGCATGTTGTGCACGTGCACCACGGTCGCGCGCAGCTCGGCGGCGGCGCGCGCCACCTCGTCGGGGTCGTCGCCGCCGCGCAGCATCGCCACGCCCGCGCGTCCCGCTCCCACGGCGCCCGAGTCGCGCATGAGCTCGCGGTGCTCAACCCCCGCCAGCCGCAACGCCTCCAGGTGCAGCTTTACCGCGCGCTCCTCGCCGCCGCTCACGCGGTAGCGGTTGTGCAGCACGAGCACGCGCGGCTCGCTCATCGGATCCCCAGCGCCGGCAGCAGCGAGCTCGCCACCACGCGCTCCACCACGCCCGGCCGGAACGGGCCCAGCAGCTCGCGCGCGTGAGCGGCGTAGGAGTCGAGGTCCTCGAGGTCGAGCCCGCTGCGCAGCGCGGCCGCCAGGTCGTCAGACACGAGCTCCGGGCCGAGCGTGCGGGCCAGAGGCAGCGCCTCGTACGGGCCCGGGGACGGCACCGTGACGAGCGCGCAGCCGGCCGACAGCGCCTCGAGCTGCGCCAGCCCGTGGTCCTCCCGCCGCGACGCGTTCACGAACACCCTCGAGCGCGCCACCAGCGCGAGCCATTCCTCGCGCGGCACGAGGCCGCGCCACTCCAGGCCCGCCGGCTCCGGCACCGCGCAGCGGTCGAGCCACTGCAGGCCGCGCTTGCGGTCGATGCCGCCGATCACGAGGCGCTCGCCCGGTCGCGCCACCTTCGCCCACGCGTCGCACAGCAGGTCGAGCCCCCGCTTGTCCGGATAGCCGGCATAGGCGATCGCCGGGAT
>DASXCV010000367.1:0-5166 GCA_036491015.1 Thermoleophilaceae bacterium | reverse complement strand
CCGAAAGGTCATGTCGATGCCGCCCGCCACGGGGATGGTGTCGCCGAGCAGGCGCTCGGGCGCGCCCGCGTAGTAGTTGAAGACGTCCGCGACCATGCCCACCTCGCCGCGCGCGTCTGCGATCGGCTTGCCCACGTTGCGGGCCTCGAGAGTGGCCAGCTCCTCGCCACGCTCCTCCACGAGCGTCGCGAAGCGGCGCAGCAGCTTCGCCCGGTCGCCCGGCGCCACGTCCCGCCAGGCGGGGAAGGCGGCCTTGGCCCGCGCGACCGCGGCGTCGGCCTCCTCGGCCCCGGCGTGCGGAAGCTCCGCGAGAACGCCCTCGGTCGCCGGTTCGATTACCTGAAGTGTGCTGGCCATGCCGTCCTCCAACTAAGAACTAAGAACCAAGAACTCGACCAAAGGTCTGCCTACGAGTCCTTTATCATCGCGCATGTGGAGGGTAATGACAGCCCGGTGATCGGCCTGTGCGCGGTGCGCGAGCGCGCACGCTGGAGTTTCTGGGATCAGACGGCGCAGCTCGTCGCCGATTCGTACGTGTCAGCGGTCCAGCGCACGGGCGCCGTGGCGCTGATCCTCCCCGTGGACGTGCGCGCGCCGTTCGTGCTGCTCGACAAGATCGACGCTCTGATCGTGATCGGCGGCGCCGATCTCGACCCTGCTTCCTACGGCGCCGAGCGCGACCCGCTCACGGAGTCCACGTACCCCGACCGCGACACGTTCGAGCTCGCGCTGCTGCGCGGCGCGGTGGAGCGCGGCATGCCGGTGCTCGGAATCTGCCGCGGCATGCAGGCGCTGAACGTCGCCCTCGGCGGCACGCTCGTGCAGCACATCCCGGACGTGGAGGGCACCGGCCCGCACCGCAGGATCGTCGGCACCTTCGACGGCAACGAGCAGACCGTCACGCTCGCGCCCGGCTCGCTGGCCGCCCAGGCGGTGGGCGAGGAGCAGCACATCGGCCGCTGCCACCACCACCAGGCCGTGGACGAGCTCGGCGAGGGGCTCGCAATCACGGGCCGCACCGAGGGGGACGGCATGGTCGAGGCGATCGAGTCGAGCGACGGCGCCTGGGTGCTCGGCGTGCAGTGGCATCCCGAGGCCGACGAGCAGACGCGCCTCTTCGCCGCGCTCACCGAAGCCGCGCGCGCAGTCGGCTCCCGCTAGCCGGCCACGCGCAGCAGTGTCTTGCCCACTGTGGCACGCGCTTCCATCGCGGCGTGCGCCTCGGCCGCCTGCTCGAGCCGGAACGTCTGGCCCACGATCGGCCGCAGCCGCCCCCCCACCGCCTCGGCCAGCGCCGCGCGCGTGAGGTCGAGCGTGTTCTCCGGCGTCACGCCCGCGCCGCGAACGACCGTGACCTCACCCACGTCGTCGGGCAGTTGCGTGAAGGCGCCGCTCGCCAGGCCGAACACGCACATTCGCCCGCCGGGACGGACGAGCTCGAACGCGGCCGCGCCGATCTCGCCGCCCACGCCGTCGAACACCACGTCGACAGGACCCACCAGCTCCGTCCAATACGGCTCGGTGTAGTCCACGCCGACATCGGCGCCCAGCTCCCTAGCGAGCACCTGGCCCTCCCGCAGCTCCGGCTCGGGAACATCGCGCACGACGAGCACCTCGGGCCCTCCGAACTCGCTCACGACCACCGCTCGCATTGGCGCCTCCCTTCATATCTAAGGCAGATTGACATCCACCCACCCGGGTGCTGTATACAAGGGCTAACTCACCTGGAGGGGGACGGATTGGCCACGTCGACGCCCATAGCTGGAGCATTTCCCAGTCCTTACGAGATCGAGACGCCGCCCGGGTGCGAGGGCTGGGAGGAGATGTATCCGTATTACGCGCTGTTCGACGAGAATCGGCGCGAGGCGGACGAGAAGCGCTTCTGGTTCTGGAACTCGATGCACTTCCCGGTGCCGATGCCGGCGTTCGACGTGCAGTGCATCGACAGCCCCTACCAGGCGGTCGGCGCATGGCAGAACCGCGTGTTCGCGGTGCCGCCCGCGATGGGCATCGACTACCGGGTGATCAACGGCTACATCTACATCTCCGGCAACCCGGTCACGGACCCGGAGAAGATCGCCGAGCGAGTCGAGTTCTTCCAGCGCCGCGCGGGCTACTACTACGAGAACTGGCCCGAGCTGTACGAGAAGTGGAAGGACAAGGTCCGGGCGCTGATCGACGAGGTCACGAACCTCCACGTGCCGGACCTGCCCGAGTACGAGCCGGACGAGGTGATGCACGAGGCCGGGCGCAACACCGCGTTCATCGACGTGCTGGACGCCTACCAGCGGACGCTGCGGCTGGGGGACATGATGTGGCAGCGCCACTTCGAGTTCCTGCTGCTCGGCTACGGCACCTACTCGACCTTCTCGGACCACTGCAAGGCCAACCTGCCGGACATCCCCGAGCAGCACATCGCGCAGATGGTGGCCGGCATCGACGTGCTGCTGTTCAGGCCGGACGCGGAGCTGCGGCGGCTGGCGCGGCGCGCGATCGCCGACGGCGTGGACGCCGCCTTCGTGGAGGGGCGCACGCCCGATGAGATCGAGGCGGAGCTCGGCCGCTCGGACGCCGGCAAGGCCTGGCTCGAGGACCTCGAAGAGACGAAGGACCCGTGGTTCAATATGGCCACCGGCGACGGCCTCTACCACTACTACCGCAGCTGGCTCGACGAGCCCGCGATCCCGTACGCCTCGCTGATCGGGCACATCGACGCGCTGAAGGCGGGCAAGCAGATCGACCGTCCGACCGAGGAGATCGAGCGCGAGCGCGACCGCCTCGCGACCGAATACCGCGAGCTGCTGCCGGAGGACGCGAAGCCGCCCTTCGACGAGCTGCTCGGACTCGCGCGCATGGTGTTCCCGTACGTGGAGGAGCACAAGTTCTTCTGTGACTACTGGTTCCTCACGCGCTGGTGGAACAAGCTGCGCGAGTTCGGCCAGCTGCTGGCCCGCCACGACTTCATCGAGGACGCCGAGGACATCTTCCAGCTCGGCCGCCACGAGGTGATGAGCGCGCTCGACGAGCTCGTGCTCTGCTGGGCCACGGGCGGCGCGCCGCGCGGGCCGAGCTTCTGGCCGCCGATCGTCGCGCGGCGCAAGGATCTGCTGGCGAAGCTCGCCGACTGGACGCCGCCGCCCGCGGTGGGCGTGGCCCCCGAGGTGGTCACCGACCCGATGACGATCATGCTCTGGGGGGTGACCACGCAGCGCGTGCAGGAATGGGCGCGCTCCCAGGATCCCAACGCCACGGAGCTGATCGGAGCGCCGGCCTCGCCGGGCACTGTCGAGGGTCCCGCGCGCGTGGTGAAGACGGTCGACCAGATCGCCGACGTCCGCGAGGGCGAGATCCTCGTGTGCGCGATCACCTCGCCGGCGTGGGCGCCGATCTTCTCCAAGATCAAGGCGGCCGTGACGGACATCGGCGGCGTGATGTCGCACGCGGCGATCGTGTGCCGCGAGTACGGCATGCCGGCCGTGGTGGGCACGGGCCGCGCCACCTCGTTGATCCGCACCGGCCAGATGATCCGCGTGGACGGGACGGCGGGCACCATCACGCTTCTCGACGGCGCCTCGGACTGAGGAAGTGAGCGTCGAGCTCACCCGCCCGCTCGCTGAGCTGCGTTCGGCCGACGCTGGCCGCTTCGGCGGCAAGAGCTCGACCCTCGGCGAGCTGATCAGCGCCGAGATTCCGGTGCCGCCCGGGTTCGCGCTGTCGTGCGACGCGTTCCGGCTGTTCGTGGCGGAGGCCGGGCTCGAGGGCACGATCGAGAGCGCGATGGCGAGCGCCGCCTCCGGCGACGTCGACTCGGTCAACGCCGCCTCGCACGCGATCGGCGAGGCGATGCGCTCGGCGCCCGTCCCGGATGCCGTGCGCCACGAGGTGGCGAAGCGCTATGCCGAGTTCGACGACGCCCCGATGGCCGTCCGCTCGAGCGCGCTCGGCGAGGACAGCCAGGACGCCACCTTCGCCGGCCAGCAGGAGACCTACCTCTGGATCCGCGGAACCGAGCACGTGTGCGACGCGGTGCGCGACTGCTGGATCAGCCTCTACAGCTCGCCGGCGATCAGCTACCGCGCGCGCCTGGGTGACGCCGCGGAGGAGCCGGCAATGGGGGTGACCGTTCAGCTGATGGTGGACGCCGAGGTGTCCGGCGTGATGTTCACCTGCAACCCGGTGAGCGGCGACCCGTCCATGGTTGCCATCAACGCCAGCTGGGGGCTTGGCCTGGCGGTGGTCGGCGGGGAGGTGACCCCCGACGACTACCTCGTGAGCAAGGTCACCCGCGAGCTGGTCCGCAAGAACGTGAGCGTGAAGGAGATCGAGTACGTGCCCGGCGAGGGCGGCGCACGGCGCGTGGAGGTGGACGAGGCGCGCCGCGGGCAGCGGTGCCTCGACGAGGATGCGCTGGCCGCGCTCGTGGAGGTGGGCAAGCGGGTGGAGCGCTACTTCGGCTCGCGCCAGGACATCGAGTGGGCGATCGCGCGCGAGCGCGGCGAGATCTTCGTCGTGCAGTCCCGCCCGGTCACCGGCCTGGCAAAGCCGGCCGGCGAGCAGAAGAAGCCCGCCTCGGCGATGTCCCTCCTGATGAGCAGCTTCGGCGCGGAGAAGAAGGACTAGCGATGGCGCTGAGCGACGACGACGTGCGCGAAGTGCTTCGGCTCATCGACGAGTCGGACGTCGAGGAGCTCCTGATCGAGACGGACTCATTCAAGCTGCACGTGCTGAGAGGGTCCGCAGTCCGCAGTCCGCCGTCCGCAGGGCTGCAATCCGAAGCCCAGTCACCAGTCACCAGTCACCAGTCACCCGGCGGCGACGGCGCCACCATCGACGCCCCAATGCTCGGCACCTTCTACCGCGCCGAAGCCCCCGGCGCCCAGCCCTTCGTAGACGTCGGCACCAAGGTGGACGCCGACACAACCGTGTGCCTGATCGAGGTCATGAAGATGATGAACTCGATCCCCGCCGGGGTGGAGGGCACGATCGTCGAGGTGTGCGCCGACAACGCGGCGCTCGTGGAGTTCGGCCAGCCGCTGTTCCGGGTCGAGCCCGCTTGATGGCGCTCGCGCGGGTGTTCATCGCCAACCGGGGCGAGATCGCCGTGCGCATCGTGCGCGCCTGCCGGGCGCTCGGGCTCGAGTGCGTGGTGGGGGCGTCGCAGATCGA
>DASXCV010000366.1:0-6951 GCA_036491015.1 Thermoleophilaceae bacterium | reverse complement strand
GCAGTCCACCGGCTCGTCCACCTCGTAGTGGCTCGTGATGTCGACCATGAGGAAGCGGAAGTTGTCGCCGTCCTTGAGGTGCGCGACGTTCTGCAGCGACCCGGTGTCGAAATTGTCGACGCAGATCACGCGGTTGCCGCGGGCGAGCAGCGAGTCGCACAGATGCGAGCCGAGGAAGCCGGCTCCGCCGGTGACGAGACACGTGGACATGGCGGGCACTGTAGCGGGACAGCGACTTCGCCTGCACGGCTCTTTGCAGCACGCCCCGGGCAGGATTCGAACCTGCGACCTAACGGGTAGAAGCCGTCCGCTCTAATCCACTGAGCTACCGGGGCCTGAGCCCAGAATAGAGCGGATACGACGGGCTTTCGGGCTCCGCGCCGCCGGTGCCGTGCATTAGCCTGCCGTGCGTGGACGTGGTCGCGGGGCAGGAGATCATCGCCGCAGGTGTCGATCCGCCCGCGGACATCCCCGCCGACATCTTCGAAGCGGGTCTCCATACGTTCCTCGAGCGACGCCGGCTCGACATGCGCGCGCTCGCCGGGGAGCTCGGCATCTCGCGCGCCACGCTCTACCGGCGCGTGGGCGGGCGCGACCACCTGCTCGGCGAGGTGATCTGGTTCCTCACGCGCCGCACGCTCGCGCGCGCGTATGAAGGAACCGAGGAGCTGAGGGGCGAGGCGCGCATCGTCACGGTGGTCGAGCGCTTCATGCGCGACGTCAACTCCTCCCCCGCGCTCGCCCGGCTGCTCGAGGCCGAGCCCGAGGCGGCGTTGCGCATCCTCACCTCGAAGCACGGGCCGATACAGCGGGGAATCATCGACGTGCTCGAGCGCCTGATGGAGGTCGAAGAGGCACGCGGCCACCTGCGCCTCGGCATCGACCACGCGACGATGGCCTACGCCATCGTCCGGCTCGGCGAGAGCTTCCTCTACGCCGACGTGATCGCGGACAACGACCCGGACGTGGACCAGGCCGTCGCAGTGATCGGACGCCTGCTGCGCGAGGGCTAGCGGCCCCGCTGTCAGAGCTAGAACAGCGCTCGAGTACCCCCGCTACAGACGCGCGCCGCCAGGGCGATCTCCCGGATCGTGGGAGGACTCGCACGCACATCCCTGCTCGCCTGCCTGCTCGCGCTCGTCGCGTGCTCCGCCGCGCGCGCCGACGCCCCGCTGCCCGCGGACTACTTCGGCATGAACGTGAACCGCGTGCTGTTCGACGACCCGAGCGCGACGCACACCGTGCCGCTCGCCGTCGCGCGCGCGGCCGGCGCCACCCACGGTCGCATCGACTTCCCCTGGGACGCCGTGCAGCCCAAGGGTCCGCACACCGCGCGCTATGACTGGACCGACGAGGCGGTGACCGCGCTCGCGGACGAGGACCTCGTGGCCACCCCGATGCTCGGCTACTCGGCGCCCTGGGCCGCCTACACCCCGGGCAACACCAAGACCCCGCCGCGCAACGTGGCCCAGTACGCGGCCTTCGCACAGCTGATGGTCGTGCGCTACGGACCGAACGGGACGTTCTGGCATACGCACCCGCACGTGCCCTACCTGCCGGTCACGCGCTGGGAGATCTGGAACGAGCCGAACCTGACGCAGATGTTCTGGCAGACCGGCCGCGACCCGGCGGCCTACGCGAGCCTCTACCTCGCCGCGCGCGCGGCGATCAAGGCAGTCGACCCCGCGGCCAAGGTGATCGTCGGCGGCATGAGCTCGAACGACATCGGCTTCGTGGCCGACATGTATTCCGCGGACCCCGCGTTGCGCGGCAACGTCGACGGCCTCGGCATCCATCCCTACGCGCGCAGCGTGGACGGGGTGCTCCAGGCCGTGAGGGGCTTCCGCGCCGTGCTCGACGCCGAGGGCGAGACCGGGGTGCCGATGGAGGTGACCGAGATGGGCTGGCAGCGGCAGGGCAACAGCAACCTCAGCGTCGACGAGGCCACGCGCGCGGCGGACATGGTCGAGGTCACGAACGCACTCGCCCATTCGGATTGCGGGATCGACGCCTTCGAGCCCTACACCTGGGAGACGAGCGAGCAGGATCCGGTCGACGGCGAGGACTGGTACGGCATGTACTCGCCCACGCAGGGGCTGCTGCCCACCGGCCAGGCCTACGCGAGCGCGGTGGCCGGGTACGCGTCGCCCGAGGCGCGCGCAGCCGCCCGCTCGACGGGCGAGTGGCACATCTGCCACCCGCTCGCCTCACCGCTCAGCGTGCAGGTGCAAACGCGCGGCGCCCGCCTGCGCCTGCAGGCAAGCTCGTACGGCAGGGGCGTGAAGAGCGCCCTGCTCGCGGTGCGGCTCGTGGGCAAGACGCGCCAGCGCGTGGTGGTGCTCGTCACCGGCAGCCACGGCTACGTCTATTACCGCCCCGCCCACACGATCCAGCGTGTGAGCGTGACCGCGGCGGCCACCGGGTTCGCCACCTCGCACGCCGTGGATCACCGCATGGCCCGCGCGGCAGCGCATAAGCTGCCGCGTCGATGACGCTCGAGCAGACGCTCCGCCACATGAACAGGACGATGGTCGGCTTCGACCTCGCCCTCGGCACCGCCGCCCTGCTGGCCCCCGACCAGACTCTGCGCGTGATCGGCCACGAGTCGCCGTCGGAGGACGCGCGGCACCTGTTCCGCCGCTGCGGACCGATCTGGCTGACATTCGCGGCGGCCCACGCAGTGGCCGCCACGCGCGACGAGCCGCGCGACTGGTGGGCCCTCGCCTGGCTGCGCGCCACCGAGATCGCCACCGACGTGGTGTGGTCCGCATCGCCCGCGATCAGCCGGCCGGGCGCGAAGGCGGGCCTGTGGATCGCCGGCGTCTACAACCTGGTCGCGGCGCTCGGCTTCGCTCGTCTGTCGCGCTCGTGACTACATTTGAGGGGAAGTGCGCGGAGTCGCCCCACTAGGGTCGCGAGCTCGTCGCCTCCTCCCGGCGACGTCGGTGCCGCTGGCGGCGATCGCGGTCCACCAGCTGCGCTTCTTCCTCGCGTTCGGATCGAGCGGCGGCGATGAGCTGTCCGCCACCGGCCACTCCTACCTCCATTCGCTCACGCCGTGGATCGTGCTGCTGTTCGCGCTCGGCGTGGGCGGCTTCCTCTGCCGGCTCGGCCTCGCGTGGCGCGCCGGCGCGGCGGGCGACCACCCGCGCCGGTCGCTCATCAGGCTGTGGCTCGTCGCCTCGGTCGCGCTCGTCCTGATCTACGTGGGACAGGAGGCGCTCGAGGGCCTGCTGGCAAGCGGCCACCCGGACGGCCTGGCCGGGATCTTCGGCAACGGCGGTTGGTGGGCGATCCCCGCGTCGCTGGCCGTCGGCGGGGCGCTCGCCCTGCTGGCCCGGGGCGGCCGGGCGGCGATCAGCTTCGCCGCGCGCCTGGGGCGCCGCTCGAGGCCGGCGCGCTCGCGCTCGGCGCGGCCGCTGCTCGCCCCCGCACCCGTCTTCATCGTCCACGCGAGCCCGCTCGCCTGCTGCGCACCCGGCCGCGCGCCTCCAGCTTCTCTTTAAGAAAGCTGCCGAAGCTCTCAACTCCAATCCACGGAGGTGATTCATGCCGCGCATGAGCCGCGCAACCGTGGTTCCGCTCGTACTCGTGGTCGTGGTGGTGGGTGCCGCCACGGCGGTGCTCGCCGTTGGTAACAGCAGTAACAACACGAAGCTTCCGAACAACGCGAAGAAGGTCGCGCCGGCGAACGGATTCCGCGGGGCGACCATCACACCGGTGGCGGCCGCTCCGCCGATCGCGCTGCGCAACTACCTCGGCAAGCGCGTGACCCTCAGCCAGTACCGCGGCAAGGCGGTGCTCGTCACGTTTCTGTACGTGCACTGCCCGGACGTGTGCCCGGCGATTGCCTCGGCGCTGCGGGTGGTGCACCAGGAGCTCGGCCCCGAGGCATCCAAGGTGCAGATGATCGCCGTGTCAGTCGACCCGCGCGGCGACAAGCCGAGCTCGGTGGCCCGCTTCCTGTCCCAGCGCGGGATGACCGGAAAGATGCAGTACCTGGTGGGCTCTGCAAACCAGCTCGTCCCGGTGTGGAAGTCCTGGAACGTCGGCTCGCAGGAGGACGCGAGCAACCCGCAGTTCGTCGCCCACACCGCTCTCGTCTACGGCGTGAGCGGCAGCGGCAAGTTGATGACCCTTTATCCACCCAATTTCAAACCGGCCGATATCGAACATGACGTGCCCAAGCTGGCGGCGTCCTAGGAGTGAGTAGATGAGCAGTCGACGTGAAGAGAAGGAGCGCCTCCGGCTCGAGCGCGAGCAGCGCGACCGCGAGCGGCAAGCGGTCGCGACCCGCAGCCGCAGGCTGAAGTTGCTTGGCACGGTGCTGGCGGCGGCGGCCGCCGTGGTGGTGATCGCGATCATCGCCAGCGGCAGCGGCGGCAGCAAGAGCAACGGCGCGGCCGCGAAGGGCGGCAAGGTAGCGGAGGTCTCGCAGGTGACCGCGCGCTTCAACGGCATCCCGCAGAACGGGCTCGTGCTCGGCAACCCGAAGGCGCCGGTGACGATGGTCGAGTTCGCCGACCTCAAGTGCCCGGTGTGCCGGGAGTACACCCTGTCCGCCTTCCCCACGCTCGTGAACCGCTACGTGCGCACGGGCAAGGTGAAGATGGTGCTGCAGCTCCAGCACTTCGTGGGCAACCAGAACGACGACTCGCAGCACGCGGCCGAGATGGCGCTGGCGGTGGCGAAGCAGAACAAGCTCTGGAACTTCGCCGACCTCTTCTATTACAACCAGGGTGACGAGACGACGACGTACGTGACCGACCCGTTCCTGCGCCGGATCGCCGCGGCGGTGCCCGGTTTGCAGGTGAACCAGGCGCTGGCGGCCCGGAGCGACCCGGCGATCGCGCAGCAGCTCAGCCAGTCCTCGAACGAGTTCGACACGGCCGGCTTCACCGGCACGCCGTCGTTCGCGGTCGGGAAGACGGGTGGCACGCTGTCGCCGATCAACTACAACTCGTTCGACGTGTCGCAGTTCTCAGGACCGATCGACAAGCTGCTCGGGAGCACCGCTTCGTGAGGAAGGTCGACATCGCGATCGGAGTGGTCGCGCTGGTGGGGCTCGGTATCGCCGGCTATCTCACCTACGTCCATTACGCGGGGCTGCACCCGCTCTGCCTCGCGAGCGGCGGGTGCGAGAAGGTGCAGTCCTCGCACTGGTCGAAGCTCGGCGGGATTCCGGTGGCCACGATCGGGCTGGTGGGCTACGCGGCGATCCTGACGCTTCTGTTCGTGCCCGGCGAGGTGGGCCTGGCGGGCACCGCCCTCGTCGCGCTGACCGGCTTCGGTTTCAGCGTCTACCTCACCTACGTCGAGCTCTTCCGGGTCCACGCTGTATGCCAGTGGTGCGCGGCCAGCGCGGTGCTGATGACGGCTCTCGCGGCCCTCAGCGTCGTCCGGCTGATGACCGCTGAGGAGCGCGGCGTATACGCCTGAAGCTGCCATCCTTCTGACCCGGATGGCCGGTACCAGCAAGGCTCTGGATTCCGAATCGCTCGCGGGCCGCGGCGCGTCGCTGCGCGCGCGCTTCGCGGTGTCGCCGGAGCTCTACCGGCGCGTGACGTTGGTCGCCGTGACGGCGCTCGCGCTGATCGTGCTCACCGGCGCGGCGGTGCGTCTCACCGGCTCGGGGCTCGGTTGCCCGGACTGGCCCAAGTGCTACGGGCGCACGATCCCGCCACTCCAGTTCCACACGGTGATCGAGTTCGGCAACCGCATGATCACCGGGCTCGTGGGCGTGATCGTGATCGCCGCCTCGGGCCTCGCGTTCTTCCGCCGCCCCTACCGCCGTCACCTCGCGATCCTCGGCGTGCTGCTGCCGCTCGGCGTGGTGGGCCAGGCCGTGCTCGGCGGCCTCGTGGTGCGCTACGACCTCAACCCGTATCTCGTGATGAGCCACTTCCTCCTGTCGATGCTGCTGCTCGACGCGTCGTTCGCGCTCGCCTGGTGCGCGGCGCACGATCCGGGCTGGCGCGAGGCCTCGCGCGACCGTCTCGGCACCTGGTCGGTGCGGGCGCTGATCCCGTTCGGGCAGCTCACCGTGCTGCTCGGCACGATGGCCACCGGCGCCGGGCCGCACGCGGGCGAGCACTCCGGCCAGCTCGTGAAGCGCTTTACGTTCGAGGGACGGGACACGCTCTCGTGGATGGTCGCGCGGCACGGCGCGGTGGCGGCCGCATTCGGGGTGGCCGCGGTGCTCGTGTGGTTCATCGACCGCCGCGCCGGCGCCGACCGGCGAGCCTCCAAGCCGCTCACGGTGCTGTGCCTGCTGCTGCTCGCGCAGGGCATCCTCGGCTTCATCCAGTACCGGTTGCACGTGCCCTCCGGGATGGTGTGGGTGCACGTGACCCTGGCCACAGCCTCGTGGCTCTGCACCCTCTGGGCGGTGGCCTCGGCCGGGCGGCTCGCGCCCCGGGTGCGCGAGAGCGAGGCCGGGCTGGCGGCGCCGGCCGGCGCTTAGCGCCCGTCAGTTTCCGTAAAAGCCGGAGTGATCGTCTTCGTCGCGCACCGTGCGGTCCCAGGCGAAGCCCAGGATCAGAGCGATCACCACGAGCACCGCTCCTCCGACGATGTGGCCCTGAGCAAGTAGGACGGCACCGACCATGGCGGCCACGCCCGCGTACGCCCAGGTCGGCGGATGGCGCCGGTACACACCACCATCGTAAGAGCCCACTCGCCACATGGCGACCAGAAGCAATCCCATCTGGGTGTTGCTGAGCAACAGCCAGGTGGGATTGCTAGGGGCCGTCAGCACCAGCTCAGTGCACGAGGTTCTTGAGCAGCACCATCAGCGCCCCGAGCGCCACGGCCCCCGCCGCCGTGACGAGGGCTCTCAGCACCGACTGGCGCATCGCGCGTCCCGCGATGTAGCCCCAGGCCGCCAGGTCGCCGAGGCCGACGATCAGCGACAGCGTGATCGCCGTCGACCGGCTGAACACCCCCAGCTCG
>DASXCV010000365.1:0-5224 GCA_036491015.1 Thermoleophilaceae bacterium | reverse complement strand
CCCACCGTCTACTCGACCCTCGAGCTGTTCGAGGAGCTCGGCCTCGTGCACCGCATCGGGGTCAGCCAGGGCGCCCTGCTGTACGACCCCCGCCCCGAGCCGCACGACCACATGGTCTGCGACAAGTGCGGCAAGGTCGAGGACGTGCATGCGGGCATCGAGCTCGGGCGCGCGTTCGACCGCGCCAAGCGCGGCGGCTTCGCACCGCGGCGGGCCGAGGTGCGCATCAACGGCCTCTGCGCCGACTGCGCGGCTTCCTAGCCCCGGCTAACGTTTTCGGCGTGCGCTCGCTGAACGAATCCTGGACCCTCGGCGGGATCGAGCTGCCGAACCGCGTGGTGCTGGCGCCGCTCGCCGGCATCGGCAACTGGTTCGTGCGCCTCCAGGCCAAGCGCTACGGCGCCGGCTTCGCCGTGTCCGAGATGGTCTCGAGCTTCGGCCTGAAGTACGGCGACGAGCGCACCCACCGCGAGTTCCTGCGACTCCATCCCGACGAGCACCCGATGGCCATCCAGTTGTTCGGGCACGACGCCGAGGTGATGCGCATCGCCGCCGGCATGGTGGCCGAGGCGGGCGCCGATGCGATCGACCTCAACTACGGCTGCCCCGTGCGCAAGGTCTGCAAGACCGGCGCCGGCTCGGCGCTGCTCGACGATCCCGCCAAGGGTGTCGCCATCGCCAAGGCGGCGGTCGAGGGCAGCGGCCTGCCCGTGACCGTCAAGCTGCGCTCCGGCAACCGCCCGGGCGAGCGCACCGGCATCGAGCTGGCGCGCCGTCTCGTCGAGGACGCCGGCGTGCAGGGCATCGGACTGCACCCGCGCCATGCGTCGCAGCAGCACAAGGGCGAGCCCGACTACGCGCTGGCCGCCGAGCTGGTGGACACGCTTCCGGTGCCCGTGGTGCTGTCGGGCGGCCTGCGCGACGAGGAGCGCGCGCTGGCCGCCTTCGAGCAGACCGGCGCCGCCGCCGTCATGCTCGCGCGCGGCTCGCTGGGCAACCCCTGGCGCTTCGAGCGCCTGCTCGGCCTGCGCGACACGGACCCAACCCGCACGGAGATCGCCGACGAGCTGCGCTGGGTGATCGATCGCTGCGAGGAGCATCTCGGCGCAGAGCGCGCCGGCCGCTACCTGCGCAAGTTCTACCCCTGGTACGCGGAGACGATGGGCCTCACGAAGCGCGACCAGCAACCGCTCGTGACCGCTCCCACGACCGCGCACGCGCGGCTCGCTTTAGAGGCTCTGACGGCCTCGGAAACTGGACGAATCGCGGCCTGAAAACGGCCTGGAGAGCGGGTCGCCCGGTGCTAGACTCCTCCGTCCCTTCGGCGGTCCGCGGTGGCGCGGAGCCGATGGGTTTTCTTATGCCAAAGGACCTCATTCTCACCCCACAAGGACTCGAAGAGCTCAAGACGAAGATCGAGCACCTCTCTGGTCCACGACGCCGCGAAGTGGCGGAGCGGATCAAGGAAGCGCGCGAGTTCGGCGACATCAGCGAGAACTCCGAATACGACGACGCGAAGAACGAGCAGGCCATGCTCGAGAAGCAGATCGCGGAGCTCGAGGAGAAGCTGCGCTCGGCCACGGTCATCGACCAGAAGTCGGTTTCGACTGAAGCCGTCTCGGTTGGCACGACCGTCCACGTGAAGGATCAGAAGACCGACAAGTCGGTCAAGTACCTGATCGTCGGTTCCTCCGAGGCCAACCCAACGGACAACAAGCTGTCCAACGAGTCGCCGGTCGGCAAGGCCCTCATCGGGCGCAAGCGCGGCGACGTGGTGTCGGTCCCAGTCCCCCGCGGCCCAGCGCGGAAGCTGAAAATCACCAAGATCGAGGCTTAGGGCACTTCCCATAGAGTCCGGCAGCGTGACCGAGGGTCAAGCTACCTCCCATGACGACCGTCGCGCCAAGCTCGAGCGCCTGCGCGCCGAGGGCGTCGACCCCTTCCCGCATCAGTTCGACGGCGTCGTGCCGATCGAGTCGGTGCACGCCGCCCACGACGGGCTCGAGGCGGGGGAGGAGACTCAGCAGTCCTACCGCGTCGCGGGGCGCCTGGCCGCGAGGCGCGGACATGGGGGCGCCGCCTTTCTCGACCTCGTCGATCGCTCCGGCCGGCTGCAGCTGCATGCGCGCCGGGACGCGCTCGGCGAGGAGTCGTTCGAGCGGCTCGTCTCGCTCGACCTCGGCGACCTGATCGGGGTCGACGGCACCGCCTTCAAGTCCCGCCGCGGCGAGCTGTCGCTCGCGGTGACCGGCTGGGAACTGCTCGCCAAGTCGCTGCGCGCCCCGCCCGAGAAGTTCCACGGCCTCGAGGACATGGAGACGCGCTACCGCCAGCGCGAGGTCGACCTGATCGCGAACGAGGACGTGCGCGAGCTCTTCATCATGCGCTCGAAGGTCGTCTCAGCCGTGCGCCGCTGGTTCGACGATCACGGCTTCCTCGAGGTCGAGACACCGGTGCTGCAGCCGCTCTACGGCGGCGCGCTGGCGCGCCCGTTCGTGACCCATCACAACGCGCTCGACCGCGACTTCTACCTCCGCATCGCCACCGAGCTCTACCTCAAGCGCCTGATCGTCGGCGGCCTCGAGAAGGTCTACGAGATCGGCAAGGACTTCCGCAACGAGGGCATCTCCCACAAGCACAGCCCCGAGTTCACGATGCTCGAGTGGTACGAGGCGTACGCGGACTACAACGACGTCGCGCGCGAGCTCGAGGAGCTGGTCTCGTACGTCGCGACGCAGGTGGGCTACGCGGGCGAGGTCGACTTCACGCCGCCGTGGCGGCGGCTCAAGCTGCGCGAGGCGATCGTGGAGAAGACCGGCATCGACGTGATCGAGAATCGCGACGTCGACGCGCTCGTGGCGGCCGCGAAGGCGAAGGGGATCGAGCTCGATCCGGGCGAGAGCTGGCCGCAGCTCGTGGACGAGCTCTTGTCGAAGTACGTGGAGCCCGACCTCAAGCAGCCGACGTTCATCATGGACTACCCGGTGGAGCTCTCGCCGTTCGCGAAGGACCACCGCGAGACTGCCGGACTCGTTGAGCGCTGGGAGGCCTTCTGCCTCGGCATCGAGTTCTCGAACGCCTTCACGGAGCTGAACGACCCGGATGAGCAGCGCGCCCGTTTCGAGGCCCAGACCGTCCTCACGGAGGAGGGCGATGAGGAGACCCAGCCCTACGACGAGGACTTCATCCGGGCCCTCGAACACGGCATGCCTCCCACCGGCGGCGTGGGCGTGGGCATCGATCGGCTCGTGATGATCCTCAGCGGTCGCACCGCGATCCGAGAGGTGATCCTCTTCCCGGCAATGCGCGCGGGGTCCTAAAACCGCCCAAAGAGCGGCTTCCAGAGCAGTCTTAAGGGTTCGTTACCGGCGTCTGGCCGGGGTGCCCCCATTGCTAGACTGGCCTTCAGGCGAGCGAAGGCGCCAGGGAACCTTTAATCCACGGCGAAAGTGCCGATTAGGGACTAAAGGCTTCGGGGTACATCTTCCCCGCCGGATTCCGATCCCCGAGAAGGTTGACAAGTGTTCGAGCGCTTCACCGAACGAGCCCGTCAAGTGGTCGTCCTGGCCCAGGAAGAGGCTCGCATCCTCAAGCACAATTACATCGGCACCGAGCACATCCTGCTCGGCCTCCTTCGCGAGGAGGAAGGCCTTGCCGCGCGCGTCCTCGAGTCGCTCGACATCACGGTTGAGCGCGTCCGCGCGCAGGTCGTCCGCATCGTGGGTTCGGGCGAGGAGGTCACGTCCGGCCAGATCCCCTTCACGCCGCGCGCGAAGAAGGTCCTCGAGCTCGCCCTCCGCGAGGCGCTGAGCCTGGGCCACAACTACATCGGCACGGAGCACATCCTGCTCGGCCTCGTGCGTGAGAACGAGGGCGTCGCCGCGCGCATCCTGCTCGACTTCGACGCCGACTCGGAGAAGATCCGCAACGAGGTCATCCGCATGCTTTCCGGTCCGGGCGGCCGCCGTCAGGGCCAGGCCGGCCAGGGCGCGGGCACCGGCGAGGGCAAGAAGTCCTCCAAGCTGCTCGACCAGTTCGGCCGCAACCTCACCAAGCTCGCCTCCGAGTCCAAGCTCGACCCGGTCGTGGGCCGTGAGAACGAGATCGAGCGGATCATGCAGATCCTCTCGCGCCGCACCAAGAACAACCCGGTGCTGATCGGCGAGCCGGGCGTCGGCAAGACCGCCGTGGTCGAGGGCCTCGCCCAGCGCATCACGAGCGGCGAGGTGCCGGAGCTGCTGAAGAACAAGCAGATCTACACGCTCGACCTTGCCGCCCTCGTCGCCGGCTCCAAGTACCGCGGCGAGTTCGAGGAGCGCCTCAAGAAGGTGATGAAGGAGATCACCCAGCGCGGCGACATCATTCTCTTCATCGACGAGCTGCACAACCTCGTCGGCGCAGGCGCCGCCGAGGGCGCGATCGACGCTGCTTCGATCCTCAAGCCGGCACTGGCGCGAGGCGAGCTGCAGACGATCGGCGCCACCACGCTCGACGAGTACCGCAAGTACCTGGAGCGCGACTCCGCGCTCGAGCGCCGCTTCCAGCAGATCCGCGTCGACCAGCCGACCATCGAGGAGACCGAGCAGATCCTCAAGGGCCTGCGCGACCGCTACGAGCAGCACCACCGAGTCGCGATCACCGACGAGGCGCTGCACGCCGCCGCCGAGCTGGCCGACCGCTACATCTCGGACCGCTTCCTGCCGGACAAGGCCATCGACCTGATCGACGAGGCCGCCTCGCGCATGCGCATCAAGTCGATGACCGCGCCTCCGGTGTACCGCGAGCTCGAGGAGGACATCGAGACCACGCGGCGCGACAAGGAGGCCGCGATCGAGGCCCAGGAGTTCGAGAAGGCCGCGAACCTGCGCGACAAGGAGCGCCAGCTCACCAACAAGAAGCGCGAGCTGGAGGATCAGTGGCGCGCCGGCGAGACGGGCAACCGTCCCGAGATCGGCGAGGAGGAGATCGCCGACATCGTCTCGATGTGGACCGGCATCCCCGTCTTCAAGCTCACCGAGGCCGAGACCCAGAAGCTGCTGCGCATGGAGGACGAGCTGCACAAGCGCGTCATCGGCCAGCACATGGCGATCGAGGCCGTGTCCAAGGCCATCCGCCGCTCGCGCGCGGGCATCAAGGACCCCAAGCGGCCGACCGGCTCGTTCATCTTCCTCGGCCCCTCGGGCGTCGGTAAGACGGAGCTGGCGCGCACGCTCGCCGAGTTCCT
>DASXCV010000364.1:0-3590 GCA_036491015.1 Thermoleophilaceae bacterium | reverse complement strand
CTGATCACGCCGACCGCCGGCCAGGTGCGGCTGTTCGGCCGCGACCCGCTGGCCAGCGTGCGCGCGCTCGACGGGGTGGCCGGCTTCGTGGAGGCGCCGCGCTTCTACCCGTACCTCAGCGGCCGGGAGAACCTGCGCATGATGGCCGCCTACGACGGCGGCGACGCCGCCACGCGCATCGACGAGTCGCTCGATGTCGTCGATCTCGCGGACCGGGCGAAGGACCGCGTGGGCGGCTACTCGCACGGCATGCGCCAGCGGCTCGGCATCGCGGCGGCGCTGCTGCGCGATCCGCAGCTGATGCTGCTCGACGAGCCGGGCACCGGGCTCGACCCCGCGGGCATGCGCGACATGCGCGACCTGGTGCGGCGGCTGGCCGACGCCGGGATCACGGTGGTGCTTTCGAGCCACCTGCTCCCGGAGGTGGAGGAGCTGTGCAACCGGGTGGCGATCGTGCGCCGCGGACGCATGGTCTACGAGGGCTACCTCGACGAGCTGCGGCTGACCGCTGGCAGCGGCTACCGCCTGCGGACCACCGACAACGCGGTGGCGGAGCGGGTGTGCACGGCGCAGCCGGATGTGGCAAACGTGCGCCTGGCCGACGGCGAGGTGCACTTCACCGCCGACGAAGCGGCCGTCGCGAAGCTGTCGGTGGCGCTCGTGGAGTCCGGCGCCGCGATTCTCGCCCTCACTCCGGAGCTCGCCACGCTCGAGCAGCTCTTCTTCCGGCTCACCGAGGGCGACGAGCCGGCCGCGCGCGAGCTCGCGCCGGCGGGCGAGGAGGCGGCGGCGTGAGCGCATACCCGGGCGTGGCGACCGTCTACCGCTGGGAGCTGCGCAAGCTGCGCTCCCAGAAGCGCACGTACCTCGGGCTGGGCGCGGCGGCAGCGGTGCCGGTGATCTTCGTGGTGGCCACGAGCCTGCGCGGCGGCGGGCCGAACGACGTTGCGTTCGGCCGCTACATCCACGACACCGGGCTGGCGATCCCGCTCGTGCTGCTGCTGTTCGGGTCGATCTGGCTGTTCCCGCTGATCACGGCGCTCGTGGCGGGCGACATCGTGGCGTCCGAGGACGGCAACGGCACGCTCAAGACGATCCTCACGCGCTCGATCGAGCGCGGCCAGGTGTTCTCCGGCAAGCTGCTCGCGACGCTCACCTACGCGGTCACGGCGATCTTCATCACGGGCGCGGTCGCCCTCGTGGCCGGCATCATCGCGTCCGGGTTCCACCCGCTCGTGAGCCTGTCCGGCACCACCGTGTCCGCGCCGCACGGCCTCGCGCTCGTGGGGCTCAGCCTGCTCGTCTACCTGATCCCGATCGTCGCGATCGCCTGCATCGGCGTGCTGCTCTCGACGATCACGCACAACAGCGCGGCGGCGGTGGTCGGCACGCTGATGTTCTCCCTCGTGCTGCAGCTGATCGGCATCCTGCCCGGGCTGGGCGGCGCGCAGCCGTATCTCCTGAGCACGCAGTTCAACGCCTGGCAGGGGTTGCTTCGCCAGCCAACGGACTGGGCGCCGATCGTGCGCGCCCTCTGGGTGTGCAGCCTCTACGCGCTGCCTGCGGCGACGTGGGCATACCTCGCCTTCCTTCGTCGCGACGTCGCGGGCGGGTAGAGATAGCGTTCGCCCGCATGCGGACGCCGGGAGTGCTCATCCTGTCGGCTGGGATCGGCGAGGGGCACGACCTGCCGGCCCGCTGGCTCGCCACCGGGCTCGCCGAGGACGCGCCCGGCGTGCCCGTGCAGATCGAGGACGGGCTCGCCGCGATGGGTGAGCTCGTGGAGCGCGTGGTGATAGGCGGCAGCGCGTTCGACTCGCGCTTCGGCAACTTCATGTACGACCTCGAGCACTGGCTGATCACGCGCGTCATGCCGTTGCGGAGCGCGTTCGCGATGGCGGGAACGGCCGTGGGCGGGCGCGGATTGCTGCGACTGGTCGACCAGGTGGATCCGGCGGTCGTCGTGTCGACCTATCCCGGCGTGACCGAGGTGCTCGGGCGCCTGCGGGCGCGCGGCCGGCTGTCCGTGCCGCTCGTGTCCGTGATCACCGACCTCGCGTCGCTCCTCTACTGGGCGCACCCGGGCGTGGACCTGCACCTCATCACGCACCCGGAGTCGGTGGACGAGGTGCGCGAGGTGGCGGGCGCGGACACGGAAGTGGTGCCTGTCCGCGGGCTCAACGACATCGCCTTCACGGACCCGCCGGCGCGCGAGGACGCGCGGCGCGCGCTCGACCTGCCGCTCGAGCCGCGCGTGGTGGTGGTGTCGGGCGGCGGCTGGGGCGTGGGCGACATCGAGGGCGCGGTGGACGCGGCGCTCGGCTTGCCGGACACGCTCACCGTTGTGATGTGCGGCCGCAACGACGACCTACGCGCCCGGCTCGACTTCCGCTACCTGGCCGAGCCGCCGCGGGTGCGCACGCTCGGCTTCACCGACCAGGTGCCTGCGCTGTTCTCGGCCGCCGACGCGCTCATTCACTCCACCGCGGGGCTCACCGTGATGGAGGCGCTGATGTGCGGCTGCCCGACGATCTCCTACGGCTGGGGGCGCGGCCACATCCGCGCCAACAACCGCGCCTTCAAGCGCTTCGGGCTGGCCGAGGTGGCGAGCACGCGCGCGGAGCTGTCCGGGGCGCTCGAGCGCGCACTGGCGGAGCGGCCCTCACCCGACCGCTCGTTCGCCGAGCTTCGGAGCGCTGCCGCCGTTCTCCGCGAGCGGTTCGAGCTCCGCGGGGCCGGAGCGCAGGCCCACGATCGCGTCTGAAGCTCCGAGCAGCCCGGCACCGATGCCCGCGGCCACGATGCCGAACACCACGCCCGGGCTCACCGGCTCGCCGAACGCCACCATCGCGGCCACCGCCGGCACGATCACCTGGCCGGCCAGCACCACGGGCGCGACGCGCGACGCCGGGATGCCGCGCAGCGCGCTCATCTCCGCGGTGAGCGCGAGCAGCCCTGCCACGGCGGCCCCCGCCGCGGCCAGCACCGCGAGGGCGAGCTCCGTTCCGATCGCGTCGGCGGTGAGCTTGAGCGCCACCGCGGCGAGCGAGTCGCCGGCGGCCGCGCCCGCCACCGCGAGCCAGAGCGGTGCGCGCCTCCGCAGCGCAAACGGCAGGAGCGTGAGGAGGGCGAGCGGGCTGAGGAGCAGCACGAGCGCGAGCACTGACGTCACGTGGCTCGAGCGGTCCGGGCTTGCGACCCCCACGGCCGCGACGCCCACGATCACGGCCGCCGCGCCGCCGATCTCGAGCGGCCCCACCCGCTCGCCGAGGCGGAAGTGCGCGAGCGCGAGCAGCGCCACCAAGCCGAGCGCGAGGATGGGCTGCACGAGCGTAACCGGCGCGTGGGCGAGCGCGACGATCTGAAGCACGGCGCCGGCGAGTGACAGCGCGGTGCCGGCCAGCCAGCGCCGGCGCCGCGCGAGCCGCGCGAGCAGCGATGCGCTGAGTGCCTCCTCCGCCGGCGCCACCCGCGCCTCGAGCGTCTGCAACACGTAGCCCATCTCGTAACAGGCGGCCGCGAGAACGGCGGCCACCACACCGAGCGTCATGGCCATCCCCGTGGGTGCCAGGATTGCGCGGTGCTCATCT
>DASXCV010000363.1:0-16049 GCA_036491015.1 Thermoleophilaceae bacterium | reverse complement strand
GCTCGTACTCGTGGCGGGCGTGGGTCGCTCGGGCACCAGCCTGATGACCGGGATCCTCGGCCAGGTGGGCTTCCACATCCCGCAGCCCGAGATCAATGCGGACGAGACCAATCCGAAGGGCTTCGGCGAGCCGGCCTGGGTGGTCGACTTCCACCACCGGGTGATGCGCAAGCTGCGAGTGACGGTGTTCGACTCGCGCCCGCGGGCCTGGACGGCGTGCGATGGCACGGCGGACGACCCCGAGGTGCGCGGCGAGCTGCGCGAGTGGCTCCGCGGCGAGCTCGGCCAGGCGGACGCCGTGGTGGTGAAGGACCCGCGCGTGGGCTGGTTCCTGCCGCTCTGGACGGGCTGCGCGCACGACCTCGGCGCTCCCACGTCGTTCGTCTGCATGCTGCGCCACCCGGCCGAGATCCTGGCGAGCGCCCGCCGCTCGTACGGCGACTGGCAGAACGACGCGAGCCGCGCCGCGGGTTGGCTGAACGTGATGCTCGAGACCGAGCGCAAGACGCGCGGGATGGCGCGCGCGTTCGTGCGCTACGAGGAGCTCCTCGGGAACTGGGACACGACGCTGCGGCGCGCGGGGACCGCGCTCGGCGATCCGCTGCTCGCCGGGATGGAGCGCTCCGAGTTCCCGGAGGTGGACGAGTTCGTGGATCCGACGCTTCACCGCGCCCGGGCGGGCTGGGAGGCGCTCGAGGTGCCGCCGCGGGTGCGCGACCTGGCCGAGCGGGTGTGGGGTGAGCTGCAGCCGCTGGCGGACGGCGACTCCGACGGTCCGCGCGCCGCGCTCGATGTCTCGCACGCCGAGTACAACGAGCTGTACGCCGAGGCCGAGGCGATCTCACAGTCGTCGGTGACGGCGGTGAAGCCGCGCGCGAAGAAGCCCGCGGGGCCGCCGCCGAACATGCGCGTGCGCATCGCGCGCCGCATCCCGCCGCGCTACCGAAAGAAGCTGCGGGCGCTCGCCGGCCGCGCCAAATGAGCTCGCCGCTCGTCACGGTCGTCGTCCCGATCTACAACGTCGAGGAGTACCTCCCGGCGTGCCTCGACTCAGTGGCGCACCAGACGCTCGAGGACCTCGAGGTGATCATGGTCAACGACGGCTCGACCGACGGCAGCGCCGCGATCGCGGAGCGCTACGCGGAGTCGGACTCCCGCTTTCGCCTGATCACCAAGGAGAACGGCGGCTTGAGCAGCGCCCGCAACGCCGGCGCCGACGCCGCCACGGGCCAGTTCCTCGCCTTCCTCGACAGCGACGACGTGATTCCGCGCGACGCCTACGAGCTGCTCGCCACACCGCTGCAGGAGACCGGCTCGGACTTCGCCACCGGCAACGTGATGCGCCTGATGACCACCGGCCTCACGCCTGCGCGCTTCGTGGCGCGGGTGTTCGAGCGCACGCGCCTCAAGACGCACGTGACGAAGTTCAGGCCGCTGCTGGTCGACCGGATCGTGCCGAACAAGCTGTGGCGGCGCTCGTTCTGGGAGGAGCAGGGCTTCCGCTTCCCGGAGGGCGTGCTGCACGAGGACATCCCGGTGGTGCTGCCGGCGCAGTACGCGGCACGCTCGGTGGACGTGATCGCCGATCCGGTCTACCTCTACCGCGTCCGCGAGGGCGCCGACCTGTCGATCACGCAACGCCGGCTCGAGAACCGCGCGCTGCTCGACCGCGTGTCCGCCGTGGAGCACGCGCGCGACTACTTCGCGAGCAAGGGCGCGAAGCGCGTGAAGCGCTGGTACGAGGAGAGCGTGGTGGCGGAGGACCTGCGCTACTACCTCGATGTGCTCGACGGCGCGACCGACGAGTACCGCGAGCTGTTCCTCGACAAGGTGAACGCGTTCCTCGACGGCGCGAGCCGCGGGATCTACGACGATCTGTCGGCGATGAACCGGCTCAAGTGGCACCTCGTGCGGCGGCGGCTGATGCCCGAGCTGCTCGAGGTGCTGCGCTTCCAGAAGGAGCGCCTGCGCGAGACGCCGCCCGTGCGCATCGGGCGGGGGTGGTACGGCGACTACCCCTTTCGCACCGACCCCAAGCTGAAGATCCCGAAGTCCGTCTACCGGCTCCGCGAGGAGCTGGTGGTGTCCCCGCGCGTGGACGACCTGCGCTTCGACGGCGACGAGCTGAAGATCGGCGGCTACGCGTTCATCGCCGGCATCGGCGCGCCCACGCCGGAGACGCAGAGGGTGACCGTGACGGTGGTGCGGCGCGGGCGGGCGCGGCGGCTGCGGATGCGCACGTCTGCGATCCGGCTGCGGGCTCGAGTTGTGCATCGGCCCGACGTGACCGCCAGCACCACCCAGGCGTCGGCCGACGTTCAATGGTCGGGCTTCGAGGCCACGCTGCGGCCGGGCAAGCTGCGGGCGCTCGGCCGCTGGCGGCCGGGCACGTGGGACCTGTACGTGACCGCGCGGGCCGGGGGCGTCACGCGCCGGCGCTCGCGCTTCCTCGTCGATTCGCCGCGGCCGGTGCGCGCCGTGGACCACGCTTTGGACGGCGGGATGTTCCTCAAGGTGTCGCCCGCGCCGACGGGCGAGATCGCGCTGCACCTGCGCGACGGCTGGGCCAGCATCGTGGGCCACCGCGTGGTGGACGACGCGATCGAGCTGTCCGGGCGCATGCACGGCCCGGGCAACCGCCTGCGCTTCGCGCGGCCCGGATCGCAGAAGCTCGAGTACCCGCTCGAGCGCTCGGACGGCGAGTTCACGGTGCGCGTGCCACTCGGCGATCTCGGCGCGGCGGTGGCGTTGGCGAGCCCCGAGCCCGACGGCACCGAGTTCGCCGGCGCGAAGGTGTGGAACCTCTGGACGGTCGGGCAGGACGCGCCCAACCGGCGCGTGTCGCTCGAGGAGCACGTGCGCGAGGGTGCGTGGAAGAGCGGCCAGGACGAGCTGGCTCTGATCCGCACGAAGGACGGCGACGCCATGCTGATCGCGCGCGCGCCGCAGCCGCTGGTGGACGATGCGCGCTGGACCGAGGCGGGGGAGATCGAGCTGTCCGGCGACGTCTGGCCGGGGGAGGCTTCTTTCGACGAGCTGGTGCTCGTGGGTCGGCTGCACCTCGACCACCACCCGTTCCCGCTGCGGATCGAGGGCGGGCGCTTCCTCGCCACGCTCACTCCGGGCCACGTGCGCTCGATGGCGGGAGAGCTGCCTTTGCAGGAGGGCAACTGGGAGCTGTTCGCTCGCAGCGCCGGCGTGACGCAGCGGGATCAGATGACGCGCGTGCTGATCACCCAGCAGCTGCTCGAGTCGCTCCCCATGCGGCACGTGATCGGGCACAAGACGTTCCTCCTGTCGGTCACGCCGGAGCTACAGCCGGTGGTGACCGCGTTCCGCGACCTCGACGACGATGGCGAGCGCGGCCGCTACCACCAGCGCATGCTGCGCCAGGGCGTGTACGAGCGCCGGCACGGGCAGCCGCTGCGCGACGCGGTCGTCTTCACGAGCTTCGGCGGGCGCCAGTTCTCGGACAGCCCGCGCGCGATCTACGAGGAGCTCGTGCGGCGGGACTCCTCGCTCGAGCAGATGTGGGTGGTGAGCGACGCCCGCTGCGTGGTGCCGGACAGCGCCACCGTGCTGCGCTCAGGCAGTCGCGACTACTACGACGCGCTCGCGGGCGCGCGCTTCGTGGTGGCCAACGGCTTCCTCCCGGACTGGTTCGAGCGCCGGCCCGACCAGGTGGTGGTGCAGACGCTGCAGGGCACGCCGCTCAAGCGCATCGGGCTCGACGTTCCCCACCTCAAGAGCACGATGCGGCGCTCGTGGAAGTGGGCGGCGCAGGTGGCGGGCTGGCAGTACGTGGTGTCCCCGAGCGCGTTCGCGACCCCGGTGCTGCGCCAGGCGTACGGGTTCGAGGGCGAGCTGCTCGAGCTCGGGCTGCCGCGCAACGACGTGCTGGCGGCGCACGAGACGCGCTCGGTGCGCGGCGATCGGGTGCGCGACGCGCTCGGCCTTGCCGACGGCGCTCGCGTGGTTCTCTACGCGCCCACCTACCGCGACCACGTGATTGACCGGCGCGGCCGCTACCGGCTCGACCAGCACCTGGACGTGGAGCGGCTGCTGCCTGCCCTCGGCCCGGACGACGTGCTGCTGATCCGCAAGCACCCGCTCGTGGCCGATCCGGTGCTCACGGGCGACGACCCGCGCGTGCACGACGTGTCCGCCTGGCCCGACGCCAACGAGCTGCTCGCGGCCGCGGAGGTGCTCGTGACCGACTACTCCTCGCTCGCTTTCGACTTCGCGGTCACGAACCGGCCGATCGTCTTCTTCACCTACGACCTCGACGTCTACCGGGACGAGATCCGCGGCTTCTACATCGACTTCGAGGCCGAGGCGCCCGGGCCGCTCGTGCGGACCACCGGCGAGCTGGCGGACGCGCTCGCGGCGGTGGGCTACGACGTGCCGTCCGAGTACACGGAGCGCTACCGCGCGTGGCGCGAGCGCTTCTGCGAACTCGATGACGGACAGGCGTCCGCGCGGGTCGTGGAGCGGCTGTTCAGCGAGTAGGGCCGAGCACCGGACGCCCGACGGCGGCTACGGCTGGGTGCGCTCGTGTGCGCGAAGGAGGTCGGCGTCCACGCGACGCTCCTCGGCCAGGCGCTTGGCCACGGCCTCCTGCTCGCGAGCCTCGCGCTGGGCCTTGCCCGCCTTGCGGGCGGCGTCGTTGTTCGCGCTGATGCGGGCCTTGTGTGCCTGCCACGCGGCCTCGCCGCGCCTTTGCGGAGCCTGGGGCTCCTGCTGTGGTTCTTTGTCGCTGGCCATGACCAGCCTCCTCTCGCGCCCCCTCTTGTATGAGTACGCCGGAGGATTGAAGAGACAAGAACCCCGCGGGCAGTACCCAGTCTATGTGCTGGGGCGGCTCAGTACTCGATCACGCTGCGGATGCCGTCCTGCGCCTCCATCAGCTCGAAGCCGTGGTTCACGTCGTCGAGCGTGATGCGGTGGGAGATGAACGGGTCCACGTCGATGTCGCCGTCGAGGTAGCGCTGCACGAGCTCGGGCACCTGGTCGCGCCCCTTCACGCCGCCGAACGATGAGCCCGCCACGCGCCTGCCCGTGATGAGGAAGCGCGGCACGATGTCGAGCGTCTCGCCTTTGCCGGCCACGCCGATCACGGTGCAGAGGCCCCAGCCCATGCGCGCCGACTCCACCGCCTGGCGCATCACGGACACGAGGCCCGTGGCCTCGAAGGTGTAATCGGCGCCGAAGCCGCCGGTCTCCTCGAGGACGCGCTCGGTGGTGTGCTCGTCGGCCTGCCAGAGGTCGGTGGCGCCCTGGCCCTTGGCGAGTTCGAGGCGGTCGTCGGACAGGTCCACGCAGATGATCCGGCCGGCGCCCTGCAGCCGGCAGCCGGCCACCGCGCCGAGGCCCACCATGCCGGCGCCGAACACCACGCAGGTCGAGCCCGCCTCGACCTTGGCGGTGTACATCGCGGCGCCGAGGCCGGTGGAGAGCCCGCAGGCGAACAGGCAGGCGCGGTCGAGCGGCGCGTCCGGCGGGACCTTCGCCAGCGCGATCTCCGGCATCACGGTGGCCTCGGCGAACGTGCTCGTGCCCATGAAGTGCCGCACCGGCTCGCCGCCGAGCGACAGCCGCGCGGTGCCGTCGGGCAGGTAGCCCTTGTTCTGCTGCTCGCGGATGGCGAGGCAGAGGTTGGTCTTCGGGCTCTTGCAGTGGATGCACTCGCGGCACTGCGGCGAGAAGAGGGTGACCACGTGATCGCCGGGCTGGAGGCTCGTCACGCCCTCGCCGATCGCCTCGACCACCCCCGCGCCCTCGTGGCCCAGCACGGTGGGGGCGTAGCCGGACGGGTCGGCGCCGGATGCCGTGTAGAGGTCGGTGTGGCAGACGCCGCAGGCGCTCAGCCGGACGAGCACCTCGCCCTTGGCCGGGGCCGCGAGGTCGACCTCCTGCACCTTCAGCGGCTTACCGAACTCCTCCAGCACGGCGGCGCGGATCTGCATGCGAGTCCTCCAGGGTCGGATCGAGCGTCCCCAGATCCTCTCATTCCGGCCGTCGCGTCTCCGCGTGGGCGGCCAGCATCGCGGGAATCGCTTCATCCGCCTCTATACAGGAAACGCTCGAAGCGCCCGATTACAGTGGAGCATGATGCGGCGCGGGCTGTTCGCTCTTGTTTGCTGCGGCCTGCTTCTTCCGGCCGCTGCGTCCGCGTTTCTGGTTCCGACCCCGCAGATCGCGAGCCCCCCGCCCGGACACCCAGGGGCCAACGGGCCGAGTGACGACACGACCTTCAGCCAGGACGACCGGGATGCCCGGCTTCTCGCATATGACTCGTCCGCGAGCAATCTCGTTCGTGACGACACGAACGGCCACCAGGACGTGTTCGTGCTCGCCAAGCAGGGCGACGAGCTGCTCGGCGGGCGGCTCTCCCTGGTGAGCGTGTCCTCGAAGGGCCGGCAGGCGAACGGCGACAGCAGCAACCCGTCGCTTGACGGCACCACGGGCGAGGTGCCCCACTGCGTGGCCTTCCAGTCGACGGCGACCAACCTCGACCGCGCAGACCGCTCCCCCGACAGCGACATCTACCTGCGCGACCTGAAGGCGGGGCGCACGGCACTTGTGAGCATCGGACGCCACAACGCCACGGGCGCGTCTATCGACGGTCGCTGCCGATTCGTTGTGTTCGAGTCCGGTCATGTGACCTTCGACCGCGACCTGGCGAGAAGGCGGACACTGAGGGTCGGGTCGGGTAGCCGGCCGGACCTCGAGACCGATGGCAAGGGCGTGGCGTACCAGCGTGGGGGACAAGTCTGGTTCCAGCGCATCGCGATCGGAAAGCACGGCCTGGCACTGAGCGGCCCGCCGCAGCTCGTGAGCAACACGCCCACGGGAACGCCGGGCAACGGTGTGAGCGAGAACGCTTCGGTCGACGACCGCGGGCGCTACGTGGCGTTCGACTCGACGGCCACTGACCTCTGCGACCTCTCGCGCTGCGGCTGGAACTACCACCCGCCGCCGAACTCGCGCAAGTTCGATCCGGGCAGCACGCCGGACGGCGTGGATGCAAATGGATCCCGGAGCGACGTGTTCCGCGCGGTTCTCGGGACCCGCCCAGAGGCGCCGGACTCGATGACGCTCGTGAGCTACGACAACAGCTACGAGCAGCTCGACGGGCCGAGCGTCGAACCGCAGATATCGCGCGCCGGGCGAGGCGTGGTGTTCACGTCGGCGCCGGCCACGGGGCACGAGCTCAGCGACGCGAAGGCGGCCCAGAACGTCTTCTACTGGGGGGACTCTTCGCAGCGTCTCGGCGACGGGCACCTCCGTCTGGTCAGCTACATGTACTTCCAGCCGTGTCTCGGCTGCGACCTCGGTCACGACTTCAACGGCTCGGCCTACCACCCGAGCATGAGCTCGCGCGGCAACTTCATCGCCTTCACGAGCTTCGAGACAGGCGAAGCCGGGGAAACCAACGGCGCGGCGATCCCGGACGTGTTCGAGGACTACTTCATGGCGCCCCCGCGGGGCTTCTAATCCGCGCGCCGGCCTACTGCACCGCCTCCGCCGACGGCAGCTCGATCTCGCGCTTCATGATCTTCCCGGACGGGCCCTTGGGGAGGTCGCGGAAGAAGGTGATGCGGCGCGGGTACTTGTAGGGGGCCACGCGCGCCTTCACGAACTCGCGCAGCTCGGCCTCGTCGGCCGCGGCGCCCGCCTTGAGCGCCACCGCGGCCGCCACCTCTTCGCCGAGCTCGGGGTGCGGCACGCCCACCACCGCCACCTCGCGCACGGCCGGGTGCTCGTACAGCACCTCCTCGACCTCGCGGGGGTACACGTTGTAGCCGCCGCGGATGATCATGTCCTTCAGGCGGTCGACGATGAAGAAGTAGCCGTCCTCGTCCATCACGCCGATGTCGCCCGAGTGGAACCAGCCGTCGCGGATCGTCTCGGCGGTGGCGTCGGGCCGGCCCCAGTAGCCCTTCATCACGTTCGGCCCGCGGATCGCGATCTCGCCGCGCTCGCCCACCGGCACCTCCTCGCCGTCCTCGCCCACGATCCGCATCTGCACGCCCTCGATCGGCACGCCGACCGACCCGGGCCGCCGCTCGCGATCGGGCCGGTTGGACGACGCCACGGGCGAGGTCTCGCTCAGCCCGTAGCCCTCGAGCAGCGTGCAGCCGAACGCCTCCTCGAAGCCGCGCAGCACCTCGGCGGGCAGCGAGGCGCCGCCGGACACGCACACCCGCAGCGTGGTGACGTCGAACGACTCGCGCCGCGGGTGGTGGAGCAGCGCGGAGTACATCGTCGGCACGCCCTGGAAGACGGTGGCGCGATCGCGCTCGATGATGTCGAGCACCCGGCCGGGATCGAAGCGCGGGATCAGCGACAGCGTGGCGCCGGATGCGACGGTCGCGTTCATCGAGCAGGTCTGGCCGAACGAATGGAACAGAGGCAGCGCGCCGAGCAGCACGTCGTCCTCGCCGAAGGAGTGCAGGGAGACCACCGCGGACACGTTGCTCGTCAGATTGGAATGGGTGAGCTGGGCGCCTTTCGGCGTGCCCGTCGTGCCCGACGTGTAGAGGATCACCGCGGTGTCGTCAGGTTCGCGCTCGGCGACCTCGCTCACGGGATCCGCCGCGGACAGCAGGCGCGCGAACTCCCCGGGCATCACGAACACGCAGTCGGCTCCGGGTTCGCGCGCGCCGTCCTCGGCGGCCTCGGCGATCCCATGCCAGGCGAACACCATCCGCGCGCCGGAGTCGGACAGGTAGAACTGCACCTCGCGCTCCTTCAGCAGCGGGTTCATCGGCACCACGACCCCGCCCGCGCGCAGCACGCCGAAGTACACGACCGCGAACTCCGGCACGTTCGGCAGCATCACCCCGACGCGGTCGCCCGGCTCGAGGCCCCGCTCCACGAGCAGCCCTGCCAGCCTCGCGCTCGCCGTGTCGAGCGCCCTATAGCTCATCTGCAGCTCGTCGAGCTTGAGCGCCGTCTTCTCCCCGAGCACCTCGGCAGACGCGGTCAGATTCGCCGCGAGGTTCACGACGGTGGAAGGTAAGTGGAGGCCCGCCTCTCGTCGTCGGCGGGGGAACACAAAGTTGTGGCGGGCGCGTTTGTGGGCTTGGCCCAAATTCGTTCACCGTTCACCGTTGACCGCCAGGCCAATCGGTCAACGGTCAACGGTCAACGGTCAACGAGGGTGCGATCCTCCAAAGCGATCGCGACAAGGAGGTCCAACAGATCAGCGACCTTCCTCGGGTTGCGCCCGGTCCGTTCCTCGATCCTCCCCATCCGGTATTGCGCCGTATTCGGGTGCACCTGGAGGCGTTCGGCCGCCAGGCGCAGGTTGAGGTCGGACTCGGCGAACACGCGGATCGTCGCGGTGAGCACGCCGCCGCGCGCGCGGTCCTCCTCCAGGAACGCCGTGAGCTTGGAGTCGACGAGCCGCTGGGCGGTGTCGTCGGCGTGCCGCGCCAGATATTCGAACGCGGACAGCCGTGGCAGCGCGGCCACGCCGCCGTCCGGATCCACCACGCACTCGAGCGCGGCGCGCGCCTCCAGATAGGCGCGCGGCAGCTCGGACACGCCCGCCGCCACAGTGCTGATGCCCACGGCCAGCGGCATGCCCTCGGAGCGCAGGCGCACCTGGAGCCGCTCGAGCCCGTCGCACATCTCCACCGGGTCGATCCCGGGGCCGAGCGACGGCACCGCCACGATCTCCGACTGCCGCACCACCACGAGCGTGCTCGCCTCGTGCAGGCCGGCGCGCGCCAGAGCGGCGCTGGCGGCGTCGGGGGCGTCGGTGTCGTCGGGCTGCCCGGCCAGCACCGCCACCGCCACCATCATGCGCGTGTCGGGCCCGAGCCCGTAGCGCTGCGCCGCGCCCGCCAGCGGCCCGTTCGCGGGCATGTGCCCGGCGAGCAGGTGCTCGAGCAGGTCGCGCCGCTCGCGGTCGGCGTCCGCCACCACGTGCTGTGCGAACTCCACATACGCGTGCGCAGCGTGGGTGGAGGCGAAGTCGACGTAGCGCATCTGCGGCCCGGCCAGCCGCAGGGCCGCCTCGCGGCCCACGGGGCGCTCGCCCGCGCACGCCACGGTCGCGTCCCAGAGCACCTGCTGGCCCACGCGGAAGGCGTTCAGGTAGTCCTCGAGAGCGAAGCCCGAGCGCGCCCGGCGCGTGGCCGCTCCGCGCACGAACGAGATGTCCTCGAGCGTGACCGCCCGCCCCTCCAGAAAGGCGGACAGCTTCGTCTGGTAGTGCCGCGTGACCTGGTCGAGCACGTCGTCGAAGAAGCGCTCGTCGTCCTGCGCGGTGTACGACGGGATCTCCTCGCGCATGGTGCCCACCGCGGACGCCGCCAGGTTCTCCACCTGGTCGAGCAGCTCCCCGAGTATGCGGACGCGAGCGTTGCGCACCCCGTCCGACTCTGGCTCCCTCACGACAGCCGTAGTCGCCATCAACGAAATCGTCCCGATCGTTCCCGAATGTGTCAAACGACAACCCCCCGATCGGTCGGGGGAGTTGTGCGGACCCCACAAACTCGCGGAATCGAAGTTCGGCCCGTGGCCCCAATGAGGCCCGCACGGCCTTGGCCTACGGTCCCCGGCATGCTCCTGAGGGAGGAGTGCGCGCCGGGCAGGACCGGCGGATGACCGCTGCCGCGGCCGGACTCACAGTCGAGGACGTATCCGTGCGCTTCGCGGGCCTCACGGCCCTCGACGGCGTGTCCCTGTCGGCGTCGCCCGGACAGGTGATGGGCGTGATCGGGCCGAACGGCGCGGGCAAGACCACGCTCTTCAACGTGATCTGCGGCTTCGTGCGCCCGCAGGCCGGCACGATCTCCTGGCGCGGAGAGGCGATGCGCCGGATCCGGCCTCACCAGCTCGTGAGGCAGGGCATCGCGCGCACCGTGCAGGGAGTGCGGCTGTTCCCGCACCTCACGGTGCTGGAAAACGTGATGGTGGGTGCGGACCACCTGCACCGGCCGGGGCTCTTCTTCGCGTTCTTCGGACTGCCGCGCTCGGACCGGGCGGAGCGCCAGATGCGCGAGGCTGCGATGGCGTCGCTCGAGCGCCTCGGCGTGGCGGACGTGGCGGGCCAGCTCGCGGGCAGCCTGCCGTACCCGGTTCAGAAGCGCGTGGCGCTCGCGCGGGCGCTCGCCTCGAAGCCCAACCTGCTGCTGCTCGACGAGCCGGCGGGAGGCCTCGGCGCCGACGACGTGTCCGAGCTCGGCGAGCTCCTCCGCGGTCTCGACAAGGAGATGACCGTGATGCTCGTCGAGCACCGCATGGACCTCGTGATGTCGGTGTGCGACCACGTGGCCGTGCTCGACTCGGGCCGCCTGATCGCCGGCGGCGCGCCCGCCGAGGTGCAGTCCGATCCGCGCGTGCTCGAGGCCTATCTCGGCAGCGAGGGGGAGAACGGTGCTGGAGATTGAGGACCTGGTGGCCGCCTACGGGCCCGTTCGCGCGGTGGACGGCGTGTCGCTGAGCGTGCCCGCGGGCAGCATCACCGCGGTGCTCGGCGCGAACGGCGCGGGCAAGAGCTCGCTGCTGCGCGCCGTGTCGGGCGTGGTGCGGCCGCGTTCGGGCCGTGTGCGCTTCTGCGACGAGGACATCACGCGTGCCAAGGCGGAGGACATCGTGCGGCGTGGCCTCGCGCACGTGCCCGAGGGCGGCGGCGTGATCGCCGAGCTGACGGTGGAGGAGAACCTCCGACTCGGCTCGCTCTGGCGGCGCGACCGCAGCGACCGCTCCAAGGCGCTCAAGGAGGTCTTCGCCCTCTTCCCCCGGCTCGAGGAGCACCGCCGGCTCGACGCGAGCTCGCTGTCGGGCGGTGAGCGCCAGATGCTGTCGATCGGGCGCGCGCTGATGGGGCGGCCGAAGATGCTGCTGCTCGACGAGCCGTCGCTCGGCCTCGCGCCGCTCGTGGCCGCGCGGATCATGGAGCTGATCGCCGACCTGCGGCAGAAGTCTGAGCTCACGGTGCTCCTCGTCGAGCAGAACGCGAAGAGCGCCCTGCGCGTGGCCGACCGCGGCGTGGTGCTCGGCGTGGGCCGCGTGGTGGCCGAGAACGACTCGCACAAGCTCGCCGCCGACGACCAGCTACGCCAGGCCTACCTGGGGTTCTGAGCCATGACCCGCTTCATCGACCTCACGCTCAACGGCGTCAGCAACGGCGCGATCTACGCCGCCGTCGCGCTCGCCTACGTGTTGATCTGGCGCGCCACGCGGATCGTGAACTTCGCGGCCGGCGGGATGCTGATGATCACCACATTCGTCGCGTCGAGCGTGATCAGCTCGAGCGGGTCGTACTGGCTCGGCTTCTTCGTCGCGCTCGCGATCGGGTTCCTGCTCGGCGGGGTGGTGGAGCGCGTGCTGATCCGGCGCGTGGAGGGCGGGCCGCCGCTCAACGCGGTGATTGTGACCATCGGCCTCCTGATCCTGCTCCAGGCCATCGCGGGGATGATCTGGAGCAACACGCCGCGCTCGTTCCCGCCGGCGTTCTCGATCCGCGGCTACCACCTCGGGTCGCACACCTACCTGTTCGGGCCGTTCGACCTGTTCACCGTGGTCGCCGTGCTCGCCGCCGCGGCCGCGCTGTTCGCGCTCTTCCGCTTCACGGACCTCGGGCTGATGATGCGCGCCTCCGCGTTCGAGCCCATCGTCGCCCGGCTGCAGGGAGTGCGCGTGGGGAACATGCTCACGCTCGGCTGGGCGCTCGCCTCGATGGCCGGCTCGCTCGCGGGCCTCCTGATCGGCCCGCAGGTGTTCGTCGGGCCGAACAACTTCGACGCGGTGGCCGTGTTCGGCTTCGCGGCGGCGGTGCTCGGGGGACTCGACAGCCCGGTCGGCGCGCTCGTGGGCGGCCTGATCCTCGGGCTCGTGCTCAGCTACGTGTCCGGCTACATCGGCGCGTCGATCGTCACGCTCGCGGCGCTGGCCGTGCTCGTGGCCGTCCTCATGGTCCGGCCCACGGGCATCTTCTCGAGCGCCAAGGTGCGGCGGATATGAGCACCGGCACCGAGACGCCCACGCCCGCGCTGGCGCCCGAGGTGGCCGGCCGGGGCGGCGGCACGCCCGGCCCCGACGGCAAGAGCAGGCTGCGCCGTGTCCGCCTGCCCAGGCAGACGCTCGTCCGCAACCTCCTGCTCGCGCTCGCCTTCGGCGTACTGCTCTATCTGCTGAGCGAGTCGATCAGCTCGTTCAACAATCTGCGCCTCGCCACGATCGCCTACTACTTCACGGCGCTCGCGGGCCTGACCGTCCTGACGGGCCTCAACGGGCAGATCTCCCTTGGGCACGGCGCGCTGATGGCCGTGGGCGCCTATTCCACGGCGATCCTCACGAGCCGCACCGGCTTCCCGCTCGGCGCCGCGCTGCTGGCGTCGGCGGCGATCACGGCGGTGGTGGGCGTGGCGGTGGGCGCGGCCGCGTCGCGCCTGCGCGGCCCCTACCTCGCCGGGGCCACGCTGGCGTTCGCGATCGGCCTGCCCGGCCTCGCCGACAAGTACCCGAGCGCGTTCGGGGGCGAGAACGGCATCAGCGTCGCGCCGCCCACGCCGCCCGCCTCGCTCGGCCTCACCTTCCCGCTCGAGCGCTGGGAGGCCTGGATCGCCTGCCTGTGCGCGCTGATCGTGTTCGTGGTCCTCGCCAACCTGCTGCGCAGCCGCGTGGGCCGCGCCTTCCGCGCTGTGCGCGACGACGAGGTGGCCGCCCAGCTCTCCGGCCTCAACGTGGCCCGCACCCAGGTGCTCGCGTTCGTGGTGAGCGCGGCATGCGCCGGCGTCGCGGGCGGAGCGCTCGTGGTGGTCACTCAGCTGGCCGCTCCCGGCGCGTTCCAGCTCTCGCTCTCCCTCGCGCTGCTCACGGGCATCGTGCTCGGCGGCCTCGGCAGCCTCGCCGGCGCTCTCTGGGGAGCGATCGCGCTCGTCTACCTGCCCCAGTGGTCGGACGACCTCGCCCACTCGATCTCACTGTCCAACAACGTTCAGTCCAATCTGCCCCTGGCCCTCTACGGGATCGTCCTCATCGGCGTGATCGTGGCGGCACCCCAGGGGATCCAGGGCGCGCTTCGCGGACTCGCGCGGATGGCAAACGCGCGCCTGCGGAAGAACCCCACAACAGAGGAGGGTGCATGATGAAGACGAGAAGCCGCGCCATGCTCGGCGTGGCGGGCTGCCTTGCGGCGGCCGCTGTGGTGGCGGGCTGCGGTGGAGGCAGCTCGAGCTCGTCGCAGCCGGGTCTGACGAAGACCTCGGTGCTGATCGGCAGCCACCAGCCACTCACCGGCCCGGCGGCCCCCGGGTACAGCGAAATCGCTCCGGCCGCCAAGGCGTTCTTCCAGTACCTGAACGCGCAGGGCGGGGTCAACGGCCGCAAGATCAACCTGATCTACAAGGACGACGGCTACAACCCCACCAACACGGTCACGGTGGTCAAGCAGCTCGTCCTTCAGAACAAGGTGTTCGCGATCTGGGGCGGGCTCGGCACGCCGACCCACACCAAGGTCGTGGACTTCCTCAACTCGTCGCGCGTGCCCGACCTGTTCGTCTCGTCCGGTTGCCCGTGCTGGGACGACGGCACCAAGCACCCGTACACGTTCGGCTGGCAGCCCAACTACACGATCGAGGGCAAGATCCTCGGCCAGTACCTCAAGCAGAAGTTCCCGGGCAAGAAGGTCGGCGTCTTCTACCAGGACGACGACTTCGGCCAGGGCGGCCTGGCCGGAATCAAGCAGCAGCTCGGCAGCCAGGTGGTGGTCGCGAAGCCGTACCAGCCGACCGTGACCAACGTGGCGCCGCAGATCACCGCGATCCAGAAGGCGGGCGCGCAGGTGCTCGTGGACTTCTCGATCCCGGCCTTTACCGCGCTCGAGCGGCTCACGTCGTTCAAGCTCGGGTACAAGCCGCAGCTCGCGGTGTCGAACGTGGGCATCGACCCGACCACAGTCGGCGGCCTGCTCAAGTCGTTCTCGAAGGGCAAGGCCGACACGGCCCTGATCGAAGGCGCGATCACGGACGCGTACCTGCCCTCGCCGACCGACACGTCGAACAGCTGGATCACGCTGTTCAAGAAGATCCACGACCAGTACGACGCGAAGGCGCCGTTCGACGGCAACGTGGAGTACGGAATGGCGAGCGCGTACACGTTCGCGCAGGCGCTGAAGAACGCCGGCACGAATCCCACGCGTCAGAGCCTCGTCTCCGCCGTCGAGGCAAACGGGTTCACCGGACCGGGCCTCGTGCCGTTCCGCTACTCGAAGACCCAGCACGGCGGCTACGGCGGCGGCCAGATCGCCACGATCAAGAACGGCGCGATCGTGGTGCAGGGCCAGCCGATGGTCACGGATCCGGGCACCGGCCCGATCACCGTGTCGAATATGAAGGAGGCGCAGCCGGGCGACAACGGCGTCGTGAAGCCGTAGGGGGTAGGGAGTAGGGAGTAGGGAGTAGGGCTCGATAGCCTGCGCCGCTCATGAGTGAGGTTCTTCTCGAGCGGCGTGGGCGGGTCCTTGTGATCACGCTCAATCGGCCTGAGGCTCGTAATGCGGTCAATGCTGCTCTTGCTGCTCAGTTGGCTGCTGCTCTTGAGTCGCTCGACTCCGATGAGTCGCTTTCTGTTGGGGTTCTCTTCGGCGAGGGGAAGGGGTTCTCGGCCGGGATGGACCTCAAGGCGTTCGTGAAGGGGGAGAGTCCGCATGTCGAGGGGCGCGGGTTCGCGGGGATCACGCGCCGCTCGGCGGACAAGCCGCTGATCGCGGCGATCGAGGGCTTCGCGGTGGCCGGTGGACTCGAGATCGCGCTGTCGTGCGACCTGATCGTGGCCGCGAGCGACGCCCGCCTCGGCATCGCGGAGGTCAAGCGCGGGCTCGTGGCCGCTGCCGGCGCTCTTTTCCGGCTCCCGCAGCGCATCCCGTACACGGCGGCGATGGAGCTCGCGCTCACCGGCGACTTCATCGACGGCACGCGCGCCTACGAGCTCGGCCTGATCAACCGCGCGACGGAGCCCGGCGCCGCGCTCGACACCGCGCTCGAGCTGGCCGAGGCGATCGCGCAGAACGCGCCGCTCGCGCTCGTCGC
>DASXCV010000362.1:0-7616 GCA_036491015.1 Thermoleophilaceae bacterium | reverse complement strand
CCCGACACCGCGCACGGCACCAACCCGGCGACGGTCACGATGGCGGGGTTCGAGGTGGTGAAGGTCGGCACCGCGCCGGACGGCGGCGTGGACCTCGACGACCTGCGCGAGAAGGCCGGCGACGACACCGCCTGCCTGATGCTCACCAACCCGAACACGCTCGGCCTGTTCGACCGCAACATCGAGGAGATCGCGAGCATCGTGCACGACGCGGGCGCGACTCTCTACTACGACGGCGCGAACCTGAATGCGGTGATGGGCGTATCGCGGCCGGGCGACATGGGCTTCGACATCGTGCACTTCAACCTGCACAAGACGTTCACCCAGCCGCACGGCGGCGGCGGCCCGGGAGCGGGCCCGATCGCCGTGTCCGACCGCATCGAGCCGTTCCTCCCCCGGCCGCAGGTGGTGCGGCGCGAGCAGGGCTCGAACGGTCAGCGCGAGCCCTTCTTCGACCTCGACTTCGAGCGACCCAGGTCGATCGGGCGGCTGCGCGGCTTCCAGGGCAACTTCGGCGTGTTCGTGCGCTCATACGCGTACATCTGCTCGGTAGGCGGCGACGGCTTGAAGGACGTGTCCGAGACCGCGGTGCTGAACGCCAACTACCTGCGCGCGCGGCTCGCGGACGAGGGGATCGCGGAGTACCTGCCGATCGCCTTCGACCGCCTCTGCATGCACGAGTTCGTGCTGAGCGGGCGCGGCGCGCGCGACCAGCTCGGCATCAGGACGCTCGACATCGCCAAGCGGCTGCTCGACCACAAGGTCCACCCGCCGACCGTCTACTTCCCGCTGCTCGTGGACGAGGCGCTGATGATCGAGCCCACCGAAACCGAGACGAAGGAACGCCTCGACGGCTTCGCCGACGCCATCCGCGAGATCCTCGCGGAGGCGAAGGAGGATCCGGAGATCGCGAAGAACGCGCCCTACACGACGCCGGTGCGCAGGCTGGACGAGGCGCTGGCGGCCAAGAGACCCATCGTGAGACAACCTGCGAACCGCGAACCGCGGACCGCGGACTCCTAGACCCGTGCGCATCTTCAGCGGCATCCAGCCCACGGGCTCGAAGCACCTTGGCAACTTGATCGGGGCGATCCGTGGCTGGGTGGAGGGGCAGGACCGGGGCGAGGCGATCTACTGCCTCGTCGACCTGCACGCGATCACGGTGCCGTACGACCCGGCGCGGCTGAGGGAGACCGTGCTCGACACGGCGGCGATTCTCCTTGCCGCCGGCCTCGATCCCGAGCGCTGCGTCCTCTTCCGCCAGAGCGATGTGCCCGAGCACACGGAGCTGACCTGGCTGCTCCAGGCCGTGACAGCCTACGGCGACCTCCAGCGGATGACCCAGTTCAAGGAGAAGTCCGCGCAGCAGAAGGAGCTCGTCTCGGCCGGCATCTTCAACTACCCGGTGCTCCAGGCGGCGGACGTCCTCGCCTACAACGCCGACGAGGTGCCGGTCGGCGACGACCAGCGCCAGCACCTGGAGCTCGCCCGCGACGTGGCGCAGCGCTTCAACGCGCGCTTCGGCGACACGTTCGTGGTGCCGGAGCACCGGATCCCGTCGGTGGGAGCCCGCATCATGGACCTGCAGGACCCCGCGAAGAAGATGTCGACCACCGCCGAGAGCGACGCCGGTGTGATCCGCGTGCTCGACGACCCGAAGATCGTGGAGAAGAAGGTGAAGAGCGCGGTCACCGACTCGGGCTCCGAGATCGTGCGCTCGCCCGACAAGCCCGGCATCACCAACCTGATCGACATCCTTGCGGTGATCCGCGGGGTCGAGCCCAGCGCGATCGAGAGCGAGTTCGACGGCTCGGGCTACGGCCAGTTCAAGACGGCAGTGGCCGAGGAGGTCGTGGCCTATCTCGCGCCCGTGCGCGAGCGCTACGAGGCGCTCCGTCCAGACGAGGCCCACCTTCACGCCATCCTGCACGCCGGGGCCGAAAAGGCGCATGCGATCGCGCACGAGACCGTCGCCGTGGCGCGCGATCGCATGGGCGTCGGGCCTCCCTCGTAACCTGTCGCCGATGGCGGTGCTCTCGCTCGACCTCGACCTGGAGGTCTTCCAGGGTCCCTTCGACCTGCTCCTGACGCTGGTGCTCAAGGAGGAGGTCGACCTGCTCGAGGTCGACCTGGCCGAGATCGTGCTCGCATACGTCGAGCACCTCGAGGGCGCCGGCGAGCTCGACCTCGAGGCCGCCACCGAGTTCCTCGTGCTGATCGCGGCGCTGCTCGAGCTGAAGTCGCGGCTGATCCTGCCGCGCGAGGAAGAGGACGAGATCGACCTCGACCGCGCGGAGGCGGCCGACGAGCTGCTCGCCCGCATGCTCGAGTACGCGCGCTACCGGCGCGCCGCCGCCTTCCTGCGCGAGCTGATCGAGGCCGAGTCCGGCTTCCGCTACCGCTCCGCGCCGCTGCCGAAGGAGCTGCGGCGCGTTTCGGTCGACCTGGCGGAGAAGTCGTACGAGCCGGTCGCCCTCGCGAAGGCGATCGGTGACCTGCTGCGGGTGCCCGAGCCGATCTCGCTGCACCACGTGGCGATGCCGACGGTGTCCGTGGATCAGCGGCTGGAGCACCTGCGCTCGCTGCTGTCGGGGCGCGGGCGCTTCACGTTCGACGAGGCGGTGGAAGGGGCAGACCGGGTGACTGTTGCCGTGACGCTGTTCGCGCTGCTCGAGCTCTACAAGAAAGGGGAGGCCACATGGGAACAGTCGGAGTCGTTCGGCCCGATCATGGTGAACGCCAGGTGAACGACCTGCCGCGCGTGGTCGAGGCGCTGCTCTTCCTTTCGCCAGAGCCGCTGTCGGTCGAGACCCTGGCGGACGCCTGCGAGGCGGGCGAGGGCCAGGTCGTGGAGGCGCTTGCGCGGCTGCGCGAGCACTACGCGGAGGGCTGGCGCGGCGTCGTGCTGCGCGAGGTCGCGGGCGGGTTCACGCTGGCCACCGATCCGGTGGCCGAGCACGCGGCGCGCAGGCTGCTGGCGCGGCCGCGCACCCCGCCGCTCACGCAGGCGCAGGCCGAGTGCATGGCGATCGTCGCGTACCTCCAGCCCGTGTCGCGGCCGGAGATCGCCCGCATCCGCGGCGTGGCGTCCGAGTCGGCCGTCGGCACGCTGCTCGAGCGCGGCCTGATCGAGGAGTCCGGCCGCTCGCAGTTCGGCGCGGTGATGTATCGGTCCACCGAGCTGTTCCAGCGGCTGTTCGGCCTCAACGGCCTGGACGAGCTGCCCGAGGTGGCCGCCTTCGACCCGACTCCCGAGGAGGAGGGCGAGATCCGCGAGCGCCTGCTCAAAGCCGGGGAGCAGCGTGCCGGCAACTGATGCCTAGCTTCCGCGAGGTTCGCGAGACCCTGGAGCTGTGGGAGCGTTTCCCGGCTCTCGAGCGCGGGGAGCCGGGCGGTGGGAAGGTGGCGCTCACGTTCGACGACGGGCCCGACGAGGACGCCACCGAGGCGGTGCTCGACGCGCTCGACGCCGTCGGCGCGCGGGCGACCTTCTTCATGCTGGGCGAACAGCTGATGCGCCACCAGGACATCGGCCGCGAGGTGGTGCGCCGCGGCCATGAGGTGGCGCTGCACGGCTTCGCGCACGAGCCGCACGCCGGGCTCTCCCCGCAGCAGGCGCGCGACGATCTCGCCCGCGGCCTCGGCGCCCTCGAGGCGGCCACCGGCCGTCACCCCCGCTTCTACCGGCCGCCGTACGGCCGCTTCAGCGAGCACTCCTACGAGGCCTGCCGCAAGCTCGGGATGGCGCCCATCTACTGGTCGGGCTGGGGCGCCGACTGGGAGCCGATACCGGGCGTGCGCATCGCAGAGCTGATCGCGCGCGACCTCGTCGACGGCGCCATCCTGCTGCTTCACGACTCCGCGCGCTACGCCGACCGGGACGACGCAACGCCGACCGTCGACGCGCTCGCCCCACTCGCGGAGCGGGCGCGGGCCGCCGAGCTCGAGCTGGTCACGCTCGGCGAGGTGGCGGGCGCCTAGTACGCCGCGCGGGCGCGGAGGCCGAGGCGCTGCAGCAGGCTCGGACGGTCGAAGCGGCCGATCCGGTCGGCATGCGTGTCGAGCAGCTCGAGGAGGTCGGTGGTCGCGAAGAACGGATCCGCGATCGCGTCGTCGCCGTGGATCGAGCGGACGGCACGGACCTGTCCGTCCGCCTCGGCCACGAGCAGCGGGGCGCTCGGCACGCGCGCGCTGTCGAGCGCCGCGATCCTGAGCACCCCGGGCTCCTCGGGGTGGGCCCGCCTGATCGTGATGGGGGTGGTGGTGTCTCTCATGCGCTGAGGATCCCACCGGCCTGACATCAGGTCAAATGACAGATTGACCTAGGAGCGATAAGCTGCACTTATGCTTGATGTACGCCGGATGAGAGTGCTCAGGGAGGTCGCGGCACAGGGCTCATTCTCCGCAGCGGCCGAGGCGCTCTCGTATACGCAGTCCGCGGTATCGCAGCAAATCGCGGCGCTCGAGCGCGAGGCGGGCACGAAGCTCGTGGAGCGCAGCGCACGCGGCATCCGCCTCACCGACGCGGGCGCGGCGCTGGTGCGTCACACCGAGGCCGTGCTGGCCAACCTCGCCGAGGCGGAGGCCGAGCTCGAGGCGCTGGCGGGCGTGCGCGGCGGCCGCGTGCGCCTCGCGTCGTTCCCGTCGGCCGGCTCGGCGATCGTGCCGCAGGCGGTCGCCAACTTCCGCTCCCGCCACCCTGCGGTCGAGCTGAGCATGATCGAGGCCGAGCCGGAGGAGTCGCTGCCGCGGCTGCGCGCCGGCGAGCTCGAGATCGCGCTCACCTACAACCCCAACCTCGTGGCCGACGAGAGCCACGCCGGCTTCGAGGTGGAGCCGCTGCTCGAGGATCCCTACTACGTGGTGCTGCCGAAGGGTCACCCGCTCGCTTCGCGGCCGCGCGTACGCCTCAAGGACCTGGCGTCCGAGCCGTGGATCAACGGGACGGGCGCATGCCCGTGCTCCTACCAGGTCACGTGGGCCTGCAACCGAGCGGGATTCGATCCGCACGTGGTGTTCGAGAGCGACGACTTCGCAGCCGTGCAGGGCTTCGTCGCCGCCGGCGTCGGGGTGGCGCTGATGCCGGACCTCGGCTTCGCCACCCTCCGCGACGACATCGAGATCTGCCAGCTTGCTCCGAGCGAGCGGATGGCGCGCCAGGTCGGCGCCGCGACGCTGCCCGGCTACCGCTCGCCCGCCACCGAGGCGATGCTCGAGGTGCTGCGCGAGACGGCCACCAGCTACCGCTCCGCGCGCGTCGAGCTGTCCGTAGCGTCGTGAGCCGCCGCGCCTGGGTCCAGTTCCTTGGGCTCTCGGCGGTGTGGGGCGCGTCCTACCTCTTCATCAAGATCGGCCTGCGCGACATGTCCGCCGCCGAGGTGGTGACCGCGCGCACGGCGCTCGCCGCGCTCGTCCTGTGGCCGGTCGCTCTCCATCGCGGCGCGCTGCGCGGCCTGGCGCGCCGCGCGCCCGAGGTGATCCTGCTCGGGACGATCCAGATGGCCGTGCCGTTCACGCTGATCACGCTCGGCGAGCGCCACATCGCCTCGTCGCTCGCCGGCATCCTCGTGGCCGCGGCGCCGATCTGGATCGCGCTGCTGGCGCCCATGCTGGATCCCGAGGAATCCTCTTCCGGGTTGCGCCTCGCGGGCATCTTGGTGGGGATCGTGGGCGTCGCACTGCTCCTCGGCGTCGACCTCGGCGGCGACTCGAAGGCGCTGCTCGGCGGCCTGATGGTGGTGCTCGCCGCGCTCGGCTACGCGCTCGCCGGCCTCTTCATCAAGCGCCGCTTCCGCGACGCCGATCCGGTGGGCGTGGTCGCGGGCACGACGCTCACCGCCGCGCTGCTGCTCCTACCCGCGGCGATCGCCACCGCGCCCTCGGGCGCGCCGGGCGCCGGACCGCTCGCCGCGGTGATCGCGCTCGGGGTATTCGGCACCGGCATGGCGTTCGTGCTCGTGAACCTGCTGGTGGCGAGCATCGGCGCGGCGCGGATGTCGCTCGTGGCCTACGTGTCGCCGGCGTTCGCCCTCTTCTATGGCGTGGTCTTCCTCGGCGAGGGCGTGAGCGTCGGCACCTTCGCCGGGCTCGCGCTCATCCTTGGCGGATCGTGGCTCGCGGCAGGAGGCCGGCTAGGCGGAGCGCGCCGCGAGCTGCCCGCAGGCGGCGTCGATGTCGCGGCCGCGTGTGAGCCGGACTGTGGCCCGCAGCCCGTGCTCCTCGAGCGCCGCGCGGAACGCGTCGACCGCGCCACGACTTGACCCGTCGTAGCTCGCGTCCGTGGGGTTGTACGGGATCAGGTTCACCTTGAACGCCGTCTTCGGCTCGAGCACCTCCGCGAGCTGCACCGCCTGCTCGTAACGGTCGTTCACGCCGTCGAGCATCAGGTACTCGACGTACACGGCCTGGCGGCGCTCCTCGTGCCAGCGAAGGCAGGCCGCGAGCACGTCGGGCAGCGGATAGCGGTCGTTCACGGGCATGAGCTGCGAGCGCAGGCTCTCCTCGGCGGCGTGTAGCGAGAGCGCGAGCCGCACGGGCCGCCCCTCGGCGGTCATGCGCTCTATGCCGGGGATCCAGCCGACCGTCGAGATCGTCGTGCGCCGCGGGGTGATGCCGAGGTCCGGCAGGCGATCGCAGGCCGCGAGCACGTTGTCCACGTTCAGCATCGGCTCACCCATCCCCATGAACACGGCGTGGTTCACGTCCTCCTTGCGGCGGAAGTGGAGCGCCTGGTCGAGGATCTCGGAGGCGGTGAGGTTGCGGCCGAACTTCATCCGCCCGGTCGCGCAGAACGTGCAGGTCAGCGGGCAGCCGGACTGGCTCGACAGGCAGAGCGAGCGGCGGCCGTCGCGGTAGCGCATCAGCACGGCCTCCACGGGCCGGCCGTCAGCGGTGCGGAACAGAGCCTTCTCGGTGCCGTCGCGCGAGAGCGCCTCGTCCACGAGCTCGAGCGTCGAGAACGGCAGGTCCCCCTCGAGCCGCTCGCGCAGCGGGCCGGGCAGGTTCGTCATCTCCTCGTACGAGCCGGCGCCGCGCGCGGTCCACTCCCACACCTGGTCGGCGCGGAAGCGGGGCTCGCCGCGGTCGGCGAGCGTGGTCTCGAGGAGCTCCAGATCCATCGGGGAAAAAGTTTGGCAGCGGTAGGAATGAAATCCCTCAAACGGGGGTATCACGTCGCCGAGTGGAAACGGCCGGTCGTCCGGGTGGGAGCGGGCGATTCGGCCGAGTTTCTTTCCGGCAGTATTGGTGGGCATGGATGCGCGCTTGGAACCGGACCAGAGAGTCGGAAAGCCGCCGGATGCGGCTGCTCTGGCAGCTCGACCTCCAGCTCCTCGAGTACCGCCGCTCGCTCGAGCCCTGACGCGCCCTTCGCGGCGGGTTATGCTCGCCCAGTGACTCGCTTCGACACCGTCCGCGTGGCCGCGATCCAGGCCACGCCGGTGATCCTCGACGCAGACGCGTCGGTGGACAAGGCCGTGAGGCTGCTCGGCGAGGCGGCGGAGCAGGGCGTTCAGCTCGCGGTCCTGCCGGAGACCTTCGTGCCGCTCTACCCGTCAAATGCCTGGGCGCGCCAGGCGGCGTCGTTCGGCGGCTTCGACGAGCTCTGGGAGCGCCTC
>DASXCV010000361.1:0-4241 GCA_036491015.1 Thermoleophilaceae bacterium | reverse complement strand
CGTGCACGGCCTCCAGCTCGGCTTCACCGACAACGCCGACTTCCAGTTCAACCCCGATCCCGCGCAGCGTGAGATCGCCTTCCAGCACGCGAAGGCGGCCGGCACCGAGCTGATCCGGGTGTCCGCGGACTGGGACAACCTGGCGCCCAACGCCCCGCCCAACATCGCCACGAGCGCCAACCCCGACTGGTCGGGCTACAACTGGACCTCCACGGACACCGCGGTGCGCGAGACGGTGGCCAACGGCTTCACGCCGGTCTTCATCATCACCGAGGCGCCGCGCTGGGCCGAGGGTCCCAACCGGCCGTCAGAGTCGGTCGCGCCGCAGGGCAGCTGGAAGCCCTCGGCCGTCGCCTTCCAGGCCGTCGCGACGGCGCTCGCCAAGCGCTACTCCGGCAGCTTCCCGGACCCGGAGAACCCGGGCGCGTCGCTGCCGCGCGTGAAGTACTGGCAGGGCTGGAACGAGCCCAACCTGTCGCTCTACCTGTCGCCGCAGTGGACCGGCTCGAGTGGCCACTTCAAGCTCGCCAGCCCGACGCTCTACCGCGGCCTCCTGAACGGCTGGTACAAGGGCATCAAGTCCGTGTCGAGCAGCAACGTGGTGATCACCGCCGGCACCTCGCCGTTCGGCGACCCGCCCGGCGGCACCCGCACCCCGCCCGCGCTGTTCGTGCGCGAGCTGTTCTGCCTGCGCGGCCGCACGGCGCTCCGGCACGTGCGCTGCGCCGGCTCGCCCGTGCACTTCGACATCCTCGCCCACCACCCCTACCCGATCGGGCCGCCGCGCCGCCACGCGCCCAACCCCGACGACGTCGTCGTACCGGACTGGAACCGCCTCAAGCGGCCGCTCCAGGTGGCGCTGAAGGACCACACGATTGCGCCGAACAAGCCCAAGCCGATGTGGGCCACCGAGCTGTCGTGGGACAGCAACCCGCCCGACCCGCAGGGCGTGCCCGCGCACCTGCAGGCCACCTACATGGAGGGTGCGTTCTCGACCATGTGGAGCCAGGGCGTGAGCGCGGTGATCTGGTACCTGATGCGGGACGAGGCGCCCAACCCCTCGTACGCGGCCACGCTGCAGTCGGGCATCTACTTCCGGGGCGACACGATCGCGGACGACACTCCCAAGCCGTCGTTCACGGCGTTCAGCTTCCCGTTCACGGCGTACATCCACAAGGGCAAGGCGCAGCTCTGGGGCCTCGCCCCCACGCCTGGCCCGGTCACCGTGCAGCGTCAGACCAGCTCAGGCAGCTGGACCAACCTCGCGCGGCTCACCGCCCGCAGCGACCGCCTCTTCCTCTCCAACCGCGTGCTCAGGGCGGGAACAATGCTGCGCGCGGTGCAGGGCGCGCGGGTCAGCCTTCCCTGGAAGGTGTTCACCCCAGGGAAGTAGGTCGGAGGTCGGAGGGCTTGGGCCGAGCCCTTACCCCTTTCCCCTATCCCCTATGCCCTATCCCCTATGGCCGGGAGACGGCTTCTGGCCCGCGCCGACGCCCGAACCATGCGAGTACGCCGAGCAGCAGGGCGATCACGACAAGAATGATCAGGAAGCCGGCTCCGAGTGAGCCGCCGACGGAGTTGCCGACGCTGAATGAGGTGTTGGCGGCCTGCACGGTGTCCTGAGCTGCCGGGGCCGGCGTGGCCGGGGCGGTCTGCTGGGAGCCCGTGGCCGCGTGGCGCTTGTGGCTCGACTTGTGCCGCTTGGCGTTCAGCTTCGCCTTCGCGGGAGCGGCGGTGTCGGCCGAGTTCGTGTTCGAGCCCGTCAGCGCGAGCACCGTGGCGCCCGCGGGGCCCGCCTGCTGGAGCGTCTGCGTCGTCTTTGGCGAGATCGTCTTGCCGCCGCCGTTGTGGCCGCTGCCGCCGCCGCCGTGATGCGAGCCGCCGCTGGCGCCGCCGGGTGTGGGAATCGACTCGCAGTACTGGTCGATCCCCGATGTGCCGGGTGGCGCGTTGCAGTTGTCGGCCATCGCGGAGGGGGCCGCGAACAGCGCCACCAGCGCAAATGAGAGGAGTCCCAGGCAGGTCGTCAGTCGCATGTGGCTAAATACCTTCACTTGGTGCAGGAATCCTCGCAGGACCTTCGGGCAGCCTTCCCAATCAGGGTAGTCGCTTTCGCGATCCCCGCAATCGTGCTCGTCTACTACGGCCTGCGCGGCGGTTCGTACGACATCGTGCCGCGCCAGGAGGAGGCGCTGGCGATCTGGTGGATCCTCGGACTGTCGTTCGCGTTCGGGCTTCTCCCCCGCGCCCGGCCGCCGCGCGGCGTGCTCGTCCCCTTCCTCGCGATCCTGCTGCTCTCGCTCTGGACGGTGATCAGCCTCAACTGGACGCAGAGCGACGAGCTCACCTTCGCCGAGTTCGCGCGCTTCCTGCACTACGCGGGTCTGCTGCTGCTCATCTGGGCGACCGTCGACCGGCGCACCTGGCGCGAGGCGGCCGCCGGGCTGCTCGCCGGCGCCATCGCGATCTGCGCGGTCGGGCTCGCCAGCAGGCTCTTCCCGAGCGCATTCCCGAAGGACTACGTGGTCACGAACTTCAAGGTCGACCGGTTGAGCTACCCGTTCAACTACTGGAACGCCGTCGGCGCGTTCGCCGTGATGTCCACCGCGATGGCGATCACCTGGAGCGCGCATGCCAAGCAGCTCTGGCTGCGTGCCGCGGCGCTCGGCTGCGTGCCGATCTGCGTGGCCGCCGGGTACCTCACCTACTCCCGCGCCGCCGTGATCGGCACGGCGCTCGCGGTCGTGCTGATCCTCTGGTTCAGCCGCAACCGCTGGGTTGCAGCCGTGCACATGGCGGGCGCGGCGGTCGGCTCGGCGCTGCCCATCCTCGCCATCCGCGGCCACCATCAGATCGCCGACGCCACGGGCGGCTCGGGCGGCTTCGTGGTCCTGCTCCTGGTGCTCGCGGGCTGCGCGATCGCCGCGGGGTTCGCGGTGGCTACCTGGTTCCTGCGGGGGGACGAGCGCTGGCGCGTGGCTCCGCGGGTGGCCTGGATCGCGGTGGCGATCGTGGTGGTCGCGGTTCCGGTGGCCGGCCATGCGGAGATCTCGAAGGGCTGGCACCAGTTCAAGACCCACCCGTCCGCGCCGCCGAGCTCCGACCCGGCCGCCCGCCTCTCGAACCTGAATGGCAACCGCTACTTCATCTGGCGCTCGGCCTACCGCGCCTTCAAGCACGAGCCGATCAAGGGCACCGGCGCCGGCACCTTCGGCTACTGGTGGGACAACACCGGCGGCGACGAGTTCCTGAAGGACGCCCACTCGCTCTACTTCGAGGAGTTCGCCGAGCAGGGGCTGTTCGGCGGGATCCTGATCCTGGTGTTCGTGATCGGGCTGGCTGTGGCGGCGGTGAGAGCGCGCTGGCGGATACCGAGCGAGGACGTGGGCATCCACGCCGCGCTGCTCGTGGCGTTCTTCGTCTACCTGTTCCACGCGGGTGTGGACTGGATGTGGGAGTCCACCACCGTCACGGTGCTCGCGCTCACGGCGATCTCCATCGCATCGGCGGCGATGTCGCGGCCCGCCGAGGCTCGCGCCCGCGTACCGCTCCGCGTCGCGGCGGCTGGCTTCTCCGTGATCGCGGTACTCGTCCAGCTCCCCGGTCTCGCATCCACGCTCGACACGCGCGACAGCCAGACCGACTTCAAGAACGGCGCCACCACCACCGCCCTGTCGAAGGCCACCGACGCGATCGCGGCCGAGCCGTGGGCGGCCAGCCCGTACGTGCAGCGCGCGCTCGTGGAGGAGGCGCAGGGACATCTGCTCGCCGCGCGCACCGACCTGCTGCGCGCGCAGCGGCGCGAGCCCACCAACTACCAGCACCCCCTCGTGCTCGCCCGCGTGGAGGCCGAGCTGGGCAACGTGCAGGCGGCGCTGGCGGACGCGCGGCTCGCGAAGAAGCTGCGGCCCAAGTCCCCGTTCGTGGGGCAGGAGCGCTAGCGGTCGCTAGGTTACGTCGCCATGCCAGTCTCACTTTTCGCCACGAGCCACGACCAATACCTGCCCGAGCTGCAGCAGCGGATCGCCAGGGTGATCGAGAGCGGCCGCTACATCCTCGGCCCGGAGGTGGCCGCCTTCGAGCAGGAGTTCGCGGCCTATCTCGGCGCCCAGCACTGCGTCGGCGTGGCCAACGGCACCGACGCGATCACGCTCGCGCTGCGCGCGCTGGGGGTCAAGCCCGGCGACGAAGTCGTGCTCCCCTCGTTCACCTTCTACGCCACCGCCGAGGCCGCGGTGAAC
>DASXCV010000360.1:0-1968 GCA_036491015.1 Thermoleophilaceae bacterium | reverse complement strand
GGTCGGGTTCATAGTGGCCCAGCAGGCCTGACGGACGCATCCCGCGCCGGCGGGATTGGGGGTTTCGGCGTCTGTGCCCTTGGCACATAAGGCGCTATGGCCACCGTTTCCCGCCGTCGCGTGCTGCCTCGCCGCGGCGTCCACCATGAGGACGCCGACAGCGGCTTGCGCCGCCATATCGGGCGCACCGGGCTGCTGTTCACCGCCGTGGGCTCGATCATCGGCTCGGGCTGGCTGTTCGGCGCGCTCAACGCGTCCCAGCTTGCCGGCCCAGCTGCCATCGTCGCCTGGGCGCTCGGCGGGTTGATGATCCTGCTCGTCGGGCTCACCTACGCGGAGCTCGGCGCGATGTTCCCGGTGTCCGGCGGCGTGGTGCGCTTCCCGCACTTCGCCTTCGGCTCCTTCGCGAGCTACCTGATGGGCTGGATCACCTGGCTCGCGGCGGCCAGCGTGGCGCCGATCGAAGTCGAGGCGGCGCTCCAGTACGCCTCGAACAACATCGGCGGGCTCGCCCACGCGAGCGACGCCGCCGGCGGCGCCCCGGTGCTCACCTTCCCGCTCGGCTACGCGCTCGCCGTCGTGTTGATGGCGATCTTCTGCTGGGTCAACCTCATCGGCATCCGCGCCTTTGCGCGAGCCAACACCGCGATCGTCTGGTGGAAGCTCGGGGTGATCACGCTCGTGGTCGTCGCCTTCCTCGCCACCACCTTCCGTGGCGCGAACTTCAGCCACTACGGCGGCTTCACCCCTTACGGATGGCACGGCGTGTTCGAGTCGATCTCCACGGCAGGCATCGTGTTCTCGTACCTCGGCTTCCGCCAGGGCATCGAGCTGGCGGGGGAGAGCGACAACCCCCGCCGCAACGTGCCGTTCGCGCTGATCGGCTCGGTGCTGATCGCGGCGACCGTCTACGTGCTGCTCCAGGTCGCGTTCATCGGCGCGGCGCCCACGAGTGGGCTGCACAAGGGCTGGGCCGGGCTCTCGTTCGCCAACGACTTCGGTCCGCTCGCGGGCATCGCCAAGCTGATCGGCCTCTCCTGGCTCGCCACGATCCTCTACGCGGACGCGGTGATCTCACCGGCCGACACGGGCCTCATCTACACCACCGCCACGGCCCGCATCTCCTATGCGATGGGCCGCAACGGCAACGCTCCCGAGGAGCTCTCGGAGACGACCGACCGCGGCGCGCCGTGGGTCGGCCTGGTGCTCGCCTTCGTCCTCGGCCTCGTCTTCTTCCTGCCGTTCCCGGGGTGGCAGAAGCTCGTCTCCTTCATCACGTCGGCAACGGTGCTGTCGTTCGGCTCCGGGCCGCTCGTGTGGGCGGCGCTTCGCAAGGAGCTGCCGGACGTCGAGCGCCCCTTCCGGCTGCGCGGCGGGCACGTGATCCCGTTCCTCGCGTTCTTCTCCGCCAACATGATCGTCTACTGGGCCGGGTGGGACACGAACTGGAAGCTGTTCCTCGCGATCGTCCTCGGCCTCGTCCTGCTCGGTGTCTACAAGTTCGTGCGGCCCGAGCGGGTGCCGCCGATGGATCTGCGCGCGGGCGCCTGGGTGCTGCCTTGGCTCGGCTCGCTCGCACTGATCTCGTACCTCGGCTCTTACGGAGATGCCTCCGCGGGGGTATTCGGACTTGGCGTGGGCGCGCTCATCACCCTCGCGATGAGCCTCGTCGTCTACCTCGGGGCCTACCGCCTTCGGCTCCCCGGTGAGCGCGTCCGTGAGCTCGCCGGAGTGAGTGCCCGCCCCGAGGAGTAGCCTGCCGTGACGGCGCCGTAACGGCCGCTCGAAGACCGTCCCATAACTACTTGCGGGCCCTTTGCTAGCTTGGCCACAGGGGTACTGAGCAATGGCAGGAATTCACCCAACTAATGGACGCACCTCTCTCGTAGAAGAAGACCCCGACCTGCTGAAGGGCTTCGACTCGGCGACCATCGAAAGCATCCGCAGGGCGTCGGCGGTGCCGGTGAT
>DASXCV010000359.1:0-8132 GCA_036491015.1 Thermoleophilaceae bacterium | reverse complement strand
GCAAGGCCGCGCTCGACGCCGGCTACAACCTCGACGAGACCCTCGACCGCGACCGCCTCGTGGCCGGCAACGACGTGTTCTTCGCCGCCACCGGCGTCACCGACGGCGACGTGCTCCAGGGTGTCCGCTACGTCGGCTCGCGCGGAGCCACCACGGAGTCCCTCGTGATGCGCTCACGCAGCGGAACCGTCCGCCGCGTGCACGCGACGCACGACCGGGCGAAGCTGCGCGAGATCACGGGCGAGCGGTACGGGTGATCAGTCACTAGCCACCGGTTCCTGCTCGGGCGCCCGGAGCGCCCCGACAAGTGACGGCGCCAGATCCAGTCGCGCCAGCGATCTCAAGAACGCATTCGTCACGATCACATGGATGCGCAGCTGGGTCTGGCGGTAGAGCACGCGGCCGATCTTCCAGAACCAGCCCCAGCCGGCGAGCATGGGATAGAAGCTCGCCACCTCGGATGACACGCGCACGGTGGCCCAGTCGTCCGCCGTGGTGGTCGGGTCGTCGGGCAGGAGCGACTCGGGCGGCCGCCGCACCGTGATCCGGAGCCAGCCCTTGCCGCGGCCGGCCGGCGCCACCAGCAGCCCGCGGTCGATCCGCCAGGTGACGATGCCGCAGTCCGCGCTCGTCTCGTAGTCGGGCGCGTGGAAGCGCAGCAGTGTGAGCGGGCGGCCGAACACCACGACCGCTCGCGACGTCGGCGTGTAGACCACCCGCAGCACTCCCAGCGACGCGCGCGTGAGAAAGCGCCAGTACGTGCGCGCGAGCATCTCGAGGTGCTCGGGCGTCCAGAGCGGGTCGAGCTCGGAGCGCGGAACGGTCACGTCGGCGCTCTGGCGCGTGGTCACCGGACCGCGCGGGCTCGACTCGAGCTCCGGCTCGTCCACGATGTGCACGTGGCGCCGGGCCTCGCGCCTGCGGGCTATCTCCCTGCGCGGGTCCTTCCTAGCCACTGACCGAACGGTACCCGCCGGGAGAGCTCAGTACAGCAATTCGATCTCGAGGCGCTCGCCCGCCTCGACCGTGCCCTCGCCGGCCAGTACCAGGGCAAACGCGTCGGCGCCCACCATCGAGGTGAGCACGTGCGAGCTCTGGTCGTCCTTCGTGGGGGAGACGTGCCAGCCGTCGTCCTCGGCGTGCAGCGCGCAGCGCACCACCTGGTCGCGGCTCTGGTTACGCGGCAGCGGCTCGTCGAGCGTGGCGGTCACGCGCGTGTCGTCCACGCGCGCGCCGGCGAGCGCCCGCAGCGCCGGCCGCGCGAACAGGTGGAAGGTGACCATCGCCGACACCGGGTTCCCCGGCAGCCCGAACACGAGCTGCCGCCCGCGCGTGCCGAACCAGGTGGGCTTGCCCGGCTTGAGCGCCACGCGCCAGAAGTTCTCCTCCACGCCCAGCTCGGCGAGCGCCGGCTTCACGTGGTCGTGCGGCCCCACCGACACGCCGCCCGAGATGCACAGCACGTCGGCGCGCTCGAGCGCGGATCGGAACGCGGCCGTCGTCTGCTCGAGGTTGTCCGGCACCACCTCGCTGCTCACCACCTCGGCGCCCGCCCGCTTGGCCTGAGCCTCCATAGCGATCGCGTTCGAGTTGCGGATCTGCCCGGGGCCGAGCGGCTTGCCCGCCTCCACCAGCTCGTCGCCGGTCACGAGCACCGCCACGCGCGGCCGCCCGCCGCACGGCAGCGACGCATGCCCGAGCGACGCCGCCACCGCCAGCTCCGCCGGCCCGAGCACTACGCCCGCGCTCAGCACCGGCTCGCCGCGGCGTATGTCGTCGCCAGCGTGGCGCACGTTGGCGCCCACGTCGGTGTGCGGGACCGCCACGCGGCCGTTGTCCACCTGCACGCGCTCAACCGGCACCACCGCGTCCGCGCCGTCCGGGATCTGCGCCCCGGTGGAGATCTCGATTGCCTGCCCGCCCGCGAGGGCTCGCTCCGCCGGATGCCCGGCGCGCGACTCGTCCACCACCTCGAGCTCCCCGGCAGGGCCCGCGATCACGGCGTAGCCGTCCATCGCGGAGGAGTCGAACGGCGGCAGGTCCTCCTCGGCGGAGACCTCCGCGGCGAGCACTCGCCCGAGCGCCTCGCGCAGCGGCACCTCTTCGCTGCCGAGCGGCTGCACGACGGCGAGCACGCGCTCGCGCGCGCTGGCGATGTCGATCAGGTCGCCGGCCATCGGCCGACTGTACCCAGAACCGTTAGCCGAGCTCGGGGTAGAGCGTGGTCACCGGCGCGGGCTTGCCCTGCCGCTCGAAGCGCGAGCGGTCGAGCGACGCGTCCGCCATGCGCTGAAGCCGTTCGTTCGCCACGGCGAGCAGGGCGTCGGGCGTCTCGCCGTCGCTGGGGCAGGACGCGCTGCCCGCGGCGGGCAGGCGGCCCCGGCAGCCGGCTGCGCTCCAGGCGTGTGCTCGCAGGCGGTCAACCGCGATGTCGGCCTCGCGTGGCTTCACGCCCGGCAGGATGGCGGCGGTGGTGCCGGCGCCGCCGTCGAGAAAGATCGTGCCCTCCTCGGCCGCGCGCGACAGCGCCTCGAGCCAGCCCTCGCCGCCCTCGGCGGGAGCGGGCAGCAGCGCCACGGTGAACGGCATGCCGACCGTGCGCTCGCGCTCGATCGCGCGCTCGAGCTCCTCTCGCAGCTGGAAATCCGGTTGCTCCCTCCCGCCGCGCAGCTCGTGCACGGCGGCGTCGAACAGCTCCTCCAGCTCGCGCAGCCGCTCGCTCAACGGACGCTCGGCGAGCTCGCCGACGCTCGCGCGCTCGACCTCCATTCCGAGCCACCTGCGCAGCACGGCATCGCGCCTTTCGACGAGCGCGGACGAGACATCTGAACTCGCCGGTGATCCTGGTACGGTTGCCACTTCAGGCCGCATTTCGCGGCCGAACCCTCCATTTCCTTCAGATTGCATGGCGCGAGAGCGACTGAAACAGTCGTTGCGGGTACACGTGCGGTGCTTGCGGGGTCCGGCAGGGTCGGGTTAGCATCGATCCAGGCCCCATCAAGGACGATCTTCTGTGCCTGACCCACCAGTACGCCGCCTACACGCAGTGCTAGACGCCCCACTCTCGCGTCTCGAACAGTCGCGCGACGAACTCGCGAAGGCGTGGCTGCTGCGCGTGCTCGAGCGCGCGCCGCTCAGCGACATCGAGCGCATCCCCACCGAGCGGATCGTGCGCGAGCTGCCGGATCTGATCAGCGACATCGTCCGCGCCGTGGCCCGCAGCCCCGCCGGCTCGCCCGGGGATCTGCTGAGCGCCGACGCCGAGGAGCGTGCCAGCCGGCTCGCCAGCCTGTCGGGACGCGACCCGCACGCGCCCGCCGATCTCGCGCGCGACATCGCCGCCCTCCACTCGGTGATGATCTCCGCGCTCGGCAAGGAGCTGCCAGGCGAGGAGGCGCGCGTGCTCGTGGACGCCGCCGACCGCTTCGCCACCGTCTTCGGCGCCATCCAGGCTGCCGCCGCCGAGGAGCTCGTGCGCGAGCGCTCGCGGGAGCTCGAGTGGCTCGCCAACACGGACGCCCTCACCGGCCTCTACAACCTGCGCTACCTCCAGCAGCACATCCGCCACCTCGTGGGCATCCAGCAGCGCTACGGCCACGCCTTCGCCGTGCTCGTGCTCGACATCAACGGGCTCAAGCGGATCAACGACGCGTTCGGGCACGCCGCCGGCGACCGCATGCTGATGGGCGTTGCCGCCGCGGTCCGCGCGACCGTGCGAACGATCGACACCCCGGTGCGAATGGGCGGCGACGAGTTCTGCGTGCTTGCTCCCCAGCAGACGGCGTCCGGCGCGAAGATCCTCGCCTACCGCGTGGCCGCGGCGGTCGAGCAGATCGAGACGCCCGACCAGTCGCCTATCGGCGTTGCGATCGGCGTGGTGGCCTGCCCGCAGCACGGCACCGATCCGGACCGCCTGCTCGAGCTGGCCGACGCCGCGATGTACCGCGCCAAGGCCGGCGGCGAGCGTGTGGAGATGGCGGACCAGGACGCCCCGGCGGCCGACGGCCGCTCAGAGCGCAACAGCTAGCAGCTAGCAACTAGCAACTACTCAATGAGCCCGCTGCGAATGCCGATCGCAACGGCCTGAGTACGCGTGCCCGCCTGCAGCTTGGCCAGGATGCGCTTGGTGTGCGTCCGCACCGTCTCGGTGGACAGGCCGAGCTGGTTGGCCACCTCTTCGGTGTGCATCCCGTCGGCGAGCATCTGCAGGATCTCGCTCTGACGGGCGGTGAGCGTGCGCTCGCCCTCCTCCAGCAGGAGCGACGAGGAGAGCGCCGGGTCCACGTAGAACTCGCCGCTGCTGGCCGCCTGGATCGCGCGGATGAGGTCCTCGGGCGGGGAGTCCTTGCGCACGTAGCCCTTCACGCCGGCCTTGAGCGCCTCGGCCAGCATGCGCGGCCCGCCGTCGGCGGTGAACACGACGATCGGCGACCCGAGACTCTCCTGGAGCGCCGCCACGGTCTCGTGCACGTCACCGCTGACCCGGCGCGGATCGATCACGACGACGTCCGGGCTGCGACCCGATGCTTCCTGCACCGCGTCCTCGGGCGAGTCGGCCGTCGAGACCTCCACGCCGTCCAGCTCACGCTCGAGCAGCGCGCGTATGCCTTGGCGAACGACCGGATGGTCGTCTACCACCAAGCAGCGAAGGGCGCTCACAGCAGCAGCCGGCATTGGGTGGGCAGGATACTCCGAATCGGGGACGTACTCAAAGAGCGGGGGGTTGCAGTGAAAGGTCGAGAGGGGCCGCTCCCACGCGGCTCGTCACCGTCATTCCGAGCTGCTTGGCGGTGGCGGCGGTGAGATCCCAGCTGGCGTGATGGGCAAACGGCCCGCGGTCAACCACGGGCACCACGATCGTGTGGCCGCGGAATGAGACCTGCACCTGAGTCCCGCACGGAAGCCTCTTGTGGGCGACGCCGAGCGTCGTTCGCGTAAGGCGCTGGCCGCAGGCGGTCCTCTTGCCATAGAAGCCGGGCCCGTACCAGGTGGCGATCGAAGGCTTGTAGACGACGACGGTGCGCGGCGCGGAAGAGCTCGGCGAGGCCGCGGCCGTGGAGGCTGAGGCGAGCACGCCGCGGAGCTGGAACTGGCCCGAGCCGTCCGGGCGCCAGCTCGAGTCGAAGCTGCCGTCCGGCGCGACGGCCACTGACGCCACAGACACCCACTGATCGTTGCCCTCGCGCGTCTCGAGCGTGACCGTCTGCCCCGCCGCGCTCTTGTCGTTGCCGGCGATGTGCAGGCTCTTGCCGAGGAAGACGGTGTGCTTCGCACTGAGCGCGAACGCCGGGTCGACCGGACCGTCGGCCGCCGGCTGCGGAGGCGCCGTGCCGCCGTTGCCGGCGAGCGCCGCGGCGGGCAGGGCGAGGCTCGCGCCGAACAACGCGATGGTGAGCCCGCGGATTGCGATGCGTGAATTCATCCTCTGGTGGTCGCGCCGGCGGGGTGAGCTGTCGGGCTCGCGCGAGTTGCGCTAAGGACGCGGCAATGCGTCCCATTCGCCCCGGCCGGAATAGCTCCGGCGTTGGTTCCCCCACTCGCCCGATCTCGTCGGACGATTAGGCAGCGCGCGGACTATACAGCGATTACGGGAGTGCGCGCCACAGGGCTATTCGGCTCGTTTGAGCTCGCCCGTGTCATAGATCTCGAAGCGCGCGGCGTTGATCACGGCGCCCCCGAGCACGATGATCGCCAAGGCGTAGAACCAGATCAGGATGATCACGATCAGGATCAGCGTGGTGCCGAGCTTCGCGATCGACGAGATGTTCGTCAGGTACAGCGGGAAGACGTAGTCGATCACGCCGATGGCCAGCGTCGCGCCGAGCGCCCCCGGCCAGATCGCCCGCCAGGGAACCAGCCGGTTCGGCACGCTCCAGTAGATCACGCAGAGGATCGCGAACAGGATCAGGAGCCCGGCGATCAGGCTCACCACGAAGATCACGTCGTGCACGCTCGCGAGGCCGAACGGCAGGTTCTTCGCGCCGCCCAGCAGGATCGACTGAATCGTCGGCACCGCCACGGTCGCGGCCATGAACAGCAGCACCACCACGAGCATCGCGAGCGCGAAGCGCTTCTGCTCGACCCAGGTGCGGCAGCGCACGTGGTAGATGCGGCAGAAGGCGGTGTCGAGCGCGCCCCAGAACGAGGCGCCGATCCAGATGCTCGTCACGAGCGCGCCGATGCCGAGCCCCGCTGAGGAGTGACGCACGCGCGTGAGGAGGTTCTCGAGGGTCCTCTCGGCGGTGGTGGGGAACAGGTGCTGGAGGTCCTTCAGCACGCTGTCCTCGAGCGATTCGGACTGGAGGATCTTCCCGGCGATGAAGAGCGCGAGCAGCGCGAGCGGGAAGATCGAGAGCAACAGGTTGTAGGCCACCATCGCCGACAGACCGGTGAGGTTGTCGTGGTAGGCCTTCCAGTAGAAGTCCCGCAGCCCCTGGCCGAGGCTGCGCCCCTTGGTGCGCCGCTCGGGCGCCACCGGTCAGGGCCTAGGCAGGCGGCGCAGGACTTCGCTCGCCACCTTGCCGGCGACCTTGATGCTCGTCAGAGCCACGGTCTCTCCGGCCTTGATGGCCATGCCGACCGGATCCGCGTGCCGCTCGGCCGGCTCCGGCTCAGGCGCGGGCGGAGGTGGAGGCGGCGCCGCCGGCTTTCGCGGAGTCTTCGACTTGGCCGCTGCTTTCGCCTTTGGCTTCGTGGCCGGCTTCGGCTTGGGAGCGGGCGGCGAGCCCGCGGAACCGCCGGCTCCGCCCGCAGTGGGCGAGCTCGCGCGCTTGTCGCTGCGCACGCCGGGGCGGGAACGGGGGAGATTCCCGAGGATGCCGTCGTTCTCGTCGCTCATCGAAATTTCGTCGGCAAAGGTGACACCGAAGGAACCGGGCACGATACTCTTGGCGCGGCCGTCACGGACCTTTCCGGGTCGGACCGCAGACACCTTCCGCCGGCGACGAGTTTCGCGCTGGCGGATTACTAGCTTGAGGCCCGTCGTTTGAGGGTAAAAACGGTGAGCCTAAGCGCTCGCTTCTCCGGGGATCGCGCGCGTTGACGTCGATAGAGATGCTTCTAGACTTCGATCTGATGCTTGAATGGGCTCGTACGCGCGTCGGGGCTATCGCAGATACGAAAGAGACGGAATGTCAGTAGCTGAGCTTCAGGAACTCGAGGAGGTCAAGCTCCTCATCACGAAGGGCACGGCAACCGGCGTACTGACCTACGCCGAGGTGGCAACCGCACTCGCCGAGGTGGATCTCGACGAAAGCGACATCGAGGACCTCCACGGATTCCTCGAACGGTCGGAGATCGAGCTGGTCGAGGAGATCGACCAGCAGGTGCCGGCAGCAGCGGCGGAAGCGGAGCGCGACCGAGGCGGGCGTCGGCGCAAGGCCAAGACGCAGCTCGATCTGCGCCCGGACATGACCACCGACTCGCTGCAGCTGTTCCTGAAGGACATCGGCAAGGTGCGTCTGCTCACGGCGCAGGAAGAGGTGGATCTCGCCAAGCGCATCGAGCGCGGCGACCTCGACGCCAAGCAGAAGATGGTCGAGTCGAACCTCCGTCTGGTCGTCTCGATCGCGAAGAACTACCGCAACCAGGGGCTGCCCTTCCTCGACCTGATCCAGGAGGGCACGCTGGGCCTGGTCCGCGCCGCCGAGAAGTTCGACTACCGCAAGGGCTTCAAGTTCTCGACGTACGCCACCTGGTGGATCCGCCAGGCGATCGCCCGCGCGCTCGCCGACAAGGCGCGCACGATCCGCATCCCGGTGCACGTGGTAGAGAAGCTCAACAAGATCGGCCGCGCCGAGCGCAAGCTCGTCACGGAGCTGGGCCGCGAGCCCACACCCGAGGAGATCGCCGACGTCACGGGCATCGAGCCCGAGGAGGTCGACTCGATCAAGCGCTCCGCTCAGGCGCCCGTCTCGCTCGAGAAGCCGGTGGGCGACGAGGAGGAATCCGAGTTCGGCCAGTTCATCGCCGACGAGCGGGCCGAGTCGCCGTACGAGCGCGCCGCGGAGATCCTCACCAAGGAGGCTCTGCGCGAGGCGCTCGAGAACCTCTCGTACCGCGAGCGGCGCGTGCTCGAGCTGCGCTACGGGCTGGGCGGCGAGCATCCGCGCACCCTCGACGAGGTGGGCCGC
>DASXCV010000358.1:0-3906 GCA_036491015.1 Thermoleophilaceae bacterium | reverse complement strand
CGCCTCCAGCCAGGCGAACCATTGCTCCACGGTGGCGCTTCGCCCGCTTTGGAACACAGGCTGAACGCAACGCTCCATCGCTGCCGCCACTCGATCGGCATCGCCGCTCGACTGCCCGTACGCGATCGCGGCGATCTCGCGCCCGTTCTCGGCGCACCAGTCGAACGCGCGGCCGAGCAGCTCAGAGACGAGCTCGGGCTCGGACCTCGTGAGCTCGGCGGCGAGCAGCTCCCTCACGAGCGGGTGACAGCGATACCAGGCGCGATCGCGGTCGAGCGCGACGACGAACTGGTTCGAGTGCTCGAGCGACTCGAGCATCGCGGCCGAACCACCGGTGGCGAGCACCGCGTCGCACAACGGCCCGGACAACTCATCGAGCATGCTGGTGCGTGTGAGGAATCCCAGCTCATCCGCCGGGAGATAGGCCAGGAACTCCGAGCGGAGGAAGTCGACCACGAACGGGTCGTTCCCCGTGAGCGCGCCCGCGTCCCCGTGGCCGTTGGCGCCGGCCGACAGTGCAGCGAGGTAGAGCCCCGCCGGCCAGCCCTCCGTACGCCGGACCAGCTCCGCGATGTCGTCGTCGGAGAAGTCCACCGGGGTGGCGTCCAGGAGCCGCCGAGCCTCGTCCTCGCCCATCCGCAAATCCTCCGGGCCGAGCTCGAGGGTGAGAGCGCGGGCGCGCAACAGCCCCAACGGGAGCGCCGACTGATCCCGCGCGGAAAGCGCAAGCCGCGAGTCCGTCGGCAGTTGCGCCGCGAGCGCCACGATGGCGTCAATGCACTGCGGGTTGTGGATCGTCTGAAGGTCGTCGAGCACCAGCACCACGGGCCCCGGCATGCCGGCGAGCGCTGCTCCCAGACGCGGTACCACCAGCGCCTCGATCGACACGCCCATCGACGCGAGTGCTTCGAACACGCCCGGGTCGATCGGCGAGATCCGATCAAGCGCAGCCGCCAGGTAGGTGAGCAGCACGACGGGATCATTGTCGTGCCGGTCGAGGGCAAGCCAGGCAAGCGAGCGCTGCTCCCGCGACTCCGCCCACTGGGCCAGCGCGGTTGTCTTCCCGTAGCCGGGACCGGCGCACAACACGGCGATCGGTGGCCCGGGCTCCCGGTTCAGCTTGTCGACGAGCGCAGTGCGGGGAACGCTGCGCTCGTCGATGCCGGGCGGTCGGAGCTTCGATTCGAGGAGCTCGAACGGGCGGGCGCCCACCGGTTTTGCTGCCCGGAGGACAGCGCCGGTGGGAGCTGCTCCGCTGCTAACCATTGGTGAGGTCAACCTGTGATCAACAACACCTCATCGCGCGCTCCATCCCATCACCCGGATCGGGTGATCGGTCAGAAATCGACGCCCTCGGCTAAGCGCGGGCTTATCCGTGGGCGCCGCTAACGGCGGCGCGCAACGCGCCTAGAGGTACGGCGGGCGACTCTACGGGCTCCGAACATCGTTCTTCCTCCTTGTTCTTGGGGATGGTTGACCGCCTACGCGACGGCCGGCTTCTTCTCGACGGCGTGGTGGTCCTTGGCCTCTTCGCTCGAGACCAGCCCGATCTCGACCAGGTCGAGCGGGCTGATGAAGCCGTCGCTCAGGCGGAAGCCCCCGGCGCGGGCGATGGCGTCGCGCAGCGGCACCGCCCAGTGGTGCTCGAGCAGGATGAGCGCCGCGGCGGAGTCGTTCGGGATGTCTGCCAGGACGTCCCACGCCTCGTCGTCTGAGAACGCGTTCACGCCCTCGGCCGCTGCCTCGGCACCGGCCTCCGCGCCGGCGGCCATGCCTTCCTCGCCCTCGATCCCGAGGCCGATCAGAGCGCCGACGATGCTTCCGACCTCGATCGCCTCCTCCTTGGAGAGGTTGCTCAGATGCTGCACCTCCATCTCTCCTTCGGCGTCCTTGTGAACCGCGAGCGCGTCGATCACACGCACGGTCTCGTTGTCGTGCAGACGCTGGAGCTCGGCGATGATCTCGCCGTGGAAGTCCGGGTGCTCGAAGCCGAGCACGATGAGTTGAACCGGTCCTACTGCCATGGGTTTCCTTTCTTGGCCTGCTTCGAGCCGCCGGGCTCTACGCCGTCGCGGCCTCGAGGGCCTCGTCGCTCAGCTCGTGGGACTCGGACGTGCCGCCGAGCTGGGTCAGTTCGTCGGAGATCGCGGGGGCGGTGTCGTAGTGCGCCAGCACGCCGACTGCTGCCTTGCCGTCGCGCAGCTCGACCGTAAGGCGCGCCTTGTCGGCATCGGACAAGCCCAGGTTCTTGTGGTGGAGTGCGCCTGCAGCCGCGCCGCCCGCAATACCGACTCCCAGGCCGATCGGCCCGAGCAGCGTGAGCACGCCTCCGATGGCTGCGCCCTTGCCGGTGCTGCGCTTGCCCACCTTGTCCTGCTTGAGCTTGCCGCCGGCATCGAGGGCCAGAATCCCGATGGCGTCGCCATCGGCGATCCCGGAGTCCTTCATCGCTACTGCGGCGTTGTCGGCCGCGAGCTCATCCGCAAAGACTCCGAGTATGAGTTGCCGGTCTGACATGGGTCCGTCCTTTCCACGTCGATTTCGGGGCATGTGTGGTGCTGCACCAACGATTCAGGAGTTCGACCCCGCGCGCATCGTCCGTTATGGATGAGCGTCGTCGGTCCCCGCGGCCGCCCCGCGGCCAAGCCTCCGCTGCAAGAGCAGCGTGCTGGAGCCCGCAAGCACCAGCATCGAGACGTTGATTCCGAGGACCAGGAGCGCACCGAGGGCCTTGTCGACCTCGCCCACCCCCGCGGCCACGCCGAGGTACGCCGAGGCCGGGATCGTGGTGACCGAGATCGCGACTCCCACGGCGGCGCTCGCCCGGGTCTCGAAGGCGAGGATGCCGGCGATCCCGGCCGCGAACGCCACGAACACGGTCGACGCGTTCACGCTCGAGAGTCCCTGGAGACCGGTCTCACCGATGTTGAAGCCGTCCGGAAGCGCGTTGAAGAGGTCCATCAGCGCGGCCACCACGCCGGCCATGATGCAGCCGACTGCAAGCCCCGCGGTGAGCGTCACGAAGGCCCGCGCGCTGAGCCGCCAGCGGTGGAGCACCAGGCCGGTGCACGTGGCGGTGATCGGCAGCATGTCGGGGCTCACGGCCATCGCGCCCACCACCAGGATCCCGTTGGCGTAGATCACCCCGAAGCCGGCGATGACCCCCGCCACCGCCATGAACACGAGGTAGCGCGCGAGCGGACGGGCGTTCGCACCGGCCTGGCTCACCAGGTCGGTCCAGACGACGCTGCTGATCGGATGGTCCGACATGCCGGACGGGCCGATGGAATCGACGCGGAGCAGCACGATGTCCTCGGGCGGCACCCCGAGGGTCCTCACCGTCTGGAGGACGACGTCGCCGGCGCCGTCGCTGAGGTCGGCGCTGACCACCGAGGTGTTGGAGTCGCCGTTGGGACTGCGGGTCACGTGGCGCAGGCTGGGAAGCGCACTCAGGCGTTCGCCGACCTCCGTCATCGCCGCCGTCGTGCCGAACACGCGTATCTGAAGCACGAGCCCTCGCCCGGTGGCCGGAACCTAGCCCGCGCCGAGCAGTGGCGTGTCGTCCACGGCGGCCACCGCCGCCACGTAGGCGGCGTGCGTGCCGAAGGCGGTGGCGAGCACGTCCGGCTTCCAGCGCCAGGGCGGCTGAGTGCGGCCGAGCAGCGGGAACAGGGTGAGCGTGGCGCTCATGAGCGTGCCGCCGAACACGGCGCTCGCCCAGGGCTCGCCCACGCGACGGCGGAGGAAGCCGTGGAAGAGGCCGAAGGCCGAGCCGTAGGTCCAGCGCAGGATCAGGCCGAGCTCGTGGTCCTCGCGCGCGGTCACGTCCGGCAGGTGCATCACGCTCGCGACGATCTGCCCCGGCACGAGCGAGTCGTCGTAGTCGAGGGGCTCGCTCCCCCGGTG
>DASXCV010000357.1:0-5287 GCA_036491015.1 Thermoleophilaceae bacterium | reverse complement strand
CGACCCGTGGCGTCCGTTCGCCATCAGCCTGCTGATCCTGGGCGCGCTGGCCGCCACCGGCGCTACGATCCTCGCCCTCGTCGACGCCAGGCGGCCGGCCTGGATGGCACTCGGCCTCGAGGGCGCGGCCGCCTTCGGCTGGCTCCTCCTCGCCTACACGGCCTAGCGCCAGCGGCGCGAGAGAGCCCGCCCTACCCCACCGAGCGCGCCGGCACCTCGCCCCAGAGCTGCTCGAGCCGGTAGAACGAGCGCGCCTCCGGAGTGAAGATGTGGACGACGCAGTCGAGGTAGTCCATCAGGATCCAGCGCGCCTGGCGGTCGCCCTCGGTGCGGCGCGGCAAGAGCCCCGACTCGTCCTTCAGCTCCTTGTGGATCGCGTCGTGGATCGCCTTCGCCTGACGCTCGGTGTTGCCGCTGCAGATCACGAAGTAGTCCGTGTAACCCACCACCCCGCGCAGGTCGAGCAGCCGCACGTCCATCGCCTTCTTGTCCGACGCGATCTCGGCGATCCGCTCCGCCAGCATCAGCGACGTGTTCTCCGACGAGGCAGACGACGAGCTCATGACTCCGCCCCCACCGGCTCCGACGCCGCGTACAGGCTCTGCGCCCCGATGTAGTCGGCCACCTTGTCTGCCACCAGGTACCGGATCGGCTTCCTCTCGCGCGCCCGCCGTCGCACCATCGACGACGACACGTCAACCCGCGGCATCTCGAAGAACACGAGCCGCTCGGCCCCGCGCAGCCCGGACAGCCGCACGCCGATCGCCGGCCGCGGCCAGCCGCTGCGCTCGGCCACGGCGATGGTGGCGAGGGTCAGGACCTCCTCCGGCTCGTGCCACGAGCGCAGGGACGCCGCCTGGTCGCCCCCGAGGATGAGGAACAACTCGTCGTCGTCGGCGGCGTCCGAGCGCATGGTCCGCAGCGTGTCCGCCGTGTACGACGGGCCCTCGCGGTCGATCTCCACGCGTGACATCGAGAACCGCTCGTCGCCCGACACGGCCAGCTCGCACATCTCGAAGCGCGCCTTCGCGCCCGGGTCATCCTCCACCTCGCGGTGCGGCGGCGCCCCCGCGGGCACCCAGACCACCGTGTCGAGCCGGAGCTGGACCAGCGCCTCCTGCGCGCAGATCAGATGTCCGATGTGGGGCGGGTTGAACGTGCCGCCCAGGATTCCCACTCGCGTGGCCGCTACTCCCTCACCTGCCCGGAGCCCTCGACCACGTACTTGTACGTGCACAGCTCGCGCAGGCCGATCGGCCCACGGGCATGAAGCTTCTGGGTGGAGTTGCCGATCTCGGCGCCCATCCCGAACTCGCCGCCGTCGGTGAAGCGGGTGGAGGCGTTCACGTACACGCAGGCGGTGTCGACGCCCGCGGTGAACGCCTGCGCGACGTCGGTGGACTGCGTGACCACCGCGTCGGAGTGCCCGCTCGTGTAGCGGTTCACGTGCTCGATCGCCTCGTCGGCGGAATCGACCACCTTCACGGCCAGGATCAGCGCGTGGTACTCGGTGGCCCAGTCCTCCTTGGTCGCGTCGTTGAGCGAACCCGCGAGGTCGCCGGCGAGCGATCGCGCCCGTGAGTCCACCCGCAGCTCGACTCCCGACTCGCGCAGCTCGCCCAGAGCGCGCGGCAGGAACGCGGGAGCGATCCCGGCGTGCACGAGCAGCGTCTCCGCCGCGTTGCACACGCTCGGCCGCTGCACCTTCGCGTTCAGGGTGATCGCGACCGCGTGGTCGAGGTCGGCGCTCTCGTCCACGTACACGTGGCAGTTGCCGGACGCCGCGTAGATCACGGGCACCTTCGCGTGCTCCTTCAGCGCCGCCTTCAGGCCCTCGCCGCCGCGGGGAATGATCAGGTCGACGATCCCCTCCTGCGTGGCGATCTGGCGCAGCTCGTCGCGACCGCCGCCCGCCACGAGCGACACCGCGCCCTCGGGCAGCCCGGCCGCCGACACGGCCTCTGACGCGATCGACGCCAGCACCGTGTTGGAGTGCAACGCCGTGGAGGAGCCGCGCAGCACGATCGCGTTGCCGGACTTGAGGCAGAGCGCGCTGCAATCGATCGTCACGTTCGGCCGCGCCTCGTACACCACCGCCACCACGCCGAGCGGCACGCGCACCTGCCGCAGATCGAGGCCGTTGTACAGCCGCGACCCCGCAATCACCTCGCCCACTGGGTCGGGCAGCGCCGCGATCCGCCGCGCGTCGCGGGCGATCCCGGCAACGCGCTCACGGGTCAGGAGCAGCCGGTCGAGCAGCGAGGCCTCCAACTCGGCCTCGTGCCCAGCGTCCATGTCGCGCGCGTTCGCCTCGAGAATCTCGTCGACGCGCGCCTCGAGCGCATCCGCCATCGCGCCGATCGCGGCGTTCTTGGTGGTGGTGTCGAGCCGCGCGAGCTCGCGCGAGGCGCGCTTCGCGCCCGCGCAGATCTCCGCTACAGATGCGGCTGTGGTGGCCACCTGACAAGGGTACCTGCCCCCTGTAACAAGTGGACCCTGCGTCAGACTCCAGGAAATGGCCCACGTGGAAGCAGTGAACGTAGGCACTCCGCGGCCCATCGAGCGCTCGAACGGCAGCGTCGAGACAAGCTCGATCTGGAAGGAGCCCGTGAGCGGCCGCGTGGCCGTGCGCGGGGTGAACGTCGACGGCGACGACCAGGCCGACCGCCGCGTCCACGGCGGCCCCGACAAGGCCGTGTATGCGTACGCGGGGGAGGACACCGACTGGTGGGAATCGCGGCTCGGCCGCGAGCTCGGCCCCGCCCCCTTCGGTGAGAACCTCACCCTCCGCGGCGTGGACGTGACGAACGCCCGCGTCGGCGAGCGCTGGCGGATCGGCACCGTCCTGCTCGAGGTCACCTCTCCGCGGGTCCCCTGCTGGAAGCTCGCGAAGAAGATGGACGACCCGCGCTTCATCAAGCGCTTCGCACAGGCGGGCCGCCCTGGCGCCTACCTGCGCGTCATCGAGGAGGGCGAGCTCGCTGCCGGCGACGAGGTGGAGATCGTCTCGCGGCCCGACGCCGACGTGACCGTCGGCCTCTTCGCCGAGGCCTTCGAGCACGACCGCTCGCTGCTGCCCCGCCTGCTCGAGGCCGACGCGCTACCCGACGACTGGCGCGACTGGATCGAGGAGCACGCCGCTCGCTACTCGAGCACGAGCTGAGCCGTCCTACGGGGGCCCGGGAAGGCCGAGCAGCTGGATCACGGCGAACACGAGCAGCAGCCCCGCCACGCCGATCAGGCCGAGTCGTGCCGTGCGGACCCGGAACTGGCCGCTGATCCCGACCAGAAACAGCACGGTCGCCAGGAACACCGTGTCCCGGATGTACTTGTCGGCCGTCTCCCCCGCATGGGTGCCCTCGGCGAACTCGGCGTCGGCCTGGGCGTCGTGAGCTTTCGCCGCGGCGTCCGCTGGGATGACGTACTGCGGCATGTACGCCGGGCCGGGAGGCGCGTTGCGGTTGTGCGCCGGATCGGTCGCCAGCCAGGCATTGAATGCCGGCCGGTAGCCGGGGCGCAGCCGCCTCACCGCCAGCCGCTCGGCATTCGCGTTCCCCGCGGTGAAGGCCGTGAACCACGCATTGAACGACGCCGAGTCGAGGTTGCGCGTGACGATCGCCTCAGTGGCCGCGCGATTCGCCTTCGTGCGCTCGGCGGACGCCTTCGCGAGCGATACCGAGGACTCGGTGCCCCACTTCGCGGCCGCGTAGCCCGAGTAGGCGGCCAGCACGGCGACGAGCGACAGCAGCACCGCTTCGACAATCGACAGCCAGCGGTCGTGATGGTCGGCGTCCGCTCCGCCGCTGTGCTTCTTGTGCTCGGCGATCTCCTTGCCGACCTCGGCTGCTGAGAACCCCTCAGGCATGTTCGCCAGGCTCACGCGCCAGGCCCAGGCGCCGCATCATCCGAAGCGGATGAACCGGGTGAGCGCCGACGGCGGCTACTCGAGCACGAAGTAGTCGCGGTGCACGGCCTCCTCGCTCGCGCGCGGCAGCAGCTCGCGCACCTCTGAGGTCTTGAGACCCTTGATCCGCCGCAGCTCCTCGGCCGAGTAGTTCACGATCCCCTTGCCGATCGGGCGGCCGTTGCCGTCGGTGGAGGACACGTCCACCGCGTCGCCCGCCTTGAACTCGCCCTGCACCTCCACCACGCCCACGGGCAGGAGGCTCGTGCCGCGCTCGCGCAGGGCGTGCGCCGCGCCGTCGTCCACCACGATCCGCCCGTGGGTGGGCTTTGCGTACTTGAGCCAGAGCTTGAAGCTCGACACTCGCCCGTCCTGCGGCCGGAAGCGCGTGCCGCCCTCCTGGCCCGCCACGGCCGCCGCGATCACACCGTCGCGGTGGCCGTTCGCGATCACGGCGGGGATGCCCGCCGCCGTCGCCATCTCGGCCGCCACCACCTTCGAGCGCATGCCGCCGGAGCCGAGCGGGGAGGTGGACACCGCGATGTCGATCTTCTCGAGCAGCTCGAAGTCGCTCACCTCCGGCACGTGCCGGGCGCTGCGGTGCCGCCGTGGGTCGGCCGTGTAGAGGCCATCGGTGTCGGTGAGCAGCAGCAGCAGGTCGGCGTCCAGCAGGATCGCCACCTGCGCCGCGAGGAAGTCGTTGTCGCCGAACGAGATCTCGTCTGTGGTGGTGGTGTCGTTCTCGTTGATCACCGGCACCACGCGCCAGTCGAGCAGCTTGCGGAGCGTCTGCCGCGCGTTCAGGTAGTGGCTGCGCGCCGACATGTCGAAGAACGTGAGCAGCACCTGCGCGCTCGACACGCCCTGCTCCTGCAACAGCTCGTCGTAGACGCGGAAGAGCTTGCCCTGGCCCACCGCCGACGCCGCCTGCAGCTCGTCCATGGCGCGCGGCCGGATCGCGAGATCCATCACCTCCATCCCGCGCGCGATGGCGCCGGAGGTGACGAGCACGAGTGACTGGCCGGCGGCGTGAAGCTTCGCCGTCTCCGCGCACAGTCGTTCGAGCGCGTCGCGGCGCACGACGCCGGTGTCGTCGGCGACGATGCTCGATCCCAGTTTCACCACGGCGATGCCCATGTGTGGCGAAGGTTAAGAGGGTTAGCGCTTCAGCCGCACTGATGTGCTGGACGAAAGCGCCTTCCCACCCGGCGGCTTGAAGCTCACCTTGAGGGTGCCGCGGAGCTTGCGCGAGCTCTTCAGCCGCTTCTTGCCCTTGCCCGTGAGCTTGACCACGAGCTTCGCCTTGCCGGCCGCCTTGAACACGTGCCGCCCGCTCGCCAGGACGGTGGCCCGGCGGGCCGCGGCGCCCGGCGCGGTGAGCTG
>DASXCV010000356.1:0-9265 GCA_036491015.1 Thermoleophilaceae bacterium | reverse complement strand
TCGTGAGCTGGGAGACCGCTCCGGCTCCGGCGCTGGTGGCCAAGCAGCTGCTCGAGACCGTGCTCGGGCGCGAGGTGTCGCCGCGCTACGCGCGCTCCCTCAACAACGCGACGCACTGGGGATTCGGCCTCGCCGCCGGCGCCGGATACGGGCTCCTCCTCGGCTCGTGCCGCAAGCCGAAGGTGTGGTTCGGACTGCCGTTCGGTGTCGCGGTCTGGGCCAGTGGATACGTCGTTCTCCCGCTGCTCGGCGTGTACAAGCCGATCTGGAAGTACGACCTGGAGACGCTGCGCCACGACCTCGGGGCGCACCTCGTGTTCGGCACCGCCACCGCGGCGGTGTTCTCTCTGGCCGCGACGAAAAGGAGCATCCATGCCTGACACTGCGCCGGTCACAAGCAAAAACGCTCCCTTCGAATTCGAGACGCTGAACATCCGCCAGGAACCGGGCGTTGTCTTCGCCGAGATCTCGGCTCCTCCCATGAACCTGCTGGGGCCGGAACTGGTGCGCGATCTCGTCTCGCTGATTCAGCGCGCGGAACCAGACGACGGCGTGCAGGTGCTCGTCTTCACGAGCGCCGACCCCGACTACTTCATCTCCCATGTGGACCTGACCCAGATCACCGAGTACCGGGCAGAGGCCGCGAAGCTCACCGGCGAGGCATCGATCGCGCTGCTGTTTCGGTATCTCAGCGCGAGCCGGCTCGTCACGATCGCGCAGATCGAGGGGCGCGTCCGCGCCGCGGGCAGCGAGTTCGTTCTCGCCTGCGATATGCGCTTCGCGGCGCGCGAGTCGGCGATCTTCTGTCAGTTCGAACCGGCGTTCGGTCAACTCCCCGGCGGCGGTGGCGCTCAGCACCTCACTCGCCTGATGGGTCGCTCGCGAGCGCTGGAGGTGATGCTGAGCGCGGAGGACTACGGTGCCGAGCTGGCGGAACGGTACGGCTGGATCAACCGCGCGCTGCCCGCCGACGAGCTGGGGGATTTCGTCAGCTCCCTGGCTCGGCGTATCGCCGGGTTCCCGGCTGCGGGCCACGCCTTGGTCAAGGATCGGGTGAACGCGATCGCGCTCGCGCCCGTCGAGGATTTCCGTCGTGACTCCGATCTTTTCGGCGAGGCAGTGCGCGCCCCCGAGGCCCAGAGGCGGATCGCGGCGGCGATGAAGGACGGCCTGCAGACGCGAGACGCGGAATTGGCGCTCGCCCCAATGCTGGGCGAACTTGACTGAGCCACGCTCCGTGACCTCCGCGGCCTCTACTCGCCCGGCACCGCCGCGCGCCGACGAATACCGCCCCGATCCGGACCGCTGGATGGCGCTCGGCATCTGCCTCGCCGCCGGGTTCATGACCCTGCTCGACGTCTCGATCGTCAACGTCGCCCTCCCGAGCATCCAGCAGAGCCTGCACGCGCAGCCGAACGAGCTGGAGTGGATCGTCGCCGGCTACGCGCTCTCGCTGGGGCTGCTGCTCGTGCCGTCGGGGCGCTTCGGCGACGCGCACGGGCGGCGGCCGGTGTTCATGCTCGGCGTTGCGCTGTTCGTGGTCGCGAGCGCGGCCTGCGGGCTCGCGCCGACGGCGCTCGCGCTCGTGTTGATGCGGATCGTCCAGGGGTTCGCCGGCGGTCTCATCAGCCCGCAGATCTCGGGCCTCATTCAGAGCCTGTTCCGGGGCGAGGAGCGCGGCAAGGCGTTCGGCTTCTTCGGCGCGACGATCGGCGTGTCGACCGCGATCGGCCCGCTCACCGGCGGCGCGCTGATCGCACTGTTCGGCGTCCACGAGGGCTGGCGGGCGGTGTTCTTCGTCAACCTACCGATCGGCGCGGCGATCCTGCTGCTCGCCCGCCGCTACCTGCCGGCGCCGACGGCGGCCGAGCGCCGGCCACAGTCGCTCGACCCGCTCGGCGTCGTGCTGCTGGGCGCTGCGGTCGTGTGCATCCTTGTCCCGTTCATCGAGCAGCGCGCGTGGCACAGCCCGCTGCGGCTTGCGCTGTTCCCGCTGGCCGCCGTGCTGCTGGTCGTGTGGGTGTTGCACGAGCGCCGCTACGGCCGCAGCCGAGAGCCGCTCGTGTCGCTCGACCTGTTCCGGATCCGCTCCTACGTGCTCGGCGCCCCCGTGGGGCTCCTCTACTTCGCCGGCTTCGTCGCGGTGTTCTTCACCCTCACCCAGTACCTGCAGCTCGGGCTGAACTACCCCGCGTGGAAATCCGGCCTGTCCGCCACTCCGTTCGCCATCGGCGGCGCCCTGGTCGCGTCGGCGGGCAGCCGCCAGGTGCTGCGCCGCGGCCCCAAGCTCGTGGCCCTCGGGCTCGCCACGTTCCTCGTCGGGATGGCCGGCGTCTGGTTGGCGGTGGGCGCCCATCCCGGCCACGACGTCGCGCTGTGGACGGCGCTGCCGCTGCTGGTCGCCGGCATCGGGGGCGGACTGGTGATCTCGCCCAACCTGACCCTCGCGCTGTCCCAGGTGCCGGTCGAGCGCGCCGGCAGCGCCGGCGGCGTGCTGCAGACCGGTCAGCGGATCGGCTCGGCCGCCGGCATCGCGGTCACCGGCAGCGTCTTCTACAACGAGCTCGCGTCGTCGCATGGCGACTTCGCGTCGGCGTTCCGCCGCGGCATCGTCAGCATCGCCGCGTTCGCCGCCGCCGCGCTCGCGCTCACGCTGGCGGACGCGTTCACGCGTGGCTCTTGAGCGGCGGGGCGCCTGGGCGGACCAGGGGACCCGCCAGTGGCCCTACGGGCGCGAAGGACGACGAGAAGGTGGAGGCTGCGCTGCATGACCCTGAACTACGACGTGTTCGTGAACGAGCCGCCGCCACAGGCCGGTTTTCTCCCGAACGGTGAACCGAAGCTGTTCTCTCCCACGGCCAGCACGCTGATCTACGGACAGGAGGACGCCGTCCTGACGGACCCGGGGATGACGGAGGATCAGGCGCGGGCGCTCGGCGACTGGGTGGCCGAGAAGGGGAGGAACGTCACCGACATCTTCGTCACCCACGGCCATGCCGATCACTGGTTCGCCGCCGGGCTCCTGGCTGAGCGGTTCGGGGCGCGAGTCGTCGCCTCGGCGGGAACGATCGCTCTGATGCAGGCCGGAGCTGCCGCGCGGCCGGTCCTGTGGGACAAGCTGTATGCGGGGATCCCGCCATCGCCGGTGACCGCGGTGACGGTGCCGGACAACCGCTTCGCGCTCGAGGGACACGAGCTCGTGATCGTGGAGGTCGGCGCCACCGATGCCGTCGACAGCACGGTCCTGCACGTCCCGGATCTCGGGCTCGTCGTCAGTGGGGACGTGATCTACAACGGCGTCCACATGTACCTCGCGCTGAGCGCGACCGTCGGAGGCTTGCGGCCATGGCGGGAAGCGATCGACAAGGTCGAGGCGCTCGGACCGCGGCACATCGTGTGCGGGCACCAGAACAAGCAGCTCGACGACGATGCCGTGCGAACGATCGCGGAGACCCGGCAATACCTCGACGACGCCGAGGAACTGCTGCGAACGCAGAACACCGCCCTCGACTTCTTCAACGCCAAGATCGAGCGGTACCCGAACCATCTCGGTCGGACGGTCCTGTGGGTTGGCGCCAGGGTGATCTATGGCGTCCGCGAGCACCCGGATGAGGATGTCGGTCAGATCACGGTCGCAGCGTGGCTCTGAGTCACGGCGTCCCCGGGCGGGCCCGTGAGACACCGGCAAGGTCCAGGGTCCGCTCCCGCGTGGTCACGGGCGCGAAGGGCCCACGCTTTGGGCGACCCTCACGCCATGACCAACATCCCTGACACCCAAGCGACCGAAGGCGTTCCGACCTACCTCGTAAGGGGCGATCCCGCCGGCAGGTTCGCGGACTACTACCCGGCGTGGATGGACAAGTTGGCCGACGACGCCACCCTGGAGGGGTCGATGCTCGACGGCGACGTGCAGGGCGCGGACGCCATCCGCGCCGTCATCGGCGGCGTCCGGGAGCTGTACGACCGCCAGGACTTCAACTTCGCGGGCCCCTGCGGCGAGAACGCATTCATCGAGGACTACACCGCCGAGGTTCGCGGCAGGCCGCTCGGGTGCCTGCACCTGGTCACCTTCAACGCCGACGGACAGACGCAGCACATCGCAGCCCATTACCGGCCGCTGAGCTCGCTGTTGTTCTTCTCCCGTCTCCTGCGCGAGCGGCTCGCCGGAACCCCTTACGCCGAGCACTTCCTCGCCGGCGAGGCTGAACGGCCATGACCGGCATCGCACCTTCCACCGGCGAGTATCTGGCGGCCCCCAACAGAGTGGTCAGTGCCGCGAACGGGATCGAGTACACGTATCGCCAGGTCGGCGAGGGAACGCCGGCGCTCGTGCTCCTCCAGCACTTCCGCGGGAACCTCGACAACTGGGATCCTGAGTTGATCGACGCGCTGGCGCGCGACCGGCGAGTGGTGACGTTTGACAACGCCGGGGTGGCCGGATCGACTGGCACGACGCCGAGCACGGTCGCGCAGATGGCGCGCGATGCCATCGCGTTCATCGACGCCCTCGAGCTCGGCGCCGCAGACATCCTCGGGTTCTCGATCGGCAGCTTCGTCGCCCAGGAGATTGCGCTGATCAGGCCGGCGGCGGTCCGTCGCCTGGTCCTCGCGTCGGCAGCCCCGCGCGGCGCCGCCGGGATGCACGGCTGGGCACCCGAGGTGATCGGAGCCGTTGGCGAGCCCGAGCCCAATCCTGACGGCTACCTCAGCGTCTTCTTCATGCCGTCGGCCGCGAGCCGGCAAGCGGGCGTCGAGACCCTGGGGCGGCTGGGCGCACGGCGCGAGGACCGGGACAAGCCGACCACCTGGGAGACCCGGCAGGCTCAATACGACGCCGTATGTGACTGGGGCATCCCGGATCACGGCCAGCTGCAGCGGGTCAGCGCGATCGGCATGCCCGTGTTCGTGGCGGGCGGCGACGGCGACCCGATGATCCTGCCGCACTTCTCCTATCTGCTCGCCGGCCTGATCCCCCAGGCGCGAGTGAAGATCTACCCGGACGCGGCGCACGGGTTCCTGTTCCAGCACCACGCCGAGTTCGCCCGCGACGTCGACGCGTTCCTCAGGGAGTGACGCACCAGGGACCAGACCAGGGAGTTCCCTGGCTCGACGCTTCGGCGACGGCGCCAGCCTCGTGCCCACCACACACAGTCTCGAGAGGAGATTTCTCATGAGCTCAACCGATGCGTCGACCGCGCTTCTGCCGGACGTCCAGACCGAACTTCGAGAAGGCTACGCCGAGGTCGGGGACGTGCGGCTGCATTACGTCGAAGCCGGTGACGGGCCGCTGATCGTCCTCTTGCACGGCTTCCCGGAGTTCTGGTACGGCTGGCGGCTGCAGATCGCGCCGCTCGCGGCAGCGGGCTTCCGCGTTGTTGCGCCCGACCTGCGGGGCTACAACCTGTCGTCCAAGCCGGACGGCGTTGCCGCCTACGGCGCCGTCGACCTGGCCGCCGACGTCCGTGGTCTCATCCAGGAGCGGGGCGCCGAATCCGCTCACGTGGTCGGCCACGACTGGGGTGGGACCGCCGCCTGGACGCTCGCGATGAACCACCCCGAAGTCGTCGACCGGCTGGCCATCCTCGACGCGGCCCATCCGCGCAAGCTCAACGAGGGGCTGCGTCACCCCAGCCAGCTGCGACGGTCCTGGTACTTCTTCTACTTCCAGCTCCCGGATCTGCCCGAACACCACGTGCAGGCCGACGACTGGGAGTTCTTGCAGGACTTCCTGCGCGACGCGCAACCCCCGTACACGGACGAGGAGATGGGGCGCTACATCGAGGCGTGGTCGCAGCCGGGGGCGGCCGCGGCGATGATCAACTACTACCGCTTCGCGGTGCGGCACTCGTCAGGCGAGATCAAGCCCATCGCGGCGCCCACACTTGTGATCTGGGGCGACCGCGACCGCTACCTCGGTCCCACGCTCGCCGAGCCCCACCACGACGACGTGCCCAACCTCGACCGCGTCGAGCGCCTGCCCGACGCCTCGCATTGGGTCCACCACGACGAGCCCGAGCGCGTCAACCAGCTGCTCATCGACTTCTTCACGACCACTCGATGAGACGCCGTTGACCCCTGGGGAGTGGCGAAGGCCTGCGAGAACACGACAGGAGGACCAGATGTCCGCAACGGAAGTCACAGGCACCATTCGTGCGTTCGAGGTCGGCTTCGATGAGTCGGCGCTCACCGACCTGCGCCGGCGCATCGAGGCGACGAGGTGGCCCGAGCGCGAGACGGTCGATGACGACTCGCAGGGCATGCCGCTCGCGACCATGCAGGAGCTCGCGCGCTACTGGGCGACCGAGCACGACTGGAGAAGGTGCGAGGCGGAGCTGAACGCCCTGCCGAACTTCCTGACCGAGATCGACGGGCTCGACATCCATTTCATTCACGTCCGCTCGCGCCACGAGGACGCGCTCCCGCTCATCGTCACTCACGGCTGGCCCGGCTCGATCGTCGAGCAGCTGAAGATCATCGAGCCGCTCACGGATCCCACGGCGCACGGCGGTAGCGAGACCGACGCGTTCCACGTAGTGATCCCGTCGCTGCCGGGTCACGGGTTCTCCGCGAAGCCGGCCGCCACCGGCTGGGATCCGATGCGCATCGCCCGCGCCTGGGTGGTGCTGATGAACCGCCTCGGCTACAGCGAGTTCGTGGCGCAGGGGGGCGACTGGGGCGCGGCGGTCACGCAGGCCATGGGCATCCAGGCGCCCGCTGGGCTGCTCGGCATCCACTCCAACATGCCCGGCACGGCCCCGGCCGACCTCGTCAAGGGGTTCGAAACCGGCGAGCCGGCACCGTCGGGCCTCTCCGACGAGGAGCTGCGCGCCTACGAGCAGCTGACCGCCTTCTACGCGAAACACGTGGCCTACGCGCAGATCATGTCGGCGCGTCCGCAGACGCTGTACGGACTGGCGGACTCGCCCATCGACCTCGCGGCGTTCGCGCTCGACCACGGCGACGGGACCGGTCAGCCCGGCCTGGTGAAGCAGGTCCTCGAGGGGCGGCTGCAGAGCGACCTCACGCGTGACGACCTCCTCGACAACATCACGCTCTACTGGCTCACCAACACCGGCGTCTCCGCGGCTCGTCTGTATTGGGAGAACAAAGCGGACTTCTTCGACGCCAAGGACATCTCGATCCCGTTCGCCATCAGCGTCTTCCCCGACGAGCTCTACCAGGCCCCGCGCAGCTGGGCCGAGCGCGCGTACCCGGACAACCTCATCCACTACAACCAGCTCGACCGAGGCGGGCACTTCGCGGCTTGGGAGCAGCCCCAGCTGTTCTCGGAAGAGCTCCGCGCCGCTTTCAGGTCGTTACGCACGTGAGCCCGGTCGTCGCGACGCGTGTCAAGCAGATCGCGGCCGGCGTTCTCGATGTCGGATACGCCGACGCCGGTCCCGCCGACGGTCCTGCGGTCGTTCTGCTGCACGGCTGGCCGTACGACATCCACACCTTCGACGAGGTCTCGCCGCTGCTCGCGGCGGCGGGGAACCGGGTGATCGTCCCGTACCTGCGCGGCTACGGCACCACCCGCTTTCTCTCCGACGAGACGTTCCGCAATGGACAGCAGTCGGTCTTGGCGGTCGACACCGTCGCGTTGATGGACGCCCTCGGGATCGAGAAGGCGGTCGTCGCCGGCGCCGACTGGGGAGCGCGGACGGCCGACGTCGTCGCGGCGCTCTGGCCGGAGCGGTGCGCCGGGCTCGTCTCGGTGAGCGGGTATCTGATCGGGAGCCAGCAGGCCGGCGAGCTCCCGTTGACGCCGGAGGCCGAGCGGCAATGGTGGTACCAGTACTACTTCGCGACCGCGCGCGGCCGGGCCGGGTACGAGCGCTACCGGAGCGAATTCGCAAAGCTCATCTGGCGGACGGCCTCGCCGCAGTGGGACTTCGACGACGCCACGTTCGAACGCAGCGCCGCCGCGCTCGACAACCCGGATCACGTGGCGATCGTGATCCACAACTACCGCTGGCGGATCGGGCTGGGCGACGGCGACTCGCAGTACGACCCGCTGGAGCGCCGCCTGGCCGAGGCGCCCGTGATCGACGTGCCGACGATCACCCTTGAAGGCGACGCCAACGGCGCCCCGCATCCAGACCCCAGCTCCTACGGGCGTAAGTTCCGGGGCCCGTACTCGCACCGGACCATCACCGGTGGCATCGGCCACAACCTTCCTCAGGAGGCGCCTGAGGCCTTCGCCCAGGCAGTCATCGACGTCAACACCCAGTAAGGAGCTCTCATGTCAGAGGAAACCTCCAACGTCCCGCTCACCGTCGTCCTCGTCCACGGCGCCTTCGCCGACTCGTCGAGCTGGGACGGCGTCATCGAGGACCTCCAGGCGACCGGGGTGAAGGTGACCGCGGCGCCGAATCCCTTGCGCGGCATCTCCCACGACTCCGCGTACGTCGCCAGCTTCATGAAGCAGGTCGCCGGACCGGTCCTCGCCGTCGGCCACTCCTACGGCGGCGCGGTGATCTCCAATGCGGCGACCGGGCTCGGCAACGTCGTCGGGCTCGTCTTCGTCGCCGCGTTCGCCCCCGACGAGGGCGAGCGCCTAGGCGAGGTGGCCGCCGGCTCGCGCGACAGCATCCTGGGGACGGCACAGTTCGCGCTGCAGTACCCGACTCCGGACGGCGCGGGGAGCGCCACCGAGTTCGCGATCGATCCCGCGAAGCTCCACGAGGTGTTCGCCGCCGACCTGCCGGCGCAGCAGGCTGCCGTGATGGCCGCGACTCAGCGGCCGGTCTCCGAGTTGGCGTTCACTGAGCCGTCCGGGCCCCCTGCCTGGAAATCGCTGCCGTCCTGGACGGTGCTCGCGTCGCTCGACAAGGCGGCCGGCACGGACGTGGTCCGGTCGATGGCCGAGCGCGCCGGGGCCACCATCACCGAGGTCAAGGGCTCGCACGTGATCATGATCTCCCGCCCCGACGTCGTCGCCGACGTGATCAAGACCGCGGCGGCCGCGGTGAGCCGGCCGGTTGCGGACGCCGCCGCGGGCCAGCCGACTACACGGCCTGGGCGTTCGGGTGGAGAACACCCGGCCCGAGCGCCGGTGCGCCCCGTACCGATCGACTCACCGAAAGGATCCGCGCGATGACCACCGCAGTGATCGGCATCAGTCGGGGTCGAGGATCGACCATCGCGACGCTGCCGAAGCCGGGCTGCGCGTGCTCACCGACCCGGCGCTCTGGGGCGCGCACCACGACCTGACAGGACCAGTCCCCATGTCGTGGCCCGGCCGGCGTCCGCATCCTGTCGCCGA
>DASXCV010000355.1:0-44577 GCA_036491015.1 Thermoleophilaceae bacterium | reverse complement strand
TTGATGCGGTAACCCGACGACAGGCGAGCCATCGACTGCTGCAGCCGCATGCTCGTCGAGTTGAGGTTGCGCTCAGCGTCGAACGCAGCGATGTTGGTCTGAATACGAAGGGACATCGTTCATCTCCTTGATGACGTTGGTTGTAAGTCCCCGGACGACTCCTTGTCGCCCGTACTGCAAGCGGAGTAATCGACTCGCACGTGCCGGCATTGAGGCGGGTGGACGCCTGTTCTAGTCCTGGCGGGCGAACGCTCCGACCCTCATCCCGCGCGCGAATCGGCAGGCTTGCGAGGAACTGAAGGCCTGGCTTTCGCGGCCGATCACCTGGGTATCGGACCCTCTATCGACAGCCCCTGCCGTCCCACGGTTACCGCGGTGATGCCCGCGCACAACGCCGCGCCGTTCATCGGCGAGGCGATCGAGAGCTTCCTCTGGCAGGACTACCCGGCCGAGCTGCTCGACCTGGTGATCGTGGACGACGGGTCAACCGATGACACCGCCGCGATCGTCGCCTCCTATGCCGAGCGCGCCGCCGGGCGCATCCGCCTGATCCGCCAGGAGAACCGCGGAACCGTCGCGGCCGCCAGCGCCGGCATGAGGAGCGCGGAGGGCGAGTTCATCTCGCTGCTCGACTCGGACGACATCTGGCCGCGCGACAAGGTGCGCCGCCAACTCGAGGCGCTCGAGGCGCGACCCGAGGCGCTGCTCGCGTACGGGGACATGACCGTGATCGACGCCGAGGGCACCGTGGTCCAGGACTCCTGGCTCGAGGGCGACGATCCGCCGTCCGGCAGCGGCCTGGGACCGCTCCTGCGCGGCAACCCGGCCATGGGCTCGACGATCCTCTTCCGCGCCTCGCTGATCGACCGCGAGCAGCCGATTCCGGCCGGCATCGAGTTCGTGGACTGGTGGCTGATCCTGCACGCCGCGGAAATCGCCGAGATCCTCTACCTGCCCGAGCCGAAGACGCTCTACCGCTTCCACGGCGGCAACCAGTCGCTGGGCGCCGAGGGCGGCCGCCGGCGCTGGAAGCTCGGCCAGACGCTGCGCTTCCTGCGCATCCAGCTGCGCCGCATGACGCTCGAGCTGGCCTCGCCGGCCGAGCTTTCGGAGGGCTGGAAGGCCTTCGAGCACTACGCGCGCGAGGCGATAGCCGCTGGCGGGACCGCGTTTGACCGCCCCGTGGACGTGAGCGACGCCGACCGCACCGCCGCGCTCGAGCTGGAGCGCCGTGGCAACGAGGCGCTCGCCGGTGGCGAGGCCGACCAGGCGGTGCTCAGCTTCGTGCTCGCGGCCGCGAACGATCCGTGGCTGCGCTCCGCCGCCGACTCGATCCCTGTGGCCCTGGCCGCCACGGCCGAGGGCGCCGGCCTGCCCGGCCAGACCCCGCTCACGGGCGCCGGCGAGTTCGTGGTGGTCGCGCGCGCGGAAGAGCTTCTGGAGACTCCCGAGCTGCTCTCGGCGTATGCGAGCGGCATGTCCGGCATGAGCGGCGTGACGCTGGCGATCGACGCGAGCAAGCTCGATCCGGCCGAGGCGGCCGCCGCCGTGTCAGAGCTCGTGGAGACCGCCGAGGTGGACGACGACGCCGTCGATCTGATCGCGCTTGTGGGCGCGCTCGACGCGGTCGGCCGCGCGCGGCTGGCAGCCGGCACGCACGCCGTCTACGGCGGCGGGCAGCCCGGGAGCACCCAGCCGCCCGGCTTCACGCCGGCGACGATCTCCGCGCTGCGCGAGCTGGCCGCCGAGCGGCTGTAGCGGCGCATCGCGCGCCGGTCTGAGGCGTGCGGCAAGCTGGAGCAATCCCACCTGGGTGCCCCTATGGGGCATCAGACCGGGATGGCTTGGCCTGAGGCGCGCGGCAAGCTGGAGCTAGGCGACCGCGCCGAGGCGGCCGTGGCTCCAGCCGGCCACGATGGCGCCCGCGATCTCGGGCAGCGGGCGCACCTCGCACACCGCGCCACGGGCCGCCGCCTCGCGCGGCATCCCGTAGACCACCGAGGTGGCCTCGTCCTGGCCGATCACCCAGCCGCCGGCGCGGCGGAGCTCGACGAGGCCGTCGGCGCCGTCGTCGCCCATGCCGGTGAGGATCACGCCGAGCGCGTTCGGGCCGTAGACCTTGGTGATCGAGTGGAAGAGGTGCGTGGCCGACGGCCTGTGACCGCGGACCGGCGACTCCTCGGTGAGCGTGATGCGCTTGGAGGCGTCGATCGCCATGTGATGCTCGCCCGGAGCGAGTATCACCTCGCCGGCGACGGGGCGGTGGCCCTGCTCCCCCAGCTTGACCGAGAGTGGCGTGACGTTGTCGAGCCAGTCCACGAGTCCCTGGTGGAAGCCGACGGTGATGTGCTGGACGATCAGGATCGGCACGGGCGCCGCCGCGGGCAGCGCGCCGATGATCTTGCCGAGCGCGTCCGGGCCGCCGGTGGAGGAGCCGATTGCGACGATGTCCGCGCGGCGGCGGGTGGTGGTGGCGGGTGTCGGGGGTCGGGGGTCGGCTGTCGGGCTCGGCGCCAACCGCGGCCGCCGCGTGACCACGCGGACTCCGGCCATCGTCTTCAGGGTGTTGACGATCTCCGAGGCCCGCTCGTCGAAGTCGGGCGCCGTTGGCCCTGTGGGCTTGGCGAGCACCGCGAGCGCGCCGGAGCCCATTGCCTCGAAGGACACCTTCACGTCCTTCGGGTCGATCGCGCTGATGACGATGATCGGAGTCGGGGTCTCCCCCATGATCCGGCGCGTGGCCTCGAGGCCGTCCAGCTTGGGCATGTGGACGTCCATCGTGATCACGTTGGGCCGCAGCTCGGCGGCAAGCTTTACAGCCTGCTCGCCGTCGCGGGCCTCGCCGACGACCTCGAGCCCGGGGTCCCGATTGATGATCGACACGAGCAGGGCTCTAGCGACCACCGAGTCCTCGGTGACCAGTACGCGGAGCGGGGACGACACGCCGCGTTAGACCTTGTAGGCGCCGGCGAGCTGCTCGAGCTCGGCCGCCACGCCGTTGAGGTTCTGCACGGTGGTCTGGGCCTCTTCGGTGCCCGCCACGAACTCGCCCGCCGCCTGGCTCGCCTCACGCATGCCGACCGTGATCTGGTCCATGCCCACGTTCTGCTCCTTGGCGGCGGCGACGATCTGCTCCGCGGCCTGGGCGGACTCGCGCGTGGAGTCCGTCAGCGCCTGGATGATCTCGCCCGCGCGCTGCGCCAGCTCGGTGCCGGCCTCGACGACGCCCGTGCCGCGCTCGGCCGCCTCGACGGCTGCGCGCGTGGCCGCGTCGATCTCGACCAGGATCGCCTGCACCTGCGCTGTGGCCGACTTGGACTGCTCGGCCAGGCCGCGCACTTCGTTGGCGACGACCGCAAAGCCCTTGCCCTGCTCACCCGCGCGCGCGGCCTCGATGGTGGCGTTTAGGGCGAGGAGGTTGGACTGGTCGGCCAGGTCGTTCACCGCGTTCGTGATCTCGCCGATCTGAGCGGTCTGCTCCGACAGCGCCTGCACGTCGCCGGAGATCGCCTCCACCTTGTCGCGAATATCGCCCATGCCGACGACGATGGCCTCGACGGCCTCGGCGCCCTCGTGCGACACGCGCACGGCATCCTGGGCGTGCGTGGCCACTTCCGTCGCCTTCTGCGCGGCCTGCTCGGCCGTCGCCCGGATCTCCTCCGTGGCGGTCGTGGTCTCGTTGATCGCCGCGGACTGCTGGTTGGCGCCGGCGGTCTGCTGGTTCACCGTCGCGAGGATCTCGGAGGCCGATGAGCTGACGGCCTGCGCGTTCTCGAGCACGTCCGCGGACATGCGGGCGAGGTTCTCCACCATGCCGTTGAGGGTCTGGCCGAGCTCGCTGAGCTCGTCGTGGCCCTTCACGTCGGCGCGCACGGTGAGGTCGCCCCCGGCGATCTTGGCTGCGAACACCCCGAACGAGCGGACCCGCGGCACGATGTTGCGGATCAGGGCGATGCCCAGGCCCACGGCCGCGGCGAGGGCGGCGAGCAGGACGATCAGCAGAGTGCGGCGGTTCGAGCTCGCGGACGACTGGGCGGCGGCGGAGCTGGCCGCTGCGTTCGTCTTCGACACCTGCTGGAGCTGACCCACGTCGTTGCTGACCTTGACGACGAGGTCGTTGATCTCGCCGAGCACGTTGTCGCGCGCGACGCTGTCCGCCGCGGTGTCACCCTGCACGGTCAGCTTGCCGGACTTGTGGAGCGCGATGAAGCGCTGCAAGTCGGCCACGGACTTGTCGGCGAGCTTGCTGTCGAGATCCGTGTCGTCGTGTGCGCGCTTGTCGAAGTCCTGGAGCACGCCGAGGGCGGCCGCGGCCTCCTTGTCGGTGCCGGCGGCATACTGCGCGGCGAGCTTGGGGTTGCGCGTGACCGTCTCGCGCATCGCGTACTGACGCGCGGAGCCGAGGTGCGGCGTCGCGTCGATCAGGGACGTGATGTCGGTGACGTCGGCGTCGTACATGTCCTTCGACACGGCGCCGACCTGGCCGATGCCGCTGCGCCCGACGAGGCCGACGACCACGAGGGCAACCGCCAGAACGGCGAGCACCAACGGGATCTTGGCCGAGATCTTGAGGGCTTTGACCGACTTCAGAAGTTTCATTTCGCAGGTCCTTCGAGGTGGATTGCTGGGCCTTCACCACGGGTAGTCGGCTGCCGCGGGAGCGGTTTGACCCGCAAATGCGCCAGCTGAGTGAGGAGCTGTCAGCGCTCGGACTAGGCGACGAGCTGCTGCTGGAGCGTGACGAGCTCCATCAGGCGGCCGACGGTGAGGCCGTCGCCCTCGGGCAGCGGCATGTCGGCCGGCTTGCCTTCGAGCAGGTCCGCCACCGCGGCCAGCGACTTCTGGGCCCGGGTCGTCTGGCCGGTGCGGCCGAACACGCCGGCCGCCGCGAAGTGGCCCAGAACGAAGGTGTGGTCGAGGAAGACGCTGCGCCGGAACGCCTCGAGCGCCTCCTCGAGGCGGCCCTGCTCCTGGAGCGCGATGCCGCGCAGGTAGTGCGACTCGGGCGCGAGCTCGCGGCCTGCGATCGCGACGTCGATCCACTTCTCCGCCTCGGGGAAGCGCACCTTGCTGGCGAAGATCTTGGCGAGGAGGTAGGGAGCACGGTGGTCGTTCGGCGACTCCGCGGCGAGCTTCTCCAGCCGGTTGATCGCCTCACCGGAGCGCCCGGACTCGTAGAGCTTGAACGCCTCGTCGGCGGCGCCGGCCACGGGCGGCCCGGCAACCTGTTTGCCGCCGACCGGCCGCAGCGGCCGCACCGAAGGCTCAGGCGAGGCAAGTGGCCGCCGAACGGGAGTGGGCACAGGCTTACGCCCCACAGGCTGTGACCTATGACCTATGACCGGTGGCTGTGGCGCCACAGGCGCCGCAGGCACGCCAACGGGCTTCCCCTGCGCGGCGGTCTTCGACTTCCGGTACACGATCGTGCCGGGAAAGTTCATGACCTGGTAGCGATGGAAGATCTCCTGCGACGGCTCGGCGTGGCCGACCACGAGCCAGCCGTCGTCGACGAGCGAGCCGTGGAAGCGGTCGACGATCCGCTGGATCACCTCCTCGCGGAAGTAGATCAGCACGTTGCGGCAGATCACGAGGTCCATCCGGTCGGTGACGGTCTCGATCGAGGGGTACATGTCGTCGACCAGGTTGAGCCGCGTGAACTTCACCATCCGGCGGATCTTCGAAGCGAGCTCGAAGCGATGGTCGTCGGCCTTCGTGAAGTAGTCCTCCTTGACGTCCTGAGGGACCTCGCGGAATGACCAGTTGCCGTACAGGCCGGTATGCGCCTTCGCGAGCGCCGTGGGGTCGATGTCCGTGCCGTGGATGAGGACGTCCCACTTGTCGCGGTCGGGCAGCAGCCGGTCGATCAGGATCGCGAGCGAGTAGGGCTCCTCGCCGGACGAGCAGGCCGCGCTCCAGATGCGGAGCTTGCGGGTGTCGCGGCGGGCCTCGATGAGCTGGGGAAGGATCTCGGTCTCGAGCGCCTTCATCTGCGGGCGGTTGCGAAAGAAGTGCGTCTCGTTGATCGTGATCGCCGGAACCATCGCCTCGAACGCGGCGGTGCCGCGCGGGCCCTTCTCGGCGAGCAGCTCGTAGAGCCCCTCGGCGTCGGCCGCGCCCGTGAGGTCGAGCGCCGCGCGCACGCCCTTCTCGAGGTCTGCCTTGCGGGCGTCTGGGATCTCGATCCCGGCGCGCTGGCGGACGATCGCGCGGTAGCGATCGAAGTCCGTGGGGCTGAGCGTTACTTCGCCCGCCCCGCCGGTCATCGACCCGCCAGGTGCTGCTGCGACCCGGCGCAGACGCGCTCGAGGTCGAAGATCAGGAGGAGGCGCTCACCGGCGCGAGCCACGGACTCGACGGCGTTGCTCGCACCCACGCGCTCGTCGGGCGGCTCGATTGCGTCGAGCGGCACCGTGAGCAGCTCGGTGACCGAGTCGGCCACGAGACCGACCATCTGGCCCTCGGTCTCGGCCACGATGATCGGGGTGTTCAACCCCACCGGCACGGACGGCAGTCCGAGGCGGACGCGAAGATCGATGACCGGGATCACCTTGCCGCGCAGGTTGATCACGCCGGGCAGCCACTCGGGCGCCTCGGGCACGGGCGCGATGGCAACCATGCGGAGGATCTCCCCCACGTTGCCCACCGGCAGGGCGTACTCGGACTTTGCGATGCGGAAGACGACGAGCTGGGTGGCGTCTGCCGACCCGGCTTCGGTCTCGTTGAGGGCGGTGGTGGTCATGCCCCGGTAGTCGGCTCGGAGAGCGGCTTTTTAACGGCCCGCTAGACGCCTGTTCGACGCCTGAAAAGGGGTACTAGCCGATTGCCGTGATGGCGCTGGTCAGCGCGGTGGCAAGGGCGTCCGGAGCGAGGCCCTTGTCGATGTAGTCCTGGGCGCCGAGCGTAAGTGCGAGGGCCTTGTCCTCGTCCTCGTTGACGGTCGCGCTGTTGAGCACGATCGCCGTGCCGGCCACGGCCGGATCGGCTCGGAACGCCTCGGTGAGCTGGAAGCCGTCGAGCCCGGGCATGCGGACGTCTGACAGCACGACATCGGGGCTCTCGGCCTTCGCGGTGTCGATCGCCTGGCGACTGTCGTTGACGATCGATACCTCGAAGCCCTGCGACTCGAGCATGATGCGAGTACGCAGCGCCTGCGTGGGACTGTCTTCGACGATTAGCACCTTGGGCATTGTCGTAATTCCTTTTCCGGACTTGGCTGAGAAGCCTGTTGGCGTTGTTGGAAGATTGGCTTCCAGCTTCCAACCGGACTAGTCGGCCGGACGGCGAGCTTCTTTATCCCACCGCTGTGTCAGGAGCGCGTTTCCAGCGGGGCCGAGCTCTCGATCACGGCACGGAGGCTACCGAGTCCACCCTCGTCAAAAGCGGGCATCTCGGCGAACACCCCAGTGAGGGTACGGCGGGTGTAAACGGCGGTCGCGCCCTCGGCGAGACGGGCGGGATCGGCGTCCATCGCGAGCATGTCCGCGTCCGAGTTGCTGTCGAGCCCGACCCGCTCCACCGCGCTCGCCAGCGCGGCCGAATCGGCGTCCGAGGCGCGGATCACGAGCGTCACCGGATCGTCGCCGCCGAACGCGCGGCCCCAGCCCGCGAGCAGCTCCGGCTCGGCGATCAGCTCGTCGGCGAACGCCACCACGGCGAAGTCGCGCGCGTCCTCGATCGGGCGCTTGCGGCCGAGCAGCGTGCGGTAATCGGTCACGTGGCGCTCGGCGATGCGCTCCCACGAGTCGCGGTCGATGAAGTCGTTGCCGAGCTGCTGCTGCAGCGCGCGCTCGAACTCGTCGCTCGTGTCCACCTTCACGAAGTTGGGGCCGCTGTCCGGGATCTCGTTGAACCAGGTGGTGCTGTTGCAGACCACGAAGCGGCGTGTGGAGATGGCGATCCGCACCGCGCCGCTCGAGCCGGCGCGCTCGGCCTCGTCGTACCAGAGGGCGACGGCGTCCGAGTCGCGCAGCCAGCGGTGGAGGTCGGGCGTCTCGAGCCAGGCCTTGCTCGTGCCGCCGAAGAAGGTCTCGAACTGCCAGCCGTTGCGCTCGCAGATGGCGCCGATGATGTCGGCACGGCTGCGGCCGCGGCCGAAGGTCTTGACGACAGGCGGCCGGTTCTCGAGCCCGTGAGCGATCTCGACGCACTCTCCCATCCCCACGCCGAGGCGGTGGGTGTAGCGGAAGTCGAAGAGGCCGGCCGGGAAGCTCGGCGGGAAGTCGTTGTCGTGGTAGGTGATGACCTTGCGGCCGGGGAAGCGCCGGAGCAGCTCCTCGAACAGCGGCGGGTTGTAGAAGAGCATCTGGTACTGCACGTGCAGCACGTCGAGGTCCTGCTCGAGGATCTTGTCGACGAGCAGGTCGTTGCGGCCGTTCGCCCACAGCGCCATCTCGAACACCGGCACGACGAAGTCCTCGTCCTCGCGGAGCTTGTAGTCGCCGTAGTTGATCGAGCCGAGCACCGTCACGTCGACGTCGTCGCGCTTCTGCATCTGCTCGACGATGTAGCGGCTGTACTCGGCGATTCCGCAGCGCGTGTTCCAGGTGGTGAGCAGGCCCAGCTTGATCCGGTCAGTCATCTGATCCTCGTGTGGCTAGAAGGGAATCCGTGGGGAGGCGCAGGGCCTCCGCGTACTCGGCGAGCTCCGCGGGGACGGCGCTGAGGAGCGCGCGCGCCCGGCGCGTGAGCTCGGGACTTTCGTTCGTGCCGTCGACGAGCACGGCGTCGGCGGCGGCGACGAGGGAAGCGGTGGAAGCCGAGCCGGCCTCGCACAGCGCCAGGTCGGGCAGGCTGTCCTCGCTGTGGCCGGCGCGCTCGAGCGCGCTGAGGATGCCCTCGGCGAGCGCAGCGGCGTCGCCGTCGGCCAGCTGCAGCGCGAGCGTGACGGGGTCGTTGGGAGAGATGGCCGAGGCCCAGGCGGACAGCGCCGCGCTCCAGGTGGGCTCGTCGCTCCAGTCGGGCGCGTAGAGCACGAGCGTGTCGCGTGCTTCGAGCTTGGCGGGCGCGACGTTGCGGGCCAGCGGCAGCTCCTCTTCGGCGAGCCGCTTGAGCGAGCGCTCGGCCAGCTCGCCCACGCGCGCCCAGCTGCAGTCCTGTGCGGCGGCAAGCGCGCGCAGGCCGCGGGCCTCGCGATCGGCGGGGTCGGCGGCCGCTGCGCGCAGCGCCTCCACCAGCACGTCGCGCTTGATCTCGTACACGTAGCCGGGCGCAGCGAGCACGCCCAGGCGCGCCGGGTCGGGCAGCGGGCCGCGCTCAGCGGGCAGCGCCCAGCCGCCGTCCTCGGGAACGAACTCGGCCGTCGGGCCCTCGCCGTTGTGGATCACCGGCAGGCCGCACGCCATGCCCTCGAGCGCCGGCATGCAGAAGCCCTCGCCGCGGTATGGCGTGACGAGCACGTCCGCCGCGCGGTAGAGCTCGGCGATCTGGTCCGGCGACAGGTCTTCGTCGAGGTAGACGATCCGCGCGCTCTTGCCCTTCGCGGCGATCGACTCGATCTCCTCGCCGCAGTTCTGGCTGCGGTAGTGCGTGTCGGTGCCGAAGTCCTTGATCACGAGCTGGACGTCGTCATCCGGGCCGAACGCCTCGATCCAGGCCTCGATCAGCAGGTCGATGCCCTTGCGCCAGATGCTGCCGCCGACGAACAGGAAGGTGCAGCCGGCCTCCGGCAGCTCGCGCCGCGGGCCCTCTGGCGTGTAGCGCTCGAGGTCCACGCCGTTCGGCACCACCTCGACCACGCCCGGCGGCATGCCGGCGGCCAGGTAGCCCTCGCGCACATAGTCGCTCGGCACCCATACGCGGTCCACGCTCTCGCGCACCTGAGTGACCCAGTCCTGCAGCGGCGAGCCGAACTCCCAGGGCAGCACCGCAACGCTCGGACCGAAGGTCACGGGGTCGAAGTCGGCGGGCCACGCGTGTGAGATGCCGGGAACGCGCGTGTCGACCATGCCGCTCGACTGCGGGCGCTGGATCAGGTTGTGGCCGCGCTCCTGCAGGGCGTCGGCGAGCTCGTCGTTGACGGTCGAGAGCGAGGCGTTCGAGCCGAACGAGCCGCGGATCACGCAGAAGGCCGGCCGGGCGAGGCGAGCGAGATGGCGCTCGGCCGCCTCGTTCGCAAGCTCGGTGAAGCGGGCAACGGTGGCCTCGGGCCCGAAGCGCGCGATCAGGTCCGGGCGCGCGGCCTCTGCCTTGGCGCGCGCTGCCTCCGGGTTGCGCGCGATCTCCTGCATCAGGCCGGCGAGCGAGTCCACGTCGGGCTCGAACCAGCCGTGGCCCTTGTAGAGACCGCCGTACACCTCGGCGTCGTCGGGCACCGGGACGATGTGGCCGTCGAAGAGGAAGCTGTTCCGGTCGTCCATGAAGGCGAGGCTGCCGCCGAAGCGCGGGCCGATCGTCGGCAGGCCCATCGCCATCGCCTCCATGTAGGGACGGCCCCAGCCCTCGCCGCGCGAGGCGATCACGAAGGCGTCCGCCGCGGCATAGAGGCCGGGCAGCTCGGGGTCGTCGAGGCGCAGCGGGCGGATCTCGATCGGTGCGAGGTCGCGCTCGCCGTGCGGCCCGAACTCGGAGCGCATGAAGTCGGCGATCCGCTCGCGCACGTACTCGTCGCCCTTCACGAGGTTGTTCGACTTGAGCACGAGGCACACCGGGTCGTCCGCGCCGAAGGCCTGGGCCCATGCGCGCAGGAGCTGCGTCCAGCCCTTGCGCTCGTTGAAGTCGAAGGTGGAGAGGAAGACGAAGCGGCCCGGCTCGGTGTCGAGCGGGTAGGGATCGGCGCCCGGCTGAAAGAGGTCGAAGTCGAGCGTGCCGCCGAGGATGCGCAGCTTGGACTCGGGGATGCCGCCGCGACGGTAGGTCTCGAAGTTGTGCTCGGACGGGACCCACACCTCGTCGCGGAGCAGCAGCGGCTGCTCCCAGACCCTGGGCATCGCGTCCGTCTCGAACATGGTGCGCGCCACGTTCACCGCGTCTTCGACCTTCAGCTTGGCGGAGGTGGGCAGGTACTGGTGCACGGCCACGATCGGGGCCGTCGGGTTGCGCTTGAACTGCCGCGCGAGCATCTGCTGGTCGGCCACGGCGAGGCCGGTCGAGCCCGTGGACCAGCCCAGGTCGCGCGCGGCCGGCGCGACGCCGGCGTTTTCGAGCGCGCGCATGAAGCCTCTGCCCTCGTCGGCGAAGCCGGTCATGTCCGTGAGCGGCCCGAACCAGACGATGCCGGCAGGGGTGCCCGAGGAGCTGTGGGACGGATCCACGTCCCAGTAGTTCGGCAGACCCACAGAGGCCTTGAGCCCCACCAAACTAAGAACTAAGAACTAACAGCACACATCGATATGAGGCAGCCCGTCGTCCTCCTCGGGCTCCTCGGGATCCTGCGGCTGCCGGCGCTCGCGCTGCCCGTCCTTCTTCTCCTGCTCGCGGCGCTGCTGGTCGGGGTCCACGCGGTGGCCCACCCGCTCAATCGAGGGGATGTTGGAGACCAGCGGCGAGATCGGCTGAATCGGATCCATGACTCATCGAGTTACGACTTCTGCTGCGCTCGGTCGAGGGCGGCGAACTTGCGCTCGGCCAGGATCTGAGCCTGATGGCGGATCTCGGCGACCGCGATCTGGCGCCAGATGTAGACGGACGCGGCCCAGACGGCCACGTACGTGGCCACGCCGCCGAGGAGGGCGCGCAGGCCGAGGTGCACGAAGTCGGTGCCGGAGCGCCACGACAGCCAGGCCATCAGCGCGAAGCCCGCGAGCCCGCCCATGCCCTTCCAGCGGCGGATCTGCATCTGCGCGCGCGGGTGGGACTTGACCCGGACGTCGTCCGAGCCGGCCGGGGTGATCGTGGTGGGCTGGTCGTCGCCCTTCTTCTTAGCCATCAGGCTGCCCCTCGCTTGCGCTGCTCACGTTCTTGGCGCGCGACGAAGTGCGCAAGCCGCTCCTGGTCGCTCTCGCTGATGTGGTCGAAGCGGATGCCCATCGAGCCCCGTGCGGCCTCGCGCACCACAGAGCCGCGGACGTCGATCCGGTCCTTGCCGTCGTAGAGCGGGATCTTGAGCCAGACGAACATCCCGATCTCGAGTCTGAGCCCGGCCGCCGGCGGCGGCGCGAGCAGAATCCCGTTGGCGCTCAGATTGATCGCGTCGAAGTCCGTCGGGAACGCGTAGTCCTTGACCACCAGCGAGACTCCCATGTTCACGGACACCCGCACGAAGTCGCGCCGCTGGACGAGCTCCGGTTCCTCGCTGCCGACGAAGGTCACCCTGCCCGGGCCGCCGCCGTTGAAGACCGCGTGGCCCTTTCGCCGGTAGAGCCCGCGCACGGTCGTGTACTCGAGCACGGCGTCCGGCTGCTCGAGCGCCATGGCCTCCGTGGTCGCGTTCACGACCAGCTCGATGACCACGGAGTCCCCGTCCATGTCCGCCACGTGGCCGGCCGTGCGGCCCACCCCACGGATCTTGAGGTCCACGCGCTGTTCGGGCGTGGGGCCCAGGGAGCCACACTGCGATCCAATCTTGTCGCGCGAGAACAGCTTCATGCCACGATCATCGACGCGAGCGCGTTTGGGTTGACAGGCATGAGCCCGCCGTCAACCGATGTGCCGCTCGAAATGTAAGAAAAAGGACGACCGCTCCGGATTACCAGACCAACCGCGGGCCCCACGTGACCGGTCTCGTCGGCGTGGGTGAGCACGATCCGCGACACGCCCGTGGGCGCGAACGCGCGCAGCATGTCCTCGGCGGCGTGCTCCCCGGCCGTGGCGGGAAGCGTGAAGTGCACCTCGTAGACGCCGATCCGCTCGAGGTCCGCCGCCAGCCGCTCCATCTCGTCCGGCGAGGCGGGCGACACCGTGGGCGTGTCGATCACGATCAGCGCGTGCTCGCGGGCGCCGGCGATCCGCGCCCGGGCCTCGCCCGCGTCCTCCACCGGGTGCACCTGCACCCCGTAGGGCTGGAGCAACCCGGCCAGCTCGGCGCCGCCGTCGCGCGGGCGCAGCGTCATGCAGATCACCGGCAGGTCGCTGCCCTGCGCGTAGGTGGCCGCGAGGCGCGCTGTGCAAAGCGTCTTGCCGGCGCCGCCAGGGCCCACGAAGCCGACGGTGCGGCCGCGGCGCGACCAGGTGGACTGCACAGGGATCCGGCGCGCGAGCGTGTCGCGCACGAGGCGATCGAGCGAGGAGTGGGGCGAGAACGGCAGCACGTGCGAGACCGTCTCCGTGACGATCCCCTGGGCGAGCACCGGGTGGAGCCCGGCGGCCACGAGGTCGTCGACGAGCTCGGGCGCCTCGGCCGGCGCCCGCCGCCCGGCAACGAGCGGCTCCATGGCGGTGCCGGGCACGGGCGCGGTGCGCTCGAGGGCTGTAGAGAGCTGGTCGGCGAAGGGCGCGGCCTGCTCGAGGATCTTTTCGATCGCTGGTGACTTGTGATTGGTGACTGGTGACTGGTGACTGGTGACTGGTGATTGGGCCTCAACGTTGGGTTCCGGCTCTGCGGACCGCGCACTGCGGACTGCGGACTGAAACGTGTCGGGCACGGCATCGGAGTCGTCGATCACCTCGAAGCGCCGCTCCGGCGCAGCCCCGGCATGGGCCTCCACCTCGATGAACTGCTTCTGAAAGAAACCGCCCACGCCGCCGGTGAGACCCTCGCGGCGGCGCGTGATCACGGCGTCGGGGCCCAGCTCGGCCTTGATGCGCGGCAGGACCTCCTCGAGGGAGGCGCCGCGGAATGTCCTCGTGGCGGTGCTCATGCGTTAACCACTCCAACCGTCTCTACCCGGATCCCGGGCATGACCTCGTTGTACGAGCACACCGGCAGCTGCGGCAGCGCCTGCTCGCAGAGCCTGCGCAGATGACGGCGCACGCGCGCCGAGCAGAGCAGCACCGGGCGGCCGCCGTGCGCGAGCGAGCCGTCCACCTGCTCCTTGAGCTGCGAGACGAGCATCTGCGCGCGCGAGGGCTCCATCACGAGGTACTCGCCGTCGGCGGTCTGCGCGATCGAGTCGGACACCTCCTGCTCCACCATCGGGTCGAGCGATATCGCGCGCAGCTTGCGCTCGGTGTCGAGATGGGGCGCGGTGATCGCGCGGCCAAGCGCCTGGCGCGCGTACTCGGCGAGCAGCGACGGATCGCGCGTGACGCGGGCCTTGTCGCCGATCGCCTCGACGATCGTGCCGAGGTCGCGCACGGACACGCCCTCGCGCAGGAGGTTCTGCAGCACGCGCTGCACCTCGCCGAGCTGGAGCACGTCGGGGACGACCTCCTCCACCACGGCGGCGTTGGTCTCCTTGAGCTGGTCGAGCAGCTGCCTCGTGTCCTGACGCGTGAGCATCTCCCCTGCATTCGCCCGGATGGTCTCGGTGAGGTGGGTGACGATCACCGACTCCCGGTCGACGACGGTGTAGCCGAGGGCCTCCGCCTCCGCGCGCGCCGCGTCGGGGATCCACGTGGCGGGGATGCCGAACGCCGGCTCGGTGGTGGGAACGCCCTGCAGCTGACCGACGGCGTCGCCCGGGTCCATCGCAAGCTGATGCCCAGCGAGGATACGCCCCTGGGCCACTTCGGCCCCGCGAACCTTGACCACGTACTCGTGGGCGTCGAGGCCCACCTCGTCGTGGATGCGCACGGGCGGGATCACCACGCCGAGCTCGGAGGCGATCTGGCGGCGGATGGTCTTCACGCGCGTGAGGAGCGAGCCGCCGGCGCTGTCGTCCACGAGCGGCACGAGGCCGAAGCCGATCGCCAGCTCGAGCGCGTCCACCTGGAGCGCCTCGAGAGCCGCGTCCTTCGGGGCGGGCAGCTCGGCCGCGGCCTGGGTCTGCGCGAGCTGCTCCTGCTCCGCGGCGGTCTCGGCGGCCGTCGGGTTGTCCTTGATCGAGCGCCAGAGGGCGAGGAACAGGCAGCCGATCACGATGAACGGGAGCTTGGGCAGGCCCGGCACGACCGCCAGCACGATCATCACGACGCCGGCTACGAGCGGAGCCTTCTTCTGGCCGGTGATCTGCCCGGCGATGTCGTTACCGAGGTCCTTCTCCGAGGCCGTGCGCGTGACGATGATGCCGGTGGCCACCGAGATCATCAGCGCCGGGATCTGCGCGGAGAGGCCGTCGCCGACGGTGAGCAGCGAGAAGTGCTGGCCGGCCTCGCCGATCGACATGTGCTGCTGGAGCATCCCGATCACGATGCCGCCCAGCAGGTTGATCGCGACGATCATGACGCCGGCCATGGCGTCGCCCTTCACGAACTTGGAGGCACCGTCCATCGCGCCGTAGAAGTCGGCCTCGCGGGAGATGTCCTTGCGCCGCTTGCGCGCCTGCTCGTCGGTGATCTGGCCGGCATTGAGGTCGGCGTCGATCGCCATCTGCTTGCCGGGCATCGCGTCGAGGGTGAAGCGAGCGGCCACCTCGGCCACGCGGCCCGCGCCGTTCGTGATCACCACGAACTGGATCACGATCAGGATCAGGAAGACCACGAGGCCGACCACCACGTTGCCGCCGACCACGAACTGGCCGAACGAGCGCACCACTCCGCCGGCGTCGCCGTGCAGCAGCACGAGGCGCGTGACCGACACGTTGATGGCGAGCCGGAACAGCGTGGTGAGCAGCAGGAGGCTCGGGAATGAGGAGAAGTCGAGCGCGGTCGGCAGGTAGAGCGTGGTGACGACGATCGCGAGCGCCGCGGAGATGTTGAGGCTGATGCAGAGGTCCACCAGCGCCGGCGGCAGCGGGATGATCATCATCATCACCACCAGCACCACGGCGCCTGCCGCGAGCAGATCGGTGTGCTTACTCAAACGGCCCATCGTGGCTTCCATCAGCCGGCCCTCCTACCTGCCACGCGGTACACGTAGGCGAGCAGCCCGGCCACCGCCTGGAAGAACTCCTCGGGAATCTCCTGCCCAACCTCCACGCCGGCGTGGAGCGCCCGGGCGAGCGGCGGGTCCTCGACGATCGGGACGCCGTTCTCCTGTGCGATCCGGCGGATCTGCGCCGCCACGAGGTCCGGGCCCTTGGCCACGACCTGCGGAGCCGCCTTGTTGCCGTCGTAGGCGAGAGCCACGGCGAAGTGGGTCGGGTTCGTGACCACGACGTCGGCCTGCGGGATGGCGGACATCATGCGCGCCCGAGCGGCCTGGAGCTGCTTCCTGCGGATCGCGGCGCGCACCTCCGGCGAGACGTTCTGGGACTTGCCCTCCTCCCTGATGTCCTCCTTGGACATCTTCAGCGACTTCTCGAAGCGGTGCTTCTGGAAGATGTAGTCGCCGACGGCGATCACCAGGTAGGCGACGGCGAGGCGGCGCCCGACGGCCAGCACCATGCCGCCGGCGGTGGAGAGAAAGTCGTCCGGCGACATGCCCACCGACGCCGCCAGCCCCATGATCTTCGGCTTGACCGTGATGTAGGCGATCAGGCCCATCACCAGCACCTTCAGCATGCCCTTGCCCGCCTCGAACGCGGACGCCGGCCCGACCAGGCGCTTGATGCCGTGCATCGGGTTGAGCTTCTTCGGGTCCGGCTTGATGCCGTGCATGCTCAGGCGCGGCCGCACCTGCGCAACGTTTGCGAGCACCCCGGCGAACATGCACACGCCGGCGATCGGAGCCGCGGCGAGCGCCACGCCGGAGAAGGTGCTGCCGAAGAGGTGGCCGAGCCCCTGCGCGCTCACGGCGTCAGGGTGGGCGATCATCGTGAGGCCCTGGAACATCGAGGCCTCGAGCTTGTCGAGCAGCTTGGGGCCGAACGAGCTGAGCGCGAACATCGACGCCATCAGCACGGCGGCGCCGTTGACGTCCGACGACTTGGCGACCTGCCCCTTCTTGCGGGCCTCGCCACGGCGCTTGGGAGTTGCCTTCTCTGTCTTCTCGCCGGGCATGGGTCAGGCCACGTGGATCGACTGGAGGGCGGACGAGACGGACACCTGCACCTGATCGGCGATCCAGCCCCCCATGAACGGGAGCGACACGCCCATCACGAGCAGGCCGACGGCGATCTTGGCCGGGAAGCCCACGGCGAAGACGTTGAGTTGCGGCATCACGCGGGCCACGAGCCCCATCGCGCAGTCGGTGATCAGCACGGCGAGCATCACGGGCGCGGCCAGCTCGATCGCCGAGCCGAAGATCGACACGAAGGCCTTGTCGGCACCGCCCACGAGCGCGTTGATCGACGGGAACTTCGCGATCGGGACGAGCTGGTAGGTGCGGGCCAGGCCCTCGATCATCCAGTGGTCGCCGTCGATCGCGATGAACACGAGCAGGCCGACCATCGAGTAGAGCTGCGAGAGGACGGTCGACTGGGTGCCGGTGATCGGGTCGACCAGCGAGCCGTAGGAGAAGCCGATCGCGGTGTCGAGGAACGAGCCCGCCACGCTCACGGCGGCGAACACGGCCGCGAGCGCAAAGGAGTAGGAGAGGCCCACGAGCAGCTCCTTGCCGATCAGGCCGGCAAGGGTCATGCCGTCGAAGGAGAACCTCTGGCCGTGCAGCGCCAGCGGGGCCAGGCCGAACGCGAGCGCCACCGCGAGCACCCCGCGGGCGCGGGCGGGAACCATGTTCGACGAGAAGATCGGCGCCAGCAGGAACAGCGGGCTCACTCGCGCGAGCACCAGGATGAAGCCAACGAGCTGCCGCTCACTGAACTGCTGCAGGAGCGCGTTCGTGTTCAAGAAACGATCCCCGGGATGCCCTGCCAGAGCTGGGTGGTGTAGGCGACGATCTGGTTCAGCATCCAGGGCCCGGCCACGATCATCACGACGATCGCGGCGAGGATCTTGGGGATGAACGTGAGCGTCATCTCCTGGATCTGGGTGACCGCCTGGAAGATGCTCACGAGCAGGCCGACGACGAGGCCGGCGAGCAGCAGCGGCAGCGCGACCTTCATCGCGACCGTGATCGCCTGCATTACGAGGTTGATGACGACGTCCTGGTTCATTGGCTACCTCAGTGGAAGCTCTGGACGAGCGATTGGGTGACGAGGTTCCAGCCGTCCACCAGGACGAACAGGAGGATCTTGAAAGGCAGCGAGATGAACGCAGGCGGCAGCATCATCATGCCCATGCTCATCAGGGTCGACGAGACCACCAGGTCGATCACCAGGAACGGCAGGAAGATCAGGAAGCCGATCTGGAAAGCCGTCTTCAGCTCGCTGATGATGAACGCGGGGATCAGTGTGTAGGTGGGGATGTCCGCGCGCGTCTTCGGCTGCTTGAGGTGCGCGAGCTTGGCGAACAGGGCGATGTCCTTGTCGCGCGTCTGCTTGAACATGAACTGGCGCAGCGGCTCCTGCCCGCGCTGGATGGCCTGGGCCTGGGTGATCTTGTGGTGGCTCAGCGGGTCGATGGCGTCCTTCTTGATCGCCGTGAAGGTGGGCGCCATCACGAAGATCGTGAGGAAAATCGAGATGCCCACGAGCACCTGGTTCGGCGGCGCCGTCGGGGTGCCGAGGCCGCTGCGGATGAAGCCGAGCACGATCAGGATGCGTGTGAAGCCCGTGACCGTGAAGAGCAGCGCGGGGACCAGCGAGATCCCGGCGATGATCAGGAAGATCTCGACGGCGTTGCCGCCCGAGGTCTGGATGTTCACTTCCGCACCGTCCTGCGGCGCATCTCGGCGAGGATGTCCTTGATGAGGATGCCGCTCTTCTGGGCGCGGGCCGGGTCGGGCGCCTCGAGCTCGCCGGCGACCGCCGCCGGGTCTGGCACGAGGCCGAGCGTGTGGGCCTCGTCCTCGGTGTAGGTGCGGATCGGGGTCACGCCGTGCTCGCCTGCGCCAACGAGCACGTACTCGCGGCCGCTGCGGACGAGGTGCACGGAGCGGTTGGGGCCGAGCGGCAGGCTGGCCACGCTGGAGAGGCCCTCGCCGGAGGTGCGCTCCTCGCGGCTGGCCTTCACCTGCTTGAGGACCCAGTAGAGGCCGTAGATCACGGCCAGCACGATCGCCAGGCCGACGAAGGTGCGCACGAGGTTGCTGCCGTTCGTGCCGGGCGTGCTCGCAGCCTTGGACGACTGGAGCGGAAGGTTCAGCGGCGTGTTCTCACCCGGCCCGGTGGGCTTTGCGAGCGCCACGTGAGCCGACATGAAAAAGCCGGTTAGGGCCGCACTTGCGGCAATCGAGAGTCGAGCCAATCGCATTGAGGGACGATCCGGTTGAGGGACAGGATCGACCCGGGTAGTCGGCAGCGCAGACGCTGCCTTTAGCTCGACTGAGGTGCAGGGTGCCGGGTGTCGGGTGCCGGGGGATTTTCTCCGACACCCGACACCCGAGACCCGAGACCTAGTTCTCTAGCGACCCTTCCGCCTCACGCAACCGTCGCGCGGGCGAGACCACTTCGGTGAGCCGGAGTCCGAACTCCTCGTCGATCACGACGACCTCGCCCTTCGCGATCCGGCGACCGTTCACAAGGAGGTCGACGGGCTCGCCGGCGAGGCGGCTCAGGGAGACGATCGAGCCGGGACCGAGTGCCAGGGTCTCACCGATGGTCATGTGGGTGCGGCCGATCTCGACGGCCAGCTCGACCGGCACGTCCTCCAGCCGGCGAAGGTCCGCGGCGCGCTGGTCGGTGACGGCCGTGCTCTCGAGAGCCTGGTATTCGATCTCCTGCGACACGATTTCTCCTCTACTGGACCGCGACGTCGGTGAACAGGACCTCGTCGACCTTCACGTCGGTGTCCTGGCGGATGCCCTTCAGGATCTCCTTCTTGAGCAGTTCACGCCCGTCACGGTCGATCAGGTCCTTCGACGGCTGGTCGGTGACGATGTTCGTGATCACGTCGCGCACGGCCGGCTCCTGGGGGAGCGCGCCGTAGTTGTCGCTGGTCGTCGCCTCAGCACCGCTGGGGACAACCTCGGCCTTGTCGAGCACGAGCGACACATCAAGCTTTGCGTAGCGGCCGTCGGCCATGTTCAACAGGAACTCCTTGGGCATCACGTACACCGTTCCGGCGATCTTCGGCTTGGGCAGCTTCGCCGGCTTGGCGAGCACGGTCTTGTAGACGCCCCCGAAGAGCACCAGCACGATCGGGATCACAAACTTCAGCTTCTTTTTCATTCGGCACTCCCTCCATGGAGTTACTTCATCCGTTCCCTGGAATGTCGGGCGTGATCGTCTGGTCTTGCCGGAGCAACACGATTTCGACCCGTCGGTTCTTTGATCGGCCGGAAGCCGTGGAGTTGGAGGCCACTGGGTAAAGATTCGCGTAGCCGGCCGCTCCCAAGCGGAACTTGTCGATCCCGCCGTGGATGAGGAAACGCACCACAACGGACGCACGAGCGGTCGAGAGCTCCCAGTTGCTCGGGAACTGCGAGCCGGAGATCGGCACGCTGTCGGTGTGGCCCTCGACCATGATCGGGTGCGTCTTGTCGATGTTGATGGCGTGGGCGACCCCCGTGAGCACCGGGTAGGCCGGCGGCTTGAGGGTGGCCTGGCCGGGATCGAACACCACTCCGTCCGTGAGCAGGCGCACCACGAGCCCGCGCCGCACCACCTCTGTCTGCAGCTGCTTGGCGAGCCCGTGCGCCTTCGCGTAGCTGTCGATCTGCCGCTTGATGCGCTCGAACTCGCTCTGGGTCTTCTGAGCCTCCTGGCTGGACGTGCTCTTCTCTCCCACCTGAGGCTTGATCGGGACGATGGCCGGGCTGGCCTGGTCGCTCGGGCTCTTGCCGTCGCTGCCGCTGTTGGCGATCGACTTGCCGCCCGTGAGGATCTTTCCGGAGAAGGCGTCCTGGAGCGACTTCTGGAGTTCCGTGTACTTCGAGGTGTTCACCGACGAGATCGAGAACAGCACCATGAACAGCGCCATCAGCAGCGTGATCATGTCCGAGTAGGTGAGCAGCCAGCGCTCCTCGTTATCGTGCTCGACGTGGCCGCCGCGGCGGCCTCGACGCCCTCTGTGCGCGCTCATGGCTAGGCCGCGGCGACGGCCGGCTCGGCGACAGCGGACGGAGCAGTCTGCTCCTCGCCCTCCGCCCCGCGCTCCTCGGGCGAGACGTAGCTGAGCAGCTTGCTCTCCACCACGCGCGGGTTGTCGCCCGCCTGGATGGCGAGGATGCCCTCGATGGTGAGGTAGCCGAGCTCCTGCTCCACGGAGGAGAGGAACTTCAGCTTGTTCGCGACCGGGAGAAAGACGATATTGGCGGAGCCCACGCCGTAGAGGGTCGCGATGAAGGCGCTCGAGATCGCGGGACCGAGCGTGGACGGCTGGGCCAGGTGCTGGAGCACGTGGATGAGTCCCATCACCGTGCCGGTGATGCCGAGCGTGGGGCCGAAGCCGCCGGCCTTGTCGAACGGCTGCGTGCCCTTGGCATGACGGCCGGCCATGGCCTCGAGCTCGATCTCGAGGATCGTGCTCACGAGCTCAGGGTCGGTGCCGTCGACGACGAGCTGCATGCCCTTCCGGGTGAAGTCGTCCTCGACGCTCTGGAGCTCGTCGTCGAGGGCCAGGAGGCCCTCCTTGCGCGCCATCTCGGCGAAGCGCACGAGCAGCGTCACGCGCTCGCGCATGTTGTACTCGGGCGGGCTGAACGCGAGCTTGTAGAGCTTCGGCACCAGCTTCATCTGCTCCATCGAGGTGCCGGCCATGGTCACGCCGAGCGTGCCGCCGAACACCAGCATGGCCGCGGGGATGTTGATGAACGCCGGGATCTGGGTCCCGTCCATCATGGCGCTCATCAGGACGCACCCGATCGCCAGCCCGATTCCGATTGCAGAAATAGCTTTCACAGCAAGAGCCTCCGTCCCCGGTAGTCGGCCGCGGGGGCGAAATCTTTGGTCCTATAGGGCAGGTATCAGACGACCCGGAGGGCAGCCAGGCGCACACGTGCGCGCCACTCGAGGACGGCCTCGGCGACCTCCTCGGGCGTCTCGACGATGACGATCTTCGAGCCGGTGGCGAGCGCCACGTGAGTGTCCGGGCAGGCCTCGACGGTGACGATCAGGTCGTCGTTCAGCAGGAACGGTTCGTCGGAGTGGCCGAGTCTGTGAAGAGTGATCATTGTTTTCGAGTCCTGGTTATGAGTAGGGAGTAGGGAGCAAGGAGTAGGGAGCACTGAACTCCGTACTCCCTACCCCCTACTCCCTACCAATTTCGTGACGCGAGGCACAGCAGCGGGTCCCTCGTCCTCTGCCATGCCTCGCGGTCACGCTTTTGAGCTCAACGCGCTACTAGTGCTTCATCTGCACCAGGTCGTTGAGCATGTCGTCGGCGGTGGTGATCACGCGCGAGTTGGCCTCGAAGCCGCGCTGCGCGCTGATCATGTTGGTGAACTCGGTGGCGAGGTCGACGTTCGACATCTCGAGCGTGCCCGGGTCCACAGACCCGAAGTCGCCGCCCGGAGTTCCAATCTCCTCCGCACCAGTGGATGCGTTGGCGGTCCAGCGGTTGCCGGAGGCCCGCTGCAGGCCGTTCTCGTTCGGGAACTGCGCGAGCGAGATGTAGCCGGCGGTGGTGCGGGTGCTCGAGCCGGCGGGCAGGTAGCTCACCGAGCCGTCCGCACCGATGGCGACGCTCGTGGCGCCGTCCGGGATCTGGATCGCCTGGTCGGCGCCGGCGGGCGTGCCACCGGCCGTCGTGCTCTGCACGGTGCGACCGATCACGTAGTAGCCGTCCTCGTTCACGAGGTAGCCCTGGTCGTTGCGGCTGAAGTTGCCGGCACGCGTGTACTGCGTGGTGCCGGGCGTCAGCGTGGCGGTGCTGCCGGTGACCGTGGCGGAGCCGATACGAAACCAGCCCTCGCCCTGGATCGCGACGTCGAGCGCGTTGCCGGTGGACTGGAGCGCCCCCGACTGCATGTCGCTGTCGATCGAGCCGAGCTGCGCGCCGAGGCCGACCTGAGCGGGGTTCGATCCACCCGAGCCCTGGCCCTGACCCGAACCGCCCTTCTGGAGCTCGGCGAGCGAGTCCTTGAAGGTCGTACGGCTCGACTTGTAGCCGATCGTGTTCACATTGGCGATGTCGTTCGCCGTGACGTCCATCATGACCTGGTGAGACTTGAGGCCGCTGATCGCGGCAAACATGCTCCGCATCATCGGGGCATCATTCCTTTCGCTTGAAGCGGCCTCCCCATCCGTGGGGTCCGGCCGGATTCCGTTCGCGGTTTGCCGATCAGGCGATTACCGCTGAGTCGATGTTCGTGAACACGTGCTCGCGCATGTGCTCCCTGTCCACCGCCGTAATGACGGTCTTGTTGCGGACGGACACCACGAATGCGGTGTTGTCCACGAAAACAACTGAGTCGCGTGAGCCCTTGCTCGCGGCGCGGTCCGTGCCCGCCTGGAGACGCTGAAGCGTCCCGTCCGAGAGGTCGATGCCCCGGCGCTCGATTCGCTGCAGCGCGTGCTGTGAGAACTGCAGACTGCCGGCCTGCTGCTGCCGGAAGATCTGGTCGAACGACGGCCCCTCGACGGGCTGCGCCCGCCCGGCCCCGACCGAGCTCGCACCGGCAGGCGCCGCGGGCGAGATGCCCGGCGGAACCAGCGCGGGGTTGTGAGCTGGATCGGTCACTGGACCCCCGTGATCTTCGAGGGGTTGACTCCGGTCACGCCGTCGATCGTCAGCTGCGCCGAGCCGTCGGCCGCGAAGTCGACCTTCTGCACGAGGCCGCTGGTGGGGCTGCCGTCGGCGCCCGTGTAGTCAACGGTCTTGCCGAGCAGAGCCAGCGTCTGCGTCTGCTGCGTCGAGACGAGCTGCTGGTCCTCGGAGGACGACATGTTCTGAAGCTGCTCCAGGATCGAGTACTGCGTCATCTGCGTGACGGACTGAGTCGGGTCCTGGCTGCTCGAATCCATCGGATCCATGTTCTGCATCTCGCCGACGAGGATCTTCAGGAAGTCGTCCTTCCCGAGGGTGCTGCCCTGGTTCTGGGACTGGCTTCCCGGGGTCACCGCGGTGGTCACAGGTGATGTGGGGTCAATGGCCATGGTTGCTCTCCTTGCTCAGGCGAGAACGTCGACCAGCACGCCGTTGGGCAGGCTGATCGTCGTCTCCTCCGTGGTCTCGGCGGGACTGTCTTGGTCGGGCGTGTCGGACCCGGCGGAGCCGCCTTGGCGGCGCTCGCCGTCACCGGCCTGGAAGCCGCTCTGGCCCCCGTCCCGGCTGGTGCCGACATCGAAGTGGCTCAGGTTGATGCCCTGGTTGGCGAGCATCCGGCGCAGGTCGTCGCCACCGTCGCGGAGCACCGCGGCGGCCTGCGAGGCATCGGCCACCACCCTGGCGACGATGCCGTCGGGCGTCGAGCGCAGATGGATGTCGATCGACCCGAGCTCCTCCGGGTGGAGCGTCACGCGCGCCTGGGTGATGCCGCTCGACTGCGAGATGCGGATCACCTGGTTCACCGTCTCCACCGCCTGCGCGAGACGCATGCCCGGAGTGGGCAGCGGCGGCTGCGGCGCGGGCGCCTGGGCCGTGACGGGCGCGGCCGGCTGGGCCGGAGCCATCAGCGGGGGAGCCGTAGGCACGGGCGCCGCGGCCTGCACCGGCTGAGCCGGGGCGGGCGTGGCGTCGGCCTTCGGCGCGGCCTCGGCGGGCGCGGGCGTCGGGGTGTCGGGTGCGGGGTGCTGGGTGTCGGAGCCGGCCTGGCTCTGGCTTTGCGTGCCTGCCGGGCTTGGTGACTGGTGACTGGTGACTGGTGGCTGGGGCGCCTCGGCCTTGGGGGCGGGTGCCGGGGTTTGGGTGTCGGCTGTCGGGTGCTGGGTGTCGGGTGCCGGGTGCTGGGTGTCGGCTGTCGGGACCGAGGGGCCTGGCTTAGCCGGCGGGGTCTCGACGGCGGGTGTCGCGGCCTGCGTGACCGGTGACTGGGGACTGGTGACCGGTGACTGGGGCGCAGGGACGTCGGGTGCCGGCGGCGCCGGAGCGTCGGGCCCCGGCACGGGACCGGAGACTGCGCCGGCGACGGCTGTGGCTGTGCCGGCGGCGCCGAGCTGCACCGCGCCGCTTACCGCGCCGCCGGGCTGGCCGGCAACCGGCAGGACCTGCCCGGCCACCTGCGAGATCGAGACGGCATCGGCGGGCGTGGCGGCGACCGGAGCGGCAGCCACCGGAGCGACGACCGGCTGCACCGGAGCCACCGGGACGACCGCTACAACGGCGGCCGGAGCAGCGTTCGGATCCTGCTGACCCTTGGCGGAGTTCGCCGAGGAGTCAGTGGCCTTGGTCTTGTGGCTGTCCGAGTCGGACTTCCGACCGGCGACCTGCGACCTCTGGCCCTTGTTGTCGTCCGAACTCTCCGACTGGCGGTCCGAGTTCCTGATCTGGCCTTCCGCATCGGCGGTCCGGGCCTGGTGCTGGTCGAGGAGGGTTCCGAATGGATCTCCCGTTCCCCCTGGTTTCCCCCGAGAGGAAGACCGTCCGGGCGGTGGTTGCGAGGTCAATGCCTCGGTGGCGGCTGCGCGTTCTGGTGTCATTGTCAAACCGTCGAGTAGGAGTTGGACTGGGACTGAGTCGCCACCGCTGCGGTGCCGCCGTCCTGGCGGTACTGCTGAGCGAAGGCGAGGACGTTCTTGACGTAGTTCTGCGTCTCGGCGTACGGCGGGATGCCGTTGTAACGCTGCACTGCGCCCGGGCCCGCGTTGTAAGCCGCGAGCGCCTTGCTGTAGTCGCCGCCGAAGCGGTCGAGCTGCATCTTCAGGTAGTGCGCGCCGCCGTCGATCGACTGCGCGGGATCGTGAAGGTTGGTCACGCCCATGGCGGACGCGGTGCCGGGCATGAGCTGCGTGAGGCCCTGGGCGCCGGCGGGGCTGCCGGCGCTCGGGTTGAAGCCGGACTCCTGCTTGATCAGGCCCTTGAGCACCGCGGGGTCGACCCCGTACTTGGAGGCGGCGGTGTCGATCAGCTGCTCGTACGGAACGCTGCCGGAGCCGCTGTCGGTCGTGCCGGTGGTGGCCGTCGAGCTGGTGCCGTCGGTCGCGGTCGCGGCCTGGGCGGTGGCAAGCTGCTGGTCGAAGCTCGTGGCGCTCGTGGACGTCGAAGTCGAGGCGGGCGACGGCGAGCCGGCGCCGGCCGAGGCGATCATCGCCTCGAGCTGCGAGATGCGGGCTTCCACGGTCGAGACGCTCATGCGGCCTGCGCTCCACGGCGACGATGCATCGTGATCGCCATCTCGTCGAGCAGCACGCCCTCGCGGCGGTCGGCCTCGCGGCGGTGCTCGGTGCGGCGGCGCTCCTTGAGGCGCTCCAGCACCTGGCGCTCGCGCGCGGCGTTCTGAAGAGCGGAGCGGCGCATGTCCACCTCGGCGTCCTGGCGGTCCAGGTTGAGCGAGGCGAACTCGTGCTCGCGCTCCGTGCGCTCGAGGTAGGCCTGCGCGGCCTGAAGGTCTTGGGCCGTCATCGGCGCGCCCGAGCCACCGCGCTGAGCGCCGCGGGCCTGCTCGACGCTCTCGACGGCAGCCTGGAGCATCGCCTCACCGCGGAGGCGCAGCGCGAGCGACGCCGCCAGCTCCTCCTTGGCGAGGTCTTCCTTGCGCTCCCTGAGCGCGCGCACGCGCTCGAGCTTGAACGTGAAGGGACGGTCCACGATCCGGTTGATCGACTCGCGCTCAGGCTCCTGAACCTGAGCTGGACGCCTGTTCGACGGCAGCCGGCGTGGCGACGATCTCCTCCAGGCGGATGGCCCATTCGCCGTCCACCAGAAGCAGGGTCGCCTTCGCGAACGGGAGTCCGTTCACGAACACCTCAAGCTGATCTTCGGGCTGCGTGTCGAGGTCGACGATGGCGCCCGCACCGAGCGAAACGGCCTCGGCGAGCGGCAGGCGCGCGCGCCCGAGCTCGGCCCACAGCCGCACGTTCACGTCGAGCAGATGAAGAGCGAGATCCTCGCTCGGGTCTGGCATTTCGGGCTCGGGCTCGGGCTCAGGGGCCGGCTCGAGGTCATCTGGTGACTCGTGACTGGTGACTGGTGACTGGTCCTGGGGTTCGGGCGCGGGCGTGGCGGCTTCGTCCACCGCCTCTGCGGAGTTCGGACTGCCGACGGCGGACTCTTCTTCGCTCACGAGACACCTCCCCACGGCTGGCGGATCTGCACGGCGCGCGCGTTGCCGTTGCGGCCCGCGTCGCCCACGTGTGCGGCCACGTCGCCGGCGTAGAGCACCACGCCCTTGCTGGCGGGGCGGCGCAGGTGCACGACGTCGCCGGCCTTCATGCCGAGCACGTCGGCGAGCGGAATGCTGATCGCGCCTGCCTCGGCGCGCAGCTCCATGTCCACGTCGCCGACGGCGTCATGCATCGCGGCGGAGCTCTGATCGTCGATCAGTGCCGGGCCGTAGTGGCCCTGCTCGAGCTTCGCCATGATCTTCTCCACCGCGCTGTGGGGAATGACCAGCGTCATGATCGACATGAGCCCGTCGATCATTGCCGAGATGTTGAGCAGCAGCGTGGGCTCGTTGGGCGACACGATCTGGACCGTCATCGGCGAGATCGAGTGGCCGGACAGCTCGAGGTTCACGGCCGCGAGGTCGTCCCAGGTGGACGACAGCGCCTCGACGAGGCTCGTGACCGCGCGGTGGGCCACCGTCAGCTCGACGTCGGTGAGCGACGTGGGCTGACCCGACGGGCCGCCGTGGCCGCCGAGCAGCCGGGCGACGAGCGCCAGCGCCAACGGCAGGTCCATGATCAGCGCCACCTCGGTGCCGAGCGGCTCGACGCGCAGAAGGTTCACGAGCGCCTGGCGCGGCACCTCCTCGGCCATCACGACGCCGTACGGAAGCTGGTCGGTGTTGAGCACGCCGAGCTGGAGCTCCGTGCGGAGCTCGGCCGACAGGCGGCTCGACGCCGACTGGCAGAAGTTCTCGTGCGCGACCTCGATCCGCCGGACCTGCTCGCGGTTGAACTTCGACGGGCGCCGGAAGTCGATCTCGCGTACGCGTGGGTGTCGTGTGGGAGTCATCCGTCCTCGTTAGTCGGCAGCTAGACCGCTAGATGGAGGGGCGGGATGGCACTCGGGCCCGGCGCGAGGGGCGCCGGCGGCTGCGCCTCTTCCCACGTGTCGGGCGCCGGGTGCTGGGTCTCGGGGACCTCGCCGAGCTGCATCAGGAGCGCATCCGCGTCCTCGGCCGTGCTCGCGTCGGTCACCGTCTGCCGCAGGAACGCGTTGATCGGGTCGCGCTTGGCGATCGCGATGTCGGTCACGGGATCGGCCCCGTGCTGGTAGGCGCCGATCGCGATCAGGTCTTCCTTCTCCTTGTAGGCGGCCATCATGCGGCGCACCTCCTGGCCGGCGGCGCGCACCTCGGGGCTCACGACCTCGCCGACGAGGCGCGACACGCTGGCGAGCACGTCGATCGCCGGATAGTGGTTCGCATGGGCCAGGTCGCGCGAGAGCACGATGTGGCCGTCGAGGATGGAGCGCACGGCGTCGGCGATCGGCTCGTTCATGTCGTCGCCGTCCACGAGCACCGTGTAGAGGCCGGTGATCGAGCCGTTGCGGTTGGTGCCGCTGCGCTCGAGCAGCTTCGGGAGCAGGGCGAAGACGCTGGGCGTGTAACCGCGCGTGGCCGGCGGCTCGCCGATCGCGAGGCCCACCTCGCGCTGCGCCATCGCGAAGCGCGTGACCGAGTCCATCATCAGCATCACGTTCGCGCCGCGGTCGCGGAAGTACTCGGCGATCGTGGTGGCGGTGAAGGCGGCCTTGATGCGCACCAGCGCCGGCTGGTCCGACGTGGCCACCACGACCACGCTGCGCGTGAGCGCGGAACCGAGGTCGCGCTCGATGAACTCGCGCACCTCTCGGCCTCGCTCGCCGACCAGGCAGATCACGTTCACGTCCGCCGATGTGGAGCGGGCGATCATGCCCATCAGCGACGACTTGCCCACGCCCGAGCCGGCGAAGATGCCGAGACGCTGGCCGCGTCCGCAGGGCACGAGCGCGTCGAGCGCGCGCACGCCGAGCGACACGCGCTCCTTGATGGCGGGACGCTCGAGCGGATCCGGCGCAGAGGCGATCGTGGACAGCGAGCGGCCGGTGGGCGCGTCGCCGCGGGAGTCGAGCGGGCGGCCGAGGCCGTCGAGCACGCGCCCGAGCAGCTCGTCGTCCACGTTCACGCGGAACTGGCGCCCGGTGGGCGTGACGGTGCGGCCGGGGCCGATGCCGTGCATCTCGCCGAGCGGCATGAGCAGCGTGCGCGAGTCGCGGAAGCCCACCACCTCGGCCGGCACCGACTCGCGGTTGCGGCCGGTCTCGACCTCGCACACCTCCCCCACCTCGGCCTCGAGTCCGGTGGCCTCGATGATCAGGCCGATCAGGTTGATCACGCGGCCGCGGCGCGCATGAAGGTCACCCCACTTGAGCGCCTCGAAAACGCCCTCGAGCTCCGCCCCCGCCTCGCTCATCGCTGCAGCTCCGCCTCGAGCACCTCGCGGGCGCGCTCGAGCTTCGTCTCGATGTTCGCGTCCACCTCGCCGGCGGCGCTGCGCACGAGCGCGCCGCCGCGGGACACGCGGCGGTCCTCCTGCACCTCGATGTTGTCGATGCCGCCGAGCGTGGACGCGAGCGGCTCGATCGCCTCGCGCACGAGCTCGAGGTCGAGCGTGTTCACCTGCACGGTCACCCGCTCGCGGTCGACGAGGCAGCGCAGCGCTCCGCGGACCACGTCCACGACGCGCTCCGGCTGGGCCTCGATCGTGCCCGACACCACCTTCTCGGCGAGCCGGATGGCCAGCTCGACCGCGCGCGCCTCCACCGCGTCCGCGGCGTCGGCGCGCAGCTGCTGCGCCTCGGTGAGGGCCTGGCCGAGCGCGGCCGTGGCGGGCGCGAGCTCCTCGCGCGCCGCGGCCATGCCGGCCTGGTAGCCCTCCTCGTACCCCTGCTGACGTGCTGCGTGGCGAAGGTCGTCTGCCTCCGCGCGGGCGGCGGCCATGAAGTCGTCGGCCATCCCGCGCGGGTCGAGCCCCGCCGCCGGGCGGGCGCCGGCGGGCTCGGGCGGAAGCTGATCGAAGGAGAAGGCGCCCACGGGCGCCTCGGCCACGCTAGACAAGTTCCTCAGCCTCCTCCTCTTCGCCGCCACCGCGCGCGATCACGATTGCGCCCGCGTCCTCGAGACGGCGGATGGTGGCGACGATGCGGCCCTGCGCCTCCTCGATCACCGAGCGGCGCTGCGGCGGCTGGTACTCCATCTCCTCGACGAGCATCTCGGAGCCGCGCTGCGACATGTTGCCGAGGATCCTCTGCTTGACCTCCTCGGACACGCCGCGCAGGGCGAGGGCGAGGTCCTTCTGGTCGACGTCCTTGAGCACGAGCTGCACGCCGCGGTCGTCGATCTTCACGATGTCCTCGAAGACGAACAGCAGCATGCGGATCTCCTCCGCGAGCTGGCCGTCCTTCTGGGCGAGCGTCTCGATCACGTTGCGCTCGGTGGCGCGGTCGGCCGAGTTGAGGATGTCGGCGAGGCCCTTCACCCCGCCGGACGCCGCGTAGTCCTCGGACTTCACGAGCGACAGCTTCTTGCGCATCACGGCCTCGACGTCCTTGATGACCTCGGGGTTCGTCTCGCTCATGCTGGCGATCTTGATCGCCACCTCCGCCTGGGTCTCCGCAGGCAGCTGAGCCAGCACCTGGGCGCCGATCGTGGTGCTCATGTTGGCGAGGACGAGCGCCAGCGTCTGCGTGGACTCGCCGGCCAGGAAGGTCTGGATCTGGTCGGGCGGCGTGCGCCGCAGGAACTCGAACGGGCGCACCTCGATGATCGCGGAGAGCCGCCCGATGATGTCCTGGGCGCGCTCCTCGCCGACCGAGTTCTCCAGCACCTCACGCGCGAAGTCGAGCCCGCCCTGGGCGATGTACTCCGCCGCCTGCAGGTGGTCGTGGGCCTCGTCGTAGATGGCCTCGACAGTGTCGGGCTGGACCGACTCCATCTTCGTCATCTCGAGCGAGAGCTGTTCGATCTCGCCCTCGCGCAGGTGCTTGAACACCGCCGAGGCGCGCTGCGCGCCGAGCGATACGAGCAGCACGGCGGCCTTCTGGCGGCCACTGAGCTTGTCCGGGGACGTGGTGAGCGCGCCCGTGGGGATGTTCTCGAGAGCCTCGCTCATCGCGCTAGCCCTCGTTCATCCACATGCGAACCTGCTCGGCCACCCGGTCCGGGGACCGCTCGGCCAGCTCCTGCACTCCCTTCCGGGTGGGCGACTGGCCCGCCCCCACCGGGATCGCGGCGGCCTCGGTGCTGGCCTCGAGCTCGGCGAGCGACGTGGGCGCCTCGATCTCGTTCAGCCACGTGGGCTTGCGCATCAGCGTCTCGTCCTCGCGCTTCTTGAGGTGGCGCGACATGAAGAAGAGGAACACCAGGAGGGCGAGCCCCATCAGGACGTACTTGGCGTAGCCGATCGGGTTGATCGGGGTCTTCGGCGTGGTCGGCGCGGCCTGCTTGGCGAACGCCACTTGGCTCACGGTGATCGCGTCACCGCGCTTGGGCGTGATGCCCGCGGCGGAGCCGAGTGCCGACTGGAGCTGCGCCACCGTGGCCGGCGGGACGGACTTGTCCACGAGCACGGCCACGTCGAGCTTGTTCACCGTGCCGGGCGCCACCTTGGTGTGCGAGACCGTCTTGCTGACCCCGTAGGTGGTGTTGAGGACGTTGTTGTTGTAGTTGTTGCCGCTGCCCGACGTCGTGCCGGCGTTGAAGCTCGGGATGTTCGAGCCGGTGCCGGAGGTGCCGCTCGCGGCGCCTGAGCCCTTGAGCTTCTCGGTCGTCTTCGCCTGCGTCAGCGGCACGCCCTTCTTCGCGTAGAGGAGCGCGTCCTTCGTCGTCTGGTCGACATTCAGGTCGGCGTTCACCTGCACGCTCGCCTTGCCGCTGCCGACCGACTGGTCGAGCATCGCCTGGAGCTGGGCGCCGAGCTGCTGGTCGTAGCGGTTCTGGGCGGCCTCCTTGAGGCTCGCGCCCGGACCGTCGCCGAGGCTGTCGCTCGTCGGCCACAGGAGCTGGCCGCTGTTGTCTGTGATCGAGACGTTCGGGAGCGAGAGGCCCTGCACCCCGCCGGCCACGAGCTGCGCGATGCCGCGCACGGCGTTCGGGTCGAGCGGCGTGCCGGCGGTGTTCAGCAGCACGGAGGCCTTGGCGGTCGAGTTCGCGTCGCTGAAGAGCTGCTCCTGCGGGAGCACCAGGTTCACCTGCGCGCCGGTCACGCCCTGCACCTGGCCGATGGTCTGGGACAGCTCGCCCTCGAGTGCCCGCTGGTAGGTCACCTGCTGCTGGAGGTTCGAGGCGCCGAGCTTCTGCTTGTCGAACAGCTCGAAGCCGGCCTGGCCGCTCTGCGGGAGGCCCTGCTCGGCGAGCGCGACGCGCGCGGAGGCGGTCTGGCCCGAGTCCACGGCGATGCCGGTGCCGTTGTTCACGAGCTTCCACTTGATGCCCTTCGTGTCGAGGGCCGCGGTCATCTTGCCCGTCTGTGCGGGGTCGATGCCGGTCGAGATCGTCGAGTAGCTCGGCGACGTCGCCATCTTCATGAGGAGGACCGCGACAAGCAGCACGCCGACGGCCGCGGCCGCCATGCCGATCTTGCCCTTGGTGCTCGTGTTCTGGAGGAGGGTTCCCATTTACCTAGACCTGTGTGTGGAAGATGTCCGATTCGGCCTCGACGGCCTTCGTGCGAATCTGCGAGGCCAACTGCATCGAGAGTTGTGCGCGCTCGACCGCCATGACGACCGAGGACGGGTCCGTGGCGGTGCCTGCCGCGAGCGACTGCGAGGCGTCCGTCGCCTGCGTCTGCTCGCTCGAGAGGCCCTGGATGGCCTGTGTCAGCGCGCCGCCGAAGCTCTGGCCGCCGCTCGGCTGCGCCACGCCGGAGTTGCCGACGGTCGGCGCCTGGATCTGCCACTCCGCGCCGTTCGTGAGCATTGTGGGGTCGATCGGAAGAGCCATCAGCGGAGGATGTCGAGCGTCTTCGTGTACATGGACTTGGCGGTGGACATCGCGGTGATGTTGGCCTCGTAGGAGCGCGACTCGGTGATGAGGTCGGTCATCTCCTCGACGGGCTCGACGTTCGGCATGCGGACGTAGCCCTGCGCGTTCGCGTCCGGGTGGCCCGGGTCGTAGACGAGCTGGCCCTGGCTCTTGTCCTCGGTGATGCCGGCGACGGTGACCCCGCCCGGGGCCTCCTCGGGACTGTTCGTGCCCATGACGCCGGCGAGCGTCGCGCCGAAGCTGGAGTTGTCGCCGACTTCCTGGAGAACGACCTCCTTGCGGCGGTAGGGCTGGCCGTTCGCGCCGCGCGTGGTCTGCGCGTTGGCGAGGTTCTCGGAGGTGACGTCCATCCGCAGGCGCTCGGCGCTGAGCGCGCTGCCGGAGATGTCGAGCGCGTCGAAGATGCCCATGACTAGCCTCCCATCGCGGACTTGAGGATGTCGAAGCGGCCCTTGGCCACCGTGATCAGCGACTCGTAGTCGAGGCCGTTCTCGGCGAGCTTCGAGGACTCGGTGTCGATGTCCACGCTGTTGCCGTCCGGCTGCATTGGAGCCGAGGCGTCCGTCTGGACGCCGAACTGCAGCGTGTCAGGGTTCTGCCCGTCGGCCATCGCCGCGCTGAGGGCGGACTCGAAGTCCACGTCCTTGCGCTGGTAGCCGGGCGTGTTCGCGTTCGCGACGTTCTGGGCCAGCGCCGTCTGGCGAAGGCCCGAGCCGCGAATGGCCGCGTTGAGCATGAGATCGGTGTTGTCGAACAGAGACATAGGGACGGATGCCTTTCATGCGCCCATCCATGAGCTCGCCGACCACCAATCCATTGGGGTCGCCTGGGGTAGTCGGCACAGCGGGGTGGAGCTTTAGGCCGGTAGGGAGTTCGGGGTATGGAGTAGGGAGAGCACGCCAACCGCCGCTCTCTACTCCCTACGCCCTACTCCCTACTCCCTACTCCCTACTCCCTACGCGCGGCCGTCTAGCCGGCGCTGTCGACCAGCTTGCGGCGCTCGAGCGCCGGCGCGTAGCCGCGCACCGCACTCCGGCCGCGGTCCAAGCGGTTCAGCTGCTGACGGGTGATTGCGATCGCCTTGGCCAGCTCGGCGGACACGCGGCGCTGGAGCTCGGCGGTGCGGTCGAGCGCGGGCCAGGCGTCCTCGGGCGGCTGCTCGGGCAGGCCGGCGATCAGCTTGCGGCGGCGCTCGTCGATCTCGGCGAGCCGCTCGAAGTCGCCCGCGCGGACGAGCGCGAGCTCGGCGTCCGCCAGCTCGGCGAGCTGCTCGTAGCCGCTGGTCAGGCTCCGGCGATTTGCCGCCATGCGTCCCCCACGTTGTCGAGGATCCTCGAGACCTCCTCGACCATCTCAGGACTCCGCTTGATGCGGGCCTGCATCAGGTGGCGCTTGCTGAAGAGATAGAGCGCGCGCAGGTTGGAGGCCACCTCACCACCGGCGTCCATGTCGAGCGTGGTGTTCAGCTCGTCGATGATCGCCTCCGCGCGCTGCATGCGGTTGTTGCTCTGCTCGATGTCGCCCTCGCGCATGGCGACGGTCGCCTGGTACAGGAAGCGGCGAATCCCGTCGTAGAGCATCACAACGAGGCGCTCCGGCGGAGCGGTGAGAATCGCGCTCTCCTTGTACGCCTGAGGGGCGAGTGTCGGGTTCATCGAGGCCTTACTCCGTTCGTGGGAGGGATCGCCTCAGTAGTCGGCCAGGGGCCGCCTTTTTTGAGCCCGGATCAGTCGTTGGCGGCGAGCGAGCTGATCTCGCCGGTGAGCCACTGCTGCTGGCTCTGGCTCGCCGACAGCGCGGTCTCCATGGCGGTGAACTGAGCCTGGAGCCGCTGCTGGGTCTCCTGCAGGTTCTCGTCCATGTCGGAGATCTGGTTGGCGAGCTCGCTGAGCTCGTCGCCGGACTGGGTCTGCTGGGAATCGAAGTCTCCGCCCGGGTCGAGCTCCGGGGACATCAGCGCGTCGAACGCCTGGCCGAAGCCGTTGCCGCCGATCGAGGCGCCGAGCAGGCTCTTCACCTGATCCGGGTTGTTCTCGAGCGCGGAGGTGAGCGTGTCGGTGTCGAGCGTGAGCTTGCCGTCGACCGAATCCTGGTCGATCGTGCCGTCGCCGGTGGTGGCGCCGGTGGACAGGCCGATCTCGGACAGCAGGTTCATGCTCGGGTTGCTGCCGATCGGGCTACCCACCATGTTGCGCAGACCGTCCTGGATGTTCTCGAGCAGCGGATCGCCGAAGAAGAGGCCCTTGGTCAGGTCGCTGCCCGACGCGTTCGCCACCGGCTGCTCGGTGAGCTTCGTGTTGAGGTCGTCCATCACGGTGTTGTACTGGTCGACGAAGTCCTGGACCTTGCTCGAGATCGCGTTCTCGTCGGCGGCCGGCGAGCCGACGATGATCGTCACCGGGTCGACGTTCGTGGACTTGAACGTGAGCGACAGGCCGGGAATCGCGTCCGTGACCGTGTTCGAGGTGGCGTAGCGCGTCGGGCCGCCGTCCACCGAGTAGGCCGCGTTCAGGTTCGTGAGCGTGGAGTCCTGCCCGGCCGTGACGGCGCTCGGGTTCGAGAGCTGGGTGCCGGTCACGCTCAGGCTGCTGCTCGCCCCGAGCGTGCTGCTCGTGAGCACGAGCTTGCCATTCGAGTCCTTCGAGGCCTGGGCGCCCACGCCGGCGGTGTTGTTGATGTCGGTGATCAGGTCGTCGATCGAGGTGTTCGGGTCGACCGCGACGTCCGTCCCGTTGATGTTGATCGTCGTCGGGTTGGCGGGATCGGCCGTGTAGTCGAAGGACTGCGACGCGCCGCTGGCGGCGTGCGCCTTCGCGTCCGAGGCGATCTCGGACAGTCCGGCCGTCGAGTCGGAAGCCAGGGAGAAGTCGCCGCCCGAGCCCGGCTGCTTGCTCGACAGCACGAGCAGCTTGTTGGTGCCGGTCGGGTCGTTCGGGTCGCTGATCGAAGCGGCGTACACGGGCAGGCCGCTCGCCGAGTTGATCGAGCTCACCACGTTGTCGATGCTCGATCCCGCGGGGATCGTGAGCTTGGGCGCGCCCGAGCCGAGGTCGAGCACGGTGTCGCTCGCGTTCGGCGTGTAGCCGTAGGTCCGCGTCTGCGAGCTCGCGAGGCGGGACACCACGAGCTGCGTGCCGCCGGTGCCGGCGCCCGACACGCGCGTGGCGGTGATCTTCGTGCTGTCGCTCGAGTCGACGGTCTGGGTCTCGCCGAAGAGCGACGGGTCGGACAGGGCGTCGGCCGCGTCCTTCAGGTTCTGAAGCTCGGTCTCGATGCTGGTCAGCGCGGCCTGCCGCGCCTGGACCTGCGTCTGCTGGTTCTTCAGGGCAACCTCGGGCAGCGAGTTGACCTGCATCAGCTCGGACACGATCGAGCCCGTGTCGAGGCCTGACGCGAGTCCGGTGAGTGCGAGGCTGGGAGTGGAGCTGGTGGACACCGGAGCGCCTTCCTAGTCCAGGTCTCCGCCGGACACCACGTCCAGCGCCTTCGACGGCGGGATCGTGCTGAGCACGTTGCCCTTCGTGTCGCGCACCTCGATAACCACGCGCTTCGAGCTCTCGTCGAGCGAGAAGTGAAGCTCGCGGCCCTTGGCCTGCAGATCGTCCACGCGCTGCGAAGCGGCGTCGATCTGGTCGTGCAGCTCGGCGGGCGGGCTCGCCGGGATCATGTCCACATGCACCGCGTCGTCCTCCCTGGTGGTCGCGGCTAGCGGCTTGTCCGTGCGCTGTGTCGTGGGCGTGGACAGTGACGGCTCCACGCCGGTGACTGGGGGCACTTCGAAGCTCATTTAATACGCCTCCTTGCGAGGGCTCTGACAATCGGCCTAAGGCCTAGACCTCTGTGGTCTGCCGGGTTTATTCGGTCTCCGGCGGAGAAACTTGAGACCGCCATCTCAGGCGGCCGCGGCAATCGCGCCGAGCAGCAGCTCCGCGCCGGCGTGCTCGGGCTCCAGTCCGCGGGCCTCTTCGGCGAGGAGGGTCGCGTCCTCGTAGAGGCCGCGCGCGGCCGCAACCTGCGCCAGCCCGAACAGGGCGCGAGCGTCGGGCCCGGAGTTCTTGACGACTGCCACCCACTCGTCGCCGGCCGACTCGAGGAAGCCGCGGCGCAGGTACATGCCGCCGAGCAGCTCGCGCTGCTCGCGCCAGGGCAGGCCGATCTTCTCCACGAGCGGGAGCAGCTCGGCGAACGCCTGTACCTCGCGCACGCGTAGTAGGGCCTCGAGGGTGATCGTGAGCAGTACGGCGGTGTCGATCGGCAGCTTCTCGGGCGCCGGCTGACCGTCACGCAGACCGAGCCAGGCGCGGAAGAAGCCGAGGTCGGCGGGCGACATCTCGATCTCCTTGCCCTGCTCGAGCGCCGTGCGCGCGCCCTCTGAGTCGCGGTCCATGATGCGCGCGAACAGCTCGCTGCGGCGCGCCACGTGGGCGTAACCGCTCGTGTCCTCGACGCCGGCGGCGGCCTCGGCCGCGTCCGCCCAGCGGCACTGGGACAGGAGCGTCTCGGACAGCGCGACGCGAGCGGGGTCGCTCGACGGCTGCTTGTCGAGCAGCGCGCGGAACTGCAGCTCGGCGGCCTCGGCGTGACGCTGCTCGTAGAGCGCGCTGCCGAGCATGAAGTGAACGTTCGGCGTGACCTTGGCCACGATCGACTCGACCGTCGCGGCGACCTCCTCGGGCGCCACGTCCTGCCGCAGCATCACCGCGGCCAGCGGGTGGACGGCGCCGAGGTAGCCCGGATGCGCCTCCAGGCTCTCGACCAGCAGCTGCTGGGAGGCCGGGAAGTCGCCCTGGCGGTTGCGGACGTCGGCCAGCACACCAAGCGCGAAGTAGCTGCCCGCGCCGACCATCGGCGAGTAGCGGCTCGGCGAGTCGCCCATCTCGAGGCAGCGCTCGAGTAGCTCGGCGGCCGTCGCGTTGTCGCCCTGCTCGCGGGCGCACAGCGACTGCTCGAGCACGAGGTCGGTGAAGCCCGGGAAGAGCGCGAGCCCCTCGTCGGCGATCTGGACCGCGCGCTTGAAGTCGCCCGTCGTGCGGAGCGCCTTCACGAGGCGGTTGGTCAGCGACGGCACGAACCCGTAGGAGGTCTTCTCCGGATCGTTCTCGAGCAGCTCCCAGGAGCGCTCGAACTGAATCAGCGAGCGCGCGGCGTCGCCCGCGGCCGCGTACTCGGAGCCCAGGTTGAAGCAGAGGAAGGAGGTCTGGTCCCCGTCGGCGAGCTGACGCTCGAGCAGCTCGATGTTGCGGCGCGACTTCTCCTTGGCGTCACGCACGGCCCCGAGGTAGCCGTAGTGCTCGATACGCACGGTCGGCTGCTCGAGGCGCTCCGGCTGGCCGGCCGGCAGCGCGTGGGCGAGCTGCTCGTGGATGCGCCCCTCGAAGCGGTACTCGGGACGGTTGCGGTACATGCGCAGCGTGTTGTGGTTCACCGCCATGCCGTCGTCGAGGTCGCCGGTGAAGTTGGTCTCGACGAAGAAGAAGCTCTCGCGCCACACGTGGCCGGCCAGCTCGCGCAGGCGGTGGGCGTCCTCGCGCACGAGGACCTCGTCCGCGTCCAGGTAGATGAACCAGTCGCCGGTGGCCGCCTCGAGCGAGACGTTGCGGGCCTCGGCGAAGTCGCCGGTCCACTCGTGGTGGAGGACCTTCGCGCCGAACGACTCGGCGATCTCGACGGTGCGGTCGCTCGAGCCCGTGTCGACGATGACCATCTCGTCGACCATGTCGTGAATCGACTCGAGGCAGCGCGGAAGCATCTCCTCCTCGTCCTTCACGATCATCACGAGGCTGATCGTCATGCCCTCTGCCGCGCGGGCGCGCGAGGCGATCTTCTCCACGCGGCGAGCCAGCGGCGGCACGGCGAGGGTGATCGTGGGGGGAAGCTGGGAGAGCAGATCGACCTTGCCACGGCGGCGGCGCGCGATCTCCTCGAGGTTGCGGCTCACGTGCGGAAGCTCGGAGTCGAGTCGGCGGGCGCTCTTGAAGAGCTGCTCGGCCGGGCCGAGCGCGCCGAGCTCGTAGAACGCGACGCCCACGTAGTTGAGTAGCACGGGCTCGCGTGCCTCCTCCTCGAGGATCTCGACACCGGAGCGGCAGATGCTGAGGAGGGTCGAGGCGACAGTCTTCTGCGGGACCTCCTTGACGAGCACCAGCCCGGTCTCGAGCAGCGTCGTGCGCGCGCGGAAGCGGCGGTGGCGGTCCGGCTCGTCCTTCACATCCTCGAACAGCCGGCGGTACGCGTTGAGGTCGCCCTTGAGCAGGTAGGTCCGCGCGAGCGCGGCCAACTCCGCCGGGGAGCGGGTAGCGACTTTCGGAGCGGATGCGGTGGTGAGGCGAAGTGCCATGCGAGGGATCTCCTACGTGAGGAACGGACGCCCCCGTCATCGGCCCGTGGAGCCAAATCTGAACTCCTGGACAAGCTTTCGACCCGAGTTACCACGATCGAGGGATGAAGACCGGGTACACCACCGCCGATACAGCCTTGTCCCGGCAGTCAGGGGACGCCCTTGGCCCAGGCAGCGGGCCACCAGATCCCGTCCCACTCGTCCCTCTGGCAGGGGAAAACTGGACTCAAAGGAGTTTTTGAACCCATGCAAACTGACGGTAAGAGCCGCCGCCGCATCTCTCCAGACGACGCTCTCAAGCTCTGGCAGGAGTACCGCAGGTCCAACGACCCCCGTCTGCGCGACCGCCTGATCATGACCTACGCCCCCCTGGTCAAGTACATCGTCTACAAGAAGATCCGCGAGCTTCCGGCTCGCTGCGAGGTGGAGGACTTCATCTCGTGTGGCCTTGAGGCCCTCATCAACTCGATCGACCGCTACGACCCGGAGAAGGGCGCCACGCTCGAGCAGTTCGCGTGGACCCGGATCCACGGCGCCGTGCTCGACGAGCTGCGCCGTCAGGACTGGGCTCCGCGCTCGCTCCGCCGCTGGGAGCGTGACATCGCAAGGGCGCGCGAGAGCTTCATCGCGCTCCACAACCGCCGTCCCACCCGCGAGGAGCTGGCCGACGCGCTGGCCACCACGCCCGAGGAGCTCGCCACCCGCGAGCACGAGATCTCCGCGTCCGAGGTCACCTCGCTGAACACGCTCGTGATCAGCGACGAGGAGACCACGGTGGAGCGCATCGACACCCTCGTCTCAGACGACCACCGACTCGACCCCGAGCATGCTTCGGCGGCCACCGAGGCCAAGGAGAAGTTCCGGGTCGCGTTCGCCAAGCTCCCGGACCGCGAGCGCGAAGTCGCCGTCCTGCTCTACGTCAACAACCTGACCCTCCGCGAGATCGGCGACGTGCTCGGCGTGTCCGAGAGCCGCGTCTGCCAGATCCATGGGCATCTGAAGAGGAAGCTGAAGGACCAGCTGTCCGGAGAGGCGTCGCTGTTCTCCGAGGTTGCCTAGCCCGGCCAGCTGGTTGGTCATAGGGCATAGGTCATAGGTCATAGGGCCGGCGTTCGCGCCGGCCCTTTCGTTTGCGCTCACCGCCATCGGCTCCAACCGAGGCAATCCCGGTTGAGTGCCCTATATGGGCACCAGAATGGGATCGCTCCCTCATCGCGGGCAAGCAATCCCACCCGGCTGTTGCTCAGCAACACCCAGATGCCACAGCGGCGGCAGGAGTCTGCCCTTATTGCCAGCGGTAGGCGAGCCGCGCGATCACCGGCGAGCCCGGAGATCGAGCCGGTAGGCCCACGCCAGCGCTTGCGCCACCGCGACCCACAGCTCCTCCGGGACATCGGTTCCCAGCTCCAACCCCGAGAGTGCCTCCGCCAGCGCCTTGTCCTGGCGGATCGGCACCCCGGCTTTTCTCGCCTCCTCGAGGATCTGTTCCGCGATCAGCCCGCGGCCTGCTGCTGTGACCCTCGGGGCGGTTGCGCCTTCCTCGTAGCGGAGGGCTGCTGCGCTCCTCCGCCGTTCAGGCATAGGCGTCGAAGGGGTCGTGGCGGGGCGAGACGGTCAGCTGGATCGCCTTGCCGGTCGCGCGGTTGAGGGCGTCGCGGAGCTCCTCGGCCTGCCCGGCCGCCAGCTCGTGCGGTACGCCATGGGCCGCCTTCACGTGCGCGGTCAGGTTCCCGCCCTGGAGCGCCAGCCGGAAGTCGATCGCGCCGAGCTGCGGCGAGCGGTAGCTGATCGCCACCGCGGCCTGCTCGCCGCCGCGTCGCCCCTCGGCCTCGCGCTCGTCCACATGGAGGTGCGCCTGGAGGCCGCCTGGCAGCGGCACCGGCACCGGAAGCTGCGGCTGCTGGGCCTGTGCGGTCTCGGGCTCGAGCTTCATCACCACGCGGTCCGCGCTCGTCTCCTGCACGCGCAGGCGCAGCGTGTCCCCGGCCTTCACCTCGTCCGGCAGTTCCGCCACCAGGGCGGCATTCGCGATCATCAGGATGCCGCGCGGACCCTGCCGCTCGGCCACGCGCGCGGCCAGCGTCATGCCCGGCCGCAGCACGAGTTGGGGGATCTCCGCCTTGAGGATCGCCGGGTCGAGGAAAACCTGCACCTCAAGGATGTTGACGGATGGCCGATCACCCAGCCGATGGAACGCGGGCTCTACATCGCCGCATCGGGGATGATCGCTGAACAGGTTCGCCAGAACCAGATCTCCAACGATCTCGCGAACGCTTCCACCCCCGGCTACAAGGCCGACCGCTCGAGTCAGCGCAGCTTCGGCGACATGCTGCTTCAGAACAGCGTGACCGGCCAGGTGGTCGGCCCGATCGGCGAGGGCGTGACGATCGCCAAGACCGTCACCGACCTCACCTCCGCACCGGTTCGCTCGACGGGCGAGCCACTCGACTTCGCCATCGAGGGTCAGGGCTTCTTCGAGCTCCAGACTCCTCAGGGCATCCGCTACACGCGCGACGGCCAGTTCATGCGCTCGGCCAAGGGCACCCTCACCGACTCGCTCGGCAACTCGGTGCTCGGCCAGAACGGCCGGCCGATCACGGTCAAGGCCGACGGCACCGCGAACAGCACGCCCGGCGTCTTCAACGTGACCAACCCGAAGAAGATCGGCGACTCGATGTTCTCGGGCCGCGGCACGGGCAAGGCCACCGGCACCGTCCAGAGCGGGGCGCTCGAGTCCTCGGGCACCGACCCGGCCGAGGCGATGATCGACATGATCACCTCGGAGCGCTCGTACGAGGCCGGCCAGAAGGCCATTCACACCATCGACGAGACGCTCCAGAAGGCCGTCTCCTCGGTGCCCAGCCTAAGCGGCTAAAGCCTCGCAAATTCGGCCTAAAGGTCGGACCCGACCGGTCGATTACCTCGGCTGACCAACAGGTTCACGGCTGGACTGCCTTTGCAGAAGCCGCGTTCCGGATCCCCGTAAAAGGAATTCGTAATGCTGGAGGGCCTTTACTCCGCCGCCGCAGGAATGGCGGCACAGCAGCAGCACATGGATGCTGTCGCCAACGACTTGGCCAACGTCGATACGACGGGCTACAAGAAGGTGCGCGTGGGTTTCCGCGACCTGCTCTACACGCAGGCGACTTCGGCGGCCGGCCAGGGCGTCGACGTCGGCGCAGGCTCCGCCGCCACCCAGCTCGGGCGCACGCTCGACCAGGGAGCGCTCCAGAGCACGGGCAACCCGCTCGACGTCGCGATCCAGGGTCAGGGCTTCTTCCAGGTCCGGACCGCCAACGGGCAGAGCGCGCTCACGCGCGACGGCTCGTTCCACCTCGACAGCGCCGGCCAGCTCGTGACCTCCGACGGCCTGCGCCTCCAGCCCGGCATCTCGGTGCCGAAGGGCGTGAGCGCCGGCCAGGTGACGATCTCGGCCAACGGCACGGTCAGCGCCGCCGGCAAGCAGCTCGGCAAGCTCCAGCTCGTCACCGTGCCCTCTCCCGAGGCGCTCACGCCGACCGGCGACAACCTCTTCACCGCCAACGCCAAGAGCGGCACGCCGCGCGCGGTCAACGGCTCAACTCTTCAGCAGGGGTACCTCGAAGGCTCCAACGTCGACATGGGCGACGCGATGGTCGACATGATGGACGCGCAGCGGAGCTTCGAACTCGCAAGCAAGGCCATCCAGATGCAGGACGACATGGCCAGCATCGCCAACGGGGTCAAGCAATGACGATCGATCCGCTCTCGAGCTCGTTCTCGAACGACGCTCTCAGCTCCCTGTCGTCGACCTCGGACTCGCTCAGCGGCCTGCCGGTCGTGCCCGAGACGTCCCTTCCCGCGGATGTCCGCAACGGGACCGACAAGGACAAGCAGACCTACCAGGCCGCGCTCGGCTTCGAGCGGCAGCTGCTCACGCAGCTCACGCAGTCGATGGTCGACACGACACAGAACGGGGACGACGGCTCGGACTCGAGCGACGACTCCGACGACACGAGCGACGACGGGTCTGACGCCGTGACGCAGGCCTACAGCCAGATGCTGCCCGACCAGCTCGCCAACGCGATGCTCTCGGGCGGCGGCACTGGCCTAGCGGACAACCTCTACCAGTCGCTGAAGGCGCAGGAAAGCCAGTCGTGAGCGCCAACCTCATCACCCACACGCAGTCTCCCTTCGAGCGCGACGTGCTCATCCACCTGGGTGCGCAGATCGAGTCCGCGCGCCGCCTGCTCGGCTCGATCCTCGCCCAGGGCTCGGCGATCCGCTCGCGCGACGTCGAGAACGTGCTCGCGCGCCTTGCGGACATCAAGACCGAGATGGACCTGCGCGGCCGGCTCGAGGGCGAGCGCACCGACCTGCTCGTGCGTGCCGGCGCGATGCTCGCCATCCCGGCGGCCGCCGTGACGCTCGAGGCGATGACCAGCCTTATGACCCCCGCCACCGCCGACAACGCGCGTGAGCGGAGCGCCGAGCTGCGCGGACTCCTCGACGAGGTATCGCGAGAGCACGGGATCAACCGCGCGCTCATGCGTCAGGAGCTCGCCTTCCTCGATCACCTCACTCGTCTTCTCGGCCGCGAGCCGGAGGCCCCGGGCTACCGCCCGACCGGCCCCGCGCCCAGCACGGCGAGCCACCACGTCCTGAACCTGAAGGCGTAAGTCATGGCCGGCGGAATCTCCAGCTTCTTCGGACTCGAGACCACCCTGCGCGGGCTGGTTGCCCAGCAGAACTCGCTCGACGTCACGAGCCACAACATCGCCAACGCGAACACGCCCGGCTACTCGCGCCAGCAGGCGATCCTCGGCGCGTCCGCCGCGCTCCAGGTGACCGACGGCGCGAACCTCGCCACGCTCGCCTCGATCGGCAGCGGCGTGACGGTCCAGGGCTACAGCCGCATCCGCGACCAGTTCCTCGATCTTCAGTACCGCGCGCAGAACATGCAGCTCGGCGCGCAGCAGACCACCGACACGGCGCTGACTCAGGTGCAGACCGGTCTCCAGGAGCCCGGCGACACCGGCATCTCGTCTCAGCTCGCGGCCTTCTGGAGCGCCTGGTCCGACGTGGCCAACAACAACGACCCCACGGCCACCGCCCCGCAGCAGGCGCTGATCGACAAGGCCGCCACGCTGAGCGACTCGCTGAACCAGCTCGACTCGCAGCTCTCGACCGCCTCGACTCAGGCGCAGGCCCAGTACAACTCGCTCACCGCGTCGCCGAACGGCGAGGTGGCCCTCGACGTCGCGCAGATCGCCAACCTCAACTCGGCGATCAAGAAGTCCGTGGCCTCCGGCGACCAGCCGAACGACCTGCTCGACCAGCGCGACCAGCTGCTCGACAAGCTCTCCGGCCTCGCCCAGATCTCGGTCACCGACCTCGGCAA